>JASLCG010000106.1 GCA_030151885.1 Bacteroides sp.
CTGGGGCTCGAACCCAGGACCCCAACATTAAAAGTGTTGTGCTCTACCTACTGAGCTAGCGAATCATACCCTTACTGTGGTTAAGCGTGTGCAAAGATAGGTGTTTTTTATTTAGTTGCAAGTTTTGAAAAGGTTTATTTTAAAATTATTTTTCATCAGTATCTTTTCCTTCCTGATTATCAGAGGTCTGATTGTTTAAATCTGTTTTGTTTATTTCCTTTTCTTCATACTCTTTTTTAATATCTAATAAATCTTTACATTCAATTTGCTCAAATATTTTTTCTTTATTAATGATAAATCTTCTATAGTAAGAAAGAATTAGTGTTGTAAGAGGTAGTGCAATAATCATACCTAGCATCCCCATTAGAGATCCCCATATTGAAAGTGATAATAAGATAATAGCAGGGTTTAAACCTGTTATTTTACCCATGATCTTAGGGGTGAGGTAACTGTCTTGAATAAGTTGAACTATAGCAAAAACAGCCATAGCACTTCCAAAAATAACCCAAAAATTTCCTCCTGTATCAGCAGATTTAAGTATTGCTAATAATAATGTAGGAACAAATCCTACAATCTGAAGATAAGGTACCATATTTAAGGCCCCTATAAAAAGACCTAACCCAATGGCTAAAGGAAAGTCAATAATTAAAAATCCCACACTAAATAGTACGCCTACACATGCGGCAACTAATGCTTGCCCTCTGAAATACCTATTCATTCCTGTTTGAATGTCATATACAACTTTTTGAGTAAACTTTCTGTATTTAGTAGGTAGTAAATAAATCCATCCTTCTGCTAATGATTCATAGTCTATTAAAATAAACACTATATACAGTAGAATTAAAAAGAAAGTAAACAGATTTATCAGAAAGGATACAGATTCTGAGATTATAGACCAAAGTTGTGGTAGAGCTTTTTGTAATGTATTTATAAAGGTTTGCTGATCTAATAGATTTGATATTGTATTAAAATCAACATAGTCTTTTACGAAGTTCTTTAATCCATCAGGAATGTTACCTGTTGCTTGACCTCCACTTTTTACGTAATAGAAGATTAAATCTTTTACACGTCCTGCCTCAACGATTAGAGGAGGTACTAGAAAATAAAAAAGGAGTCCACTAATAAAAGTAATGGTAAATAATGCGCAGAAAATGGATATGCCTCGACTTTTTAGTCTAAGTTTGAATTGAAAAAATTTAACTAGTGGATAGATCATGTAAGCTATAATCCATGCTATGAAAAAAGGTAACAATACGCTGCTTAATCTATTTAGCAGTGCTAGTGCTAGAATAATACCACTTATTGTTATCACTATCCGTATGAATCTATCAAATGTTATTTTTTTTCGGTTAGGCATATTGTTTGTAATTATATTATTTACTTGTTCCTTCTTTTATTGCTTTCTGATAGCATTTTCTGCAAAGAGGTTCGTACTGCTCTGTTTCGCCAAGTAAAACTTGCTTTTGGCACTTAACAGTTCGATGCGAATGTAAGGCTAAGTTTCCACATTGTACACATATTGCATGTACTTTAGATACTTCATCTGCTATTGCACAAAGTTGAGGCATTGGTCCGAATGGATTTCCTTTAAAATCCATATCTAAACCTGCTATTATAACTCTAACCCCACTATTAGCTAGTGTGTTACATACAGATACTAATTCTTTATCAAAGAACTGCGCTTCGTCAATGCCTACAACATCAACATCTGATGCTAAAAGAAGGATGCTTGCAGAAGATTCTACAGGGGTTGATAATATAGAATTGCTATCATGCGAAACAACATTCTGTTCAGAATACCGAGTGTCTATGCAAGGTTTAAAAATTTCTACTGTTTGTTTAGCGAATTTAGCTCGCTTTAGTCTGCGAATAAGTTCTTCTGTTTTACCAGAAAACATAGAGCCACAAATAACTTCTATTCGGCCAAATCGCTTAGTTTCAAGTGTTTGATTTTCAGAAAATAGTACCATGGGTTATTTTAGTGTTTTACAATACAAAAATAATACTTTTGTTTGCTATACCTTGTAATTGATTATTTATTTCTACATTTGTAACAAAGGTATAACGATTAAATAGTAGATGAAAAATATTCTAAACGATATAGAGTTAGATTTTTATGAATTGAAATGTTTTTTGGACTTTATAGAGGAAAAACCTCAAGATAAAAAACTTCAAAAAATAGCTCTTAGGGCATTGAATAACTTGTCTTTACGTGTAACTGATTTGAAAGCTGACTTCGAATCCAAGTATAATGACGAAGTTGTTGATAACTTTTCGAAAAAAAATTTAAAAGCAACAAAAATAACACCATCTGATAACAATATACAAGAAGAAACTTCTTATATTATTTCTTCTAATTTAGATGAAATATCAGAGGAAAAAGAAGCTGTTGTAGAAAATAAAGTACTGGAGGCCTCTGAATATCCAGAAGATATGCCAGACTTACCATGTATAGATTCTGAACAAAATGACTTTGAGGATATCGAAGATACAGTAGTAGCTACTTCGGAAACTACTACTGTTGTAGAGCCACACAAAAACCATAAAGAGGCAATGTACAATATGTTGAGTCTAAATGATGTGTTCTATTACACCAGAGAGTTATTTGATGGAGATGGTGATGTTTTAAGAGAACAAATAAACAATTTAGAAAATTGTAAAACTTATGAAGAGGCTCACTTGTATGTAATTGAAAAAATATCATCGAATGTTGACTCTGAGGCATTCAAAAGTTTAGATGATTTTTTGAAAAAATACTTTAATTAAATAAAGTATGGGTATATTATATGTAATACCTACTCCAGTAGGTAATTTAGAAGATATTACGCTAAGAGCTTTACGTATATTGAAGGAGGTTGATTTAATTTTAGCAGAAGATACAAGAACATCAAGTGTTCTTTTAAATCATTATGAAATTAAAAATTCTTTACAATCTCACCATAAATATAATGAACATAAAACATTGTCTAATGTTATAAATATGTTAAAAGCTGGTTCAAATATTGCTTTAATTTCCGATGCAGGAACTCCGGCAATTTCAGATCCAGGATTCTTAGTTGTAAGAGAATGTGTTAAAGAAGGAATTGAAGTACAGTGCTTGCCAGGGGCTACAGCTATGATTCCAGCTGTTGTCGTTTCTGGTTTACCAAATGATCGATTCTGTTTTGAAGGGTTTTTACCGCAAAAAAAAGGTCGTATGACTCGTTTGAAAGAGTTGGTAGAAGAGCATAGAACAATGATTTTTTATGAATCTCCTTATAGAGTAGTAAAAACTCTAACACAATTTAGCGAATATATGGGAGCTGATAGAGAAGTAGCTGTTTGTCGTGAAATATCTAAGCTACATGAAGAAGCTGTAAGAGGTTCGTTAGAAGAGGTAATAAAACATTTTACTGAGACTCCACCTAAGGGTGAAATTGTTATTGTATTAGCAGGAGCCCAGACTAAATAAAAGAATGTAAAATATTAAATTTTAGAACTTATGAAAAAATACTTAACCTTAGCACTTGTTAGTATAGTATTATTAAGTGCATGTAACTTAGGAAATAAAAATAAGCTTAAGGCTGAAAATGAAGCTTTACAAATTGAAATGGCTCAAAAAGACAAAGAACTTGAGGAATTTTGGGCAACATTTAATGAAATTCAAGAAGGATTTCATCAAATAAATTTAGCAGAAGATCGTGTAGACTTACAACGTGGTTCTGTTAATGAAGGTAGTCCAGCTTCAGTTCGCGAGAAAATAAAGGTTGATTTAGAATTTATCTCTAAGACAATGGAGGAAAATAAAAATCAAATAGAAAAATTAGAGGCTTTAGTTAAGAGAAGTAAAGGTAACTCTACTCAATTAACTAAAACATTACAGAACTTAAAAAAGGAGCTACAAGAAAAAACAAATAGAATAAGTGAATTACAAACAGAGTTAGCATCTAAAAATATTCGTATCCAAGAGTTAGATGCAGCTGTAAGTAATCTTAGTGCAGATGTTGAGGCTTTAGCTGAGGCTAATGATGCTAAAGCAGCAGCAGTAGAAGAGCAAGATCGTCTTTTAAATAGAGCTTGGTTTGTATTTGGAACAAAGTCTGAACTAAAAGAACAAAAGATTTTGACTGGTGGTGGAATGTTTAAGTCAAAAGAAGTTTTAGCTGATACGGATTATAATAAAGACTACTTTTCCGAAATAGATATTAGAACTACTAAAGTGATTGAGCTTTTTTCAAAATCGGCTAAGTTATTAACTACACATCCAGCTGGATCATATACATTAGATAAAAACACTAAAGGAGAGTTTGTATTGACAATTACAAATGCTAATGAATTCTGGAGTGTAACTCGTTACTTGGTGATTTTAGTTAAGTAAATATTAATAATATATATTATAGAAGAGCTGTACCTTTTAAGATACAGCTCTTTTTATTTAAGCTATGAAGAAATATAAAGCAGTTTTTTTAGATTTGGATGATACGCTATGGGCGTGTAACGAGAATACAATGGAGGCTTTCGAAGAGGTGTATAATCAGTTTGATTTATCGAGGTATTTCCCTTCGTTTATAGAGTTTAGTGCTATTTACTTTCCGTACAATGAACAAATGTGGCATTTATATAATTTGGGAAAGATTGGCAAGGAGGAGTTGAACATACGCCGATTTAGTTATCCTTTTAATAAGGTAGGAATTAATGATGAGGTATTTATAAAGGAGTTTATGGAGACTTACTTTGAGCTAATTCCAACAAAATCGAAATTAGTGACAGGTGCCAAAGAATTATTAGATTATTTAGCTCCTAAATACCCGTTGTATATACTATCTAATGGCTTTACAGAAATGCAGTATATAAAAATGCGCTCTGGAGGTATAGAAAAGTATTTTTCGGGGGTGTTTTTATCTGATGAAATAGGTGTCAATAAACCCGATAGAAAAATATTTGAGTATGCTCTATCAAAAGCTGGATTTGAAAGAGATGAAGTAATTATGATTGGAGATAATATACTGACAGATATCCAAGGAGCTGCTAATGCAGGTATAGATCAGGTTTATTTCAACCCTTCAAAAAAAGAACTTGCAGACTTTTCTCCTACATACCATATTAATGAACTTTTTCAAATTAAGGATATAATATAAATAAAATTTAAATTGTTAATTCAATGGCTGCTTATAAATGAGTAGCCATTTTTTTGCTTTACTATCTATAATCTGCCGATTTATAAGGTTAGAGAGTTATTTAATGACATATAGTTTGTAGTATTCGGTAATCTTCTGTCATATAGCATAAATATTTATTTAAAATACATAGCTTAATTAATCTTTTTATATTAATTTTGTTGAAAATATATTAACGATAGAGTTCGTGTTTTTTAAGTAGAATTTCAAGTTAAAATTTATGTTAAGAAAAATGATTGTAATGCTAGCTTTACTCTTTGTTGGAGTAGGGTTAACATTTGCACAGACTAAGTCCGTTAGTGGGACTGTTTTATCTGATGAAGATGGACTCCCTATTATTGGCGCTAGTGTGTTAATTAAAGGTACAACAATGGGTACAGTTACCGATATTGATGGTAATTTTACACTTGCAAATGTGCCAAGTACAGCTAAAACTTTAGTGATTTCTTATTTAGGAATGAAGAGCCAAGAAGTTGGTATTCAGGCTAAAGTACGTGTTGTGTTATTGCCCGATACAGAGCTACTAGATGAAGTCGTTGTAGTGGGCTATGGAACAGCTAAAAAAGTAGGAACAGTTGTAGGTGCTTTAGCTAAAGTTGGTTCTGAGAAAATAGAATCAAAACCAGCTGCTAATGCTATGGATGCGTTACAAGGTCAAGTACCAGGTCTTCAGGTTTTAACAGGGTCGGGAGAACCAGGTTCTACTCCCTCTGTTCAATTAAGAGGTGTTGGGTCACTAACTGCTGGTAATGCTCCTTTATATGTATTAGATGGTGCACCTGTTAGTGCTAGTGTTATGATTATGATGAATCCTAACGACTTTGAGAGCGTAACTGTTTTAAAAGATGCTTCTGCTACTTCTATTTATGGTTCTCGTGCTGCTAATGGTGTTATTTACATTACTACAAAGAAGGGTAAAATGGGAGAAAAAGCTATTGTTACACTGTCAAGTAGCTTTGGTCAGAGTAGTTTAGCTCGTAGAATAGGAAACCCAATGAATGCTCAACAACTTCTAGATTATCAGTTAAGCCATAAAGTGATAAAGCAAGATGTTTATGATGCGCACATGGCAAATGGATTTGATACTAACTGGGAGAGATATTTCTTTAAAAGGAATGCTCCAATAAGACAATCGAACATTTCTGTTCAAGGAGCTTCTGAAAAAATACGTTATTATGTTTCAGGTTCTTATTTTAATCAAGATGGATTAACTCCAAACTCAGGTTACAAAAGATATACTTTTAGAACTAACCTTGATGCAACTGTTAATGACTGGTTAAAAATAGGAGCTAATATTGGAGCTTCTTATGATAAATCGTTATCAGCTTTGTTTACAAAACAAGGTTCAAACAACTCTAACGGTGGTGTTTTAGGTACATTATTTAATCAACCATATTTTAATCCATACGATAAAAATGGTAATAAGTTAGACTATATTCCATCAATGAATAGATATAGTCCTGAGTATTTGGCTAAAGTTCAACCTTCAAAGTCGAATCAAGCTCAAGTAAACAGTACTGCTTATGTTCAGCTTAATCCTATTGAAGGGCTTGTATTACGCTCACAGTTTGGTATTGAAGCATACGACTATAGATTTACATATAAAGTGTTACCTTCTTGGGAGGCTAGACAAGATATAGGTATGGCCGAAGAGAGGTTCTCTAGAAGAGTACAGCTTTCTATTACAAACACAGCAGAGTATAAGTTTGCTATCAATAAAGAAAATAACTTTACTGTATTAGTAGGGCAAGAAGGTATTAAAAATGATTATGACGCTTTTAGATCAAGAACTAAAGGTCAAGATGATGATAGACTGCTAACTCTAGGAACAGGTACATCAGCAGACTTCTTAGGAGCTAATAGCCAATCTAAAACAGCATTTGCTTTTTTATCTTATTTTGGCCGAATTGATTACTCTTTAAAAGATAAATACTTTGCAGATTTCTCTGTACGTCACGATAGATCTTCTCGTTTCCCAAGTAATAGAAGAGGGTCAACATTTTATTCGGGTGGTCTTCTATGGGATATGAAGCAAGAAAATTTCTTAAGATCTGTTACTCCTATAACTTCTTTAAAAGTAAAAGGAAGTGTTGGTTCAACGGGTAACTCCTCAATAGGTGACTATGATTACTTGTCATTAACGAACACTGGTTCTTATGGAGCTCAAAGTGCTTGGACAATAAATAATCCTGGTAATGATAAGCTTGGTTGGGAAACTCAGATTGTAACAAACTTAGGGTTTGATGTAACTTTCTTGAAAAAATATAATTTGGAATTTACCTACTATAGAAGAAAAACAAAGGATATGTTAATGGATGTTCCTAAACCATTCACATCTGGATTTTCTATATATACAGAAAACGTAGGTGCTATGCTAAACTCAGGAGTTGAGATATCTGTTAATCTAGAGTTATTTAGAAATAAAGATTGGTATGTTGGCTTCCGTACAAATTATGCATACAATAAAAATAAAATTACTAAGTTATTCTCAGGGTTAGATGAATGGCCAATGCCTAATAAAAGCTTAATCTATAGAGTAGGTAGCCCTGTAGAGTTTTATATGCCTGTATTTAAAGGTGTAAATCCAGATAATGGAAAACAACAATGGGCTATACCTGGCACTAATGAGGTTACTGAAAGTGTAGGACTTATTGGAAGTGGTGCACTTCATCAGTCTACAGGTAAAAAATCTTATGCTCCACATATGGGGGGCTTTAGTTTAGAAGCTTCTTATAAAGGGTTAGCATTCACTGCAGACTTTGCATGGGTAGCAGGTAAATACATGGTAAATAATGATAGGTATTTCTCTGAAAACCCATTCCAATTTAGAAATGAGAATCAATCAAAGGCTATATTAAAAGAGTGGAAAGAGCCAGGAGATGTTACTAGTATTCCAAAATATGGTGAAATTCGTCAATTTGACACACACTTATTAGAAAATGCATCTTTCTTACGTCTTAAAAATATTGGGTTAGCATATAATCTTCCTAAATCATTGCTTGATAAAACTCACTTCTTTAGAAGTGTAAAGTTTATGATCAATGCACGTAACATTTTAACAGCAACAGCATATAAGGGTGCAGATCCAGAATTGAATTCAAATATTTCAATGGGTGCATATCCTAATACTAAACAGGTTACTTTTGGTGCTGAAATAACTTTTTAAGCTAATATAGATATGAAAAAAAATATACAATACATATTTCTATTTATGGTTGCTGCTATGCTATTTAATAGCTGTGATTTAGATAGATTCCCTAGCGACAGTTTGCCTATTAATGATGCTTGGACTGATCTTAAGTCTGCACGAAGATTTGATAGAGGTTTAATGAAAAACTTTCGCTCATATCAAGGAGGAGTATTTACTTATGCTACCGATATTCAATCCGACTTATTTAATGCTCTAGAAGGGTATGGTAATAATAGTGGAGATTTATATCGTTGGGATTTTACAAATAGTGAAAGTAGTATCTCTTCTATCTATGAGTATAATTTTATTATGATTAATAATAGTAATAATATTATTAAGAACATAGATAATGTAGAAGCTCTTAGTGAGAATGAAGCATTAGAAATAGCAGCTTTGAAGGGCAGAGCTTATTTTATTCGAGCAATGGCTTACTTTACACTAGTGCAGCGTTATGCAGAAAACTATGTTGATGTAAATCCAGCAGAAGCCCTAGGTCTTCCTCTAATGACAGAGTATAACCAAGTTCATAAGAAACCTTCTAGAGCTAGTCTTGAAGATACTTACAAGTTTATTATTGAAGATTTAAATGTAGCAGAGCAAAATCTAAAAGTAAAGGGAAGAGCTAATGCAGAATATCTTACTGCAGATGTTGTTAAGGCTCTTCAAGCTAGAGTTTATTTAGCAAAAGGAGATTATAAAGCTGCTATTGAATCGGCAAGTGCTATTTTAGATACTTATCCATTAGTGAGTACTTCTGACGATTATGCTAAGTACTGGGTAAATGATACAAGCTCTGAGATTATTTTAAGATTCTATGGATCACAAGATGAGCGTACTTATGACTTTAGCTATTATACTAACTATCTGGCGAAGGCTAAAGCTTATAGTCCTTATTATATTCCTGTAAAGTCTGTTGTCGAAATGTATGATTCTGAAGACATACGTTTTGGTGTATTCTTTAAAGAGGCTGCTATAAATGTGAATAATATAAAGGTCAATGACTGCTATATTCTTTTTAAATATCCAGGTAATCCTGAAATGCAGAAAACGCCGTATGAAACTTATAATAAAATGAAGCCATTTAGAATTGCAGAGCAATACTTAATATTGGCAGAAGCATATTATAAAGAAGGTAACTTTGAAAAATCTAAAGAGTATTTGAATAAACTAAAATCTTCAAGAAAGGCCAAAGAAGTTACTTCAACTGGAGATGAACTGTTCTCTGAAATAAAAGATGAGTGGATAAGAGAGTTTATAGGGGAAGGAATGAGACTTGATCAGCTTAAACGTTGGGGAGACTCTATAGATCGAAGATCAAAAGGTATTCAAAGTGAGATGGTTGTTTTGGAAGGAGAAAAATATAGTGATTTAGTAATTGCTCCTACGAGTGAGTTATACTATAAAATAGTATGGGAAATACCAAATCATGATTTAAAATCGAATGGCAATATACTTCCGAACTGGAAATAATAAGAGTTATATATGGTTTTATAAAAGGCTTGACATCTTGTCAAGCCTTTTTTTGTTTGAATTGAATTACTATTGAAATATTTGATAAAACTTACTTTTTGTTTTTACGAATTGATCTTTTTAGAGCTTGTAGGGTGTCATTTTGTAATAAATATACTATTAATATGTTATTTTGATATATATCAATTCGTTTATTTCTGTGTTATATTTAACATTTTACTAATAAAAAAACGATTTATTGTAATAATATACGTTGAATATGTGCTTTTAAATGCCTTTTTGTACTTTTTTTTACTAAAAGTTGATAAATATGATATTTATTAATATAATTGCAAAATGTAAATGTTTAAAAGATTTTAGTGTAGAACTATCAAGTAAGAATTTATGGAAAAAAGATTGATGATGTTATTAACCTTTTGTTTTATAGGTATAGGGTTAATAACTGCACAGACTAGAAAGGTAACAGGTACTGTGCTATCCGATGAGGATGGTCTCCCTGTAATAGGTGCAAGTGTTTTAGTAAAAGGAACTTCTTCAGGTACAATTACTGATTTCGATGGTAATTTCGTATTAAGCAATGTTCCTGAAAGTGCTACAACACTTGTAGTTTCTTACATAGGGATGAAAAAAGAAGAAATTAAAATTAAACCTCAACTGAATATTGTTTTATATCCAGATACAGAGATGTTAGAAGAGGTTATGGTAGTAGCTTTTGGTAAAGCAAAAAAATCTGCTTTTACAGGATCTGCTGCAACGGTAAAAAGCGATAAAATTATTGGAAGACAGTCGTCCAACGTAACCAACTCCCTATCTGGACAGGTGGCAGGTGTACAGACTACTAGTTCCAATGGTCAGCCAGGAGAGTCTGCAACAGTGCGTATTCGTGGTATCGGTTCTATTGCTGCTGGTAATAGTCCGTTGTATGTTGTAGATGGTGTGCCTTTTGATGGAGCAATATCATCTATTAACCCACAAGATATAGAGAGTATGACTGTATTAAAAGATGCTGCTTCAAATGCACTTTATGGTGCGCGTGGAGCTAATGGTGTAATTTTAATAAATACTCGCTCTGGGAAAAAAGATGGAAAAGCTACTATAAACTTCGATGCAAAATGGGGTAGTAATAGAAGAGCAGTTCCTAATTACAATGTATTGAAAAGCCCTGCAGAATTTTATGAGTTTGCTCACTTAAGTTTATACAACTCTGCTTTAGCTGATGTTAATATTACTCCTGATGGAGCATATGATTATGCTAATGAGAACTTATTTTCTCCTAGAAATGGTGGTGTTGGCTATCAAGTTTACTCATTTCCTAAAGGTGAACAACTAATCGGAAGAGATGGTAAACTAAATCCTAATGCAACACTAGGTTATAGCGATGGTAAAAATTACTTTAGACCAGACAACTGGTATGATGAAGTTTTTGATACAGGAAACTTGCGTCAAGAGTATAATGTGAGTGTTAGTGGTGCTAGTGATAAAATTAATTATTACATGTCAGCTGGTTATCTTGATGATAAAGGTATCATTCCTAACTCAGGATTTACTCGTTACTCTACTCGTTTAAAAGCAGACTATCAAGCAAAAAACTGGTTGAAACTTGGAGCTAACTTAAGTTATGTAAACTCAAAGAGTTCTTACCCAAGAGACCAGTCTGGATCTTCTTCTGGTAATATATTCTATGTAACGAACATGATTGCTCCAATCTATCCATTATATATACGTGATGCTGATGGTAATGTCATGAAAGATAGAAGAGGTTATACAATGTATGACTTTGGTGATAAGGTTAGAGTTCGTCCATTTATGAGTCAATCTAACCCAGCATCTTCTATAGAGCTAGATAGACGTCAATTCTCTACAGACTTTTTTAGTGGTAAATGGTATGCTAACATCTCTTTCTTAGAGAATTTAGTATTTACAATGAATATTGGAACCGATGTAACGAATAGAAGAACTGCAGCGCGATTAAATCCGTACTACGGTCAGTTTGCTCCTAATGGAATTCTTTCAGCATCTAGCCTTCGAAATGCTTCTATTAATAGACAGTTCCTATTAACATACAACATTGATTTTGATAAGCACGCTTTAGACTTTTTAGGAGGTTATGAAGCGTATACATTAAAGCAGCAAGTTTTATCTGGTAGCAAAGAGAAAATCTATAACCCAGATAATATGGACTTGGATAATGCTATTTTATCACCAACTGTTAACTCAAGTACAGAACGATATAATACAGCTGGTTACTTATTTAGAGCTCAGTATAATTACGATAATAAGTACTTCGGTTCAGTATCGTTCCGTAGAGATGGTTCTTCTAGATTCCATAAGGATAATAGATGGGGTAACTTCTGGTCTGTAGGTGGTGGTTGGTTAATGAGCCAAGAAGAATTCCTACAAGATGTGAAGTGGATTAATATGTTGAAGTTTAAAATGAGCTATGGTGTACAAGGTAATGATGACCTTCTTTATGCTAGTGGAGCTTCTAACTATTATCCTTACTTAGATCAATATGCTTTGAGTAATCAAAATGGAGATTTTGGTTTAGCTTTAGACTATAAAGGGAATAAAGATATTACTTGGGAAACATCTCATAGTTTCAACACTGGGTTTGATTTCGAATTACTAAGTAATCGTTTAAATGGTAGTATTGAGTATTTTTCTCGTAAAACTACTGATATGTTATATTATAAACCAACTCCAATCTCATGGGGATATAGCAGTATTCCTATGAACGTAGGTTCGATGATAAATAGAGGTGTTGAGTTAGATTTAACAGGTGTTGCATATGTAAATAAAAATATAAATTGGGATGTGAATTTTAACCTTACTCATGTTAAAAATAAAATCCTAAAACTAGACAAGTCTCTTAATGGACAATTAATTGACGGTACTAGAATATTTAAAGAAGGAGAGTCTCTATACCAAATGTATTTGAGAAATTATGCTGGTGTAGATAAAGAAACAGGAGAAGCATTGTATTATGTTGATAATGTTGATGCTGATGGTAAAGTAACTAGAGATACAACAGCTGATTGGAATAAAGCTACACAGTATAAAACAGGAGATTTACTTCCTAAAGTATATGGTGGTTTTGGAACAACTCTAAAAGTGTTTGATTTTGACTTTGGTATGTCATTTGCATATCAATTAGGAGGTACAGTATATGATGGTACTTATGCAGGCTTAATGCATGTTGGTGGTAGAAATTCAGGTACTAACTGGCATAAAGATATGGCTAATGCTTGGACTCCAGAAAACACAAATACAAATATTCCACAACTAAATGGTTCTAGTGCTTATGCTAACTCAACATCTGATAGGTTCTTGATAAGCTCGAATTACTTAAGTTTACAAAATATAACTTTAGGCTATTCTGTACCTAGAAAATCTTTAAATAAAATTGGAGTATCTTCTTTACGCTTTTATGTAGTTGCCGATAATGTAGCTCTATTTGCTAAGCGTAAAGGACTAGATCCTCGTCAAGGTTATATGTCTGTTAATAATAGCGGATACTCTGCTATGAGAACTATTTCTGGTGGTTTAACTCTAACATTTTAAATAAATTAGACTAGTATGAAAAAATATATATATTTATTATCTCTTCTAGGACTATTCTCTGTATCATCATGTAGTTTAGATGCGTTTCCTGAAGGTGGTATTGTATCTGAAGATCAAAGAGATGATATTAGTGAAAAAGACCCAAATAAGCTAATCGTTTTTGCAAAAGGAATCTCTGCAAACTATGTAAAGTTTGATGCTTTAGAGGAAAATGGAAGCTTCCACTCTGATTATGGTTATGCTGCTGTATGTCAAATACTAGATATGTCTGGACAGGACTATATGGCACCATTAATGGGGTATAACTGGTTTAGTTCAACTATGTTATTTAGAGATAGAACACTTAACTCAAGTGCTTCCGAAATAATGTGGAGATTATATTATAATGTAATTAAATCTTCAAATGATGTGCTAAGAGTAATTGCACCACTAGAAGAAACAGGTGAAACTCAATACGATAAAGAACTATTCAGAATGTATATTGCTCAAGGTTATACGAATAGAGCATTTGCTTACTTCCAATTGGCACAAACTTATCAGTTCACTTATGTAGGTAATGAAAATAAACCTGCGGTTCCGTTAATTCTTCTTGAAAATGATGAAAGAAATGTTTCTGGAAGAGCAACTTTGCAACAGGTTTATGATGTAATTGTAGATGATTTACAAAAAGCTGTTGACTTGTTAAAAGGAAATAGAGAGGTAAAAGTTCCTGATAAGAGTTTTGTCGACTTAGGTGTTGTATATGGTGTGTTTGCTAAAGTAATGTTAGTTATGAACAAGTGGGAAGAGGCTGCTAAGTATGCTAGATTAGCTATTGAAAGCTCTAATGCAGCTCCTTACTCTATAGAAGAATTGAAAAAACCAGCACTAAATACAGCTTCGGCATCTTCGTGGATGTGGGCAAATCTTATTACAGAAGAGAATGATATTGTGAAGACTGGTATTATTAATTGGCCTTCTCACTTGTGTTCTTTCACAGGTAATGGATATACTACAGCTGGAGCATTTAGAAGTGTAAATAGCAATTTATGGAATAAAATATCAGAATCTGATATTAGAAAACATAGCTGGTGGGTAGATGGAGAAATGAAGGCACCATATACAGATAATATTGATGTTAAAGGAGAACCACTTGCAGAATATTTGGGCTTTGATCCATATACCAATATTAAGTTTGGTCCTTATCAGAACATTATGTTGAATACTATAAATGCATCTGACTGGCCAATGATGCGTATTGAAGAGATGTACTTTATTGAAGCAGAAGCTTTAGGGATGACATCACTTCCTCAGGGTAAAAAGGCACTTGAAGATTTTATGAATGCATATAGATATCCTAATGCAGATTATAGAGCAGAAGTGAGCAGTAGCGAGGAACTTCAGGATGAAATTTGGTTACAAAGAAGAATTGAATTCTGGGGTGAAGGTTTGGCATTTTTTGATCTTAAACGTTTAAAAAAACCCGTAGTTCGTATTGTTGATGGTAAAACATCTTATCCAAAGGATGCACGATTTGTAATACCAGCAGATGATCCAATTATGCTATGGTTAATACCTCAAAAAGAGATTGAAGCGAATGTAAACTTATCTCAAGCTGATAATAATGCGATAGGAAATACTCCTAAACCACAGTCTTAATACAAGACTGCTTAAATAACTAATAAAAGTCACTATCATTAGATGGTGACTTTTTTAGTTTATAGAGGCTCCCTTACGCTATTTTTCTTATATTTGTTATACGAATATTTAAATAATATATATGAAAGATTTTGTTATATCAGATGTCCAAACAGAAACTGCTGTGTTAGTTGGTTTGGTCACCCAATTTCAAGATGAACGTAAAACAGAAGAGTATCTAGATGAGCTTGAGTTTTTGGCAGATACTGCAGGAGCGCAAGTTGTAAAACGCTTTACACAAAAGCTAGATATGCAAAATTCTGTGACATACGTAGGAAAGGGGAAACTGTCTGAAATCAAAGAGTATGTGGAAGAGTATGAAGTGGGGATGGTTATCTTTGATGATGAGCTTAGTGCTAAACAAATACGAAATATCGAGAAAGAACTTAATGTTAAAATTCTTGATAGAACTTCATTAATATTAGACATCTTTGCAATGAGAGCTCAGACGGCAAGTGCTAAGACACAAGTAGAATTGGCTCAATATCAATACATGTTACCACGATTAACCAGATTATGGACGCACTTAGAGCGTCAAGGTGGTGGTGCTGGAGCAGGAAAAGGAGGTTCTGTTGGGCTTCGTGGACCTGGTGAAACTCAGCTAGAGATGGATAAGCGTATTATTGGTAAGCGTATCTCTCTCTTGAAAAAACAATTGGCAGATATTGATGTCCAAAAGGCCACACAAAGAAAAAACAGAGGTCGTCTTATTCGTGTCGCTTTAGTAGGATATACAAATGTTGGAAAGTCTACAATCATGAATATGTTAGCTAAAAGTGAGGTCTTTGCAGAGAATAAGCTTTTTGCAACACTAGATACAACGGTTCGTAAGGTTGTTGTAGGAAATCTTCCTTTTTTATTATCCGATACGGTAGGTTTTATACGTAAATTACCAACAGATTTAGTTGATTCTTTTAAATCTACACTTGATGAAGTGCGTGAGGCAGACTTGTTAATTCACGTAGTAGATATATCTCACCCAACATTTGAAGATCAGATTGAAGTTGTAAATAAGACTCTTGCAGATATAGAAAGTTCTGATAAGCCTGTAGTCCTTGTTTTCAACAAAATAGATGCTTACTCTTTTGTACAAAAAGATGAGGATGATTTGACCCCTGCAACTAAAGAAAATAGATCATTAGAAGAGTTAATGAATACGTGGATGGCTAAAAACTCCGATTGTATATTTATATCTGCGAAGGAAAAAACAAATATTGAAAACTTCAGGAAAGAAATATACGATAGGGTACGTGAACTACATGTACAAAGATTTCCTTATAATGATTTCTTGTATCCTACATTCGATGAAGGAGAGCTTTCTGAAGAAGAGAATGAGTAAATTATCGTCAACTTTATGATTTAAGCCATAAAAGGCTTAAATTTGTTCTACTTACAATTTTATAATAAATAATATAACTTATGGCAACACCTCCATTTAAGTATCAAAAACCATTTCCAATGGGTAAAGATACTACAGAGTACTATTTAGTAACTAAAGATTATGTATCTGTTAGTGAATTTGAAGGAAATGAAATTTTAAAAGTTCAACCAGAAGCTCTTACAGTAGTAGCTAATGCTGCTTTTCGCGATGTAGCGTTCTTACTTCGTGAAGAACACAATAAGCAAGTAGCTAAAATTCTGTCAGATCCAGAAGCTAGTGAAAACGATAAGTATGTAGCTCTTACATTCTTACGTAATGCAGAAGTTTCGGCTAAAGGTAAACTGCCTGTTTGTCAAGATACAGGTACTGCCATCATTCTAGGTAAAAAAGGACAGAATGTGTGGACAGGCATTAACGACGAAGAGGCTTTATCTAAAGGTGTATATAAAACATATACGGAAGAGAATTTAAGATATTCTCAAAACGTACCTTTAGATATGTATAAAGAGCAAAATACACGTTGTAACTTACCAGCACAGATTGACTTATTGGCTGTAGAGGGTAATGAATATAACTTCTTGTGTATTGCTAAAGGTGGTGGTTCCGCTAATAAAACATATTTATATCAAGAGACTAAAGCTCTTTTAAATCCAGAAAAGTTAGTACCATTCTTAGTTGAAAAGATTAAAACATTAGGTACTGCAGCATGTCCTCCATACCATATTGCTTTTGTTATCGGTGGTACTTCTGCAGAAGTTAACTTAAAAACTGTAAAATTAGCTTCAGCTAAGTATTATGATAACTTACCAACAGAAGGAAATGAAGGTGGTCAAGCCTTTAGAGATGTAGAGCTCGAAAAACAAGTTCTTGCAGAGACTCAAAAGATTGGTTTAGGTGCACAGTTTGGTGGTAAATACCTTGCTCATGATGTAAGAATTATTCGTTTACCTCGTCATGGAGCATCATGCCCTGTTGGTATGGGTGTTTCTTGCTCTGCTGATAGAAATATCAAAGCTAAAATTAACAAAGATGGTATTTGGGTTGAAAAACTTGATGATAATCCAGCTAGACATATTCCAGAAGAGTTAAGAAGTAAAGGTGAAGGTGATTCTGTTAAGATAAATCTTAATCAACCAATGCCAGAAATATTGAAAGAGCTATCTAAGTATCCAGTATCGACTCGTTTATCTTTAAGTGGAACTATAATTGTAGCGCGAGATATTGCACATGCTAGATTAAAAGAGCGTCTTGATAGTGGACAAGGATTACCTCAGTATATTAAAGATCATCCTGTTTATTATGCAGGACCAGCTAAAACTCCTGAAGGTATGGCTTGTGGCTCGATGGGACCAACAACAGCAGGAAGAATGGACCCATATGTTGATCCTTTCCAGGCAAATGGTGGTAGCTTAATTATGTTAGCTAAAGGTAATAGAAGCCAAGAGGTAACAGATGCTTGTCATAAATATGGTGGTTTCTATCTTGGAAGTATTGGTGGCCCAGCTGCAATTCTTGCTCAAAATAATATTAAGAGTATTGAATGTGTTGAATACCCAGAACTTGGAATGGAGGCTATTTATAAAATCGAGGTAGAAGATTTCCCTGCATTCATCCTTGTTGATGATAAAGGTAATGACTTCTTTAAAAAACTAGACAACAATTGTGCTGGTTGTAACTTGAATAAATAATATATTATAGGATATAAAAAAGGCTTATCAGTTAAATGATAAGCCTTTTTTTATTGGTATTCAGTTTAGTTTTGAAATTAGTGCAGAGCTATTAGCTAGTGTAATATAAAGCATATCATTAATGTGTAAACTGTATATGATAGACTTGTAAATGGCTTTAATATATGTTTTTTAAAGCAATGATTTGATTATAATGTAAATCTACAAATCATGGGCAAGTAGTTAAAGAAAGTGTTAATGATTTGGCATAACGAGTTACAATATTAGATAGCTGTCTAATTCAAGTAACTTGGACATTATAAAAACAAAGATAGTTGCTAGACTAAACTAGCAACTATCTATCTATTTTCTTAAAGATGTTTTAGCTTTCATCTCTTTATACTTTTTAATAACTCGTTTTCGGTAAGCAATAATTTGGTATCTGTAAATAAAAAACGTAAATATAAAATAGACACCAGTTTGTATCCATAAAGCTTTATACTCGTATGAAACTTCATACAGGTCGGCTCCCATACTATTTAATGCAACATACCCCTTAATACCAAATGTAGAAGGAAATAAATGAAAGAAGTATTTCCAAAAGGTAGGGACATTAGATAAGGGCCAGGATATACCCGAGCCAAAAAGAAGTACTATTGAGGTAAATACAAATATCAACAAACCACTTTCTTTGTCTTTAACAATAGCAGAAACCGTCATAGAGAAGAAGGTACAAGCAGCTAAATATGGAATTATAAATAATATAACATTTCCAGGATTACCTATGTGTGGTAAGCTAAATAACCATGGAACTATTATTACTACGTAAAAAGCTAGCATAATGCATATCATATAGTAGGATAAGCCTTTACCTAACACAATTCTTAGAGTACCCATATAATGTTTGTTGGTTGGAATTAGACTATGAAATCTGTTTTCCTCTCTATTACTTCCCGATATGACAGACATTCCTAATAATATAGATTGCTGAATAATAAGAATAAGTACAGCAGGTATAAGATAGGATGCCATTCCATTTGCAGGGTTATACAGAGCCACCTCTTCATATTGTATAGGGTATGCAGAAAGTTCATCTTCACGTTTTGTTGTATTGCCCGATAGAGCAATTTTAATATCCTTATTCATGTCTAAAGAGACAGCAGTGGTAGATGATACTAGACCTTTATAGTATAGAATACCGCTCATATCACAAAGAACAGATATTTGAGTCGTTTTTCCTTGGTTTAACTGTTTGCTAAAATCAGAAGGTATTACAATTATTCCATACGCCTCTTGTAGTCTTACCAACTCTTTAGCCTCTTCTATATCTGTGCAGTGAGCTACAATTTTAACGTCGGGTGTAGAGTTTACTTTTCGAATAAACTCTCTACTCAATTTCGAGTTAGATTTATCTATGACAACAGCAGGAATGTGTCTTATAACTTCGTTGGTATAAATATATGCATAAGTGATAGGGTAAAAAAGTGGAAGCATTATGAAGAAAGTCAATACAGCTTGATTCCTAAATATGGAGCGTATCTCTTTTTTCCAAATATAGAACAAGTCATATGTTCCTCTTTTTATTCTGTTTTTTAAAGATTCGTTTTTCATTATGGCATATGTTTAAAATTTAGTAAAGCGAACTTTAATCTTTTTAATACTAAAAAAGGAAGCAGAATAAAAATCAGTAATGCAAAGTAACTAGTCCAGCCATATATTATTGAGTTCCCATTAAGAGCTTGATTTACATAAAGAATAAAGTAGTGTCTTAGTGGGAATAATCTTGCGAGTCCTTGAAGTCCGCTGCTCATAGCTAAAATAGGGAATGTAAACCCTGTAATAGAGAATGATAAAACCCCCCATAAAGAAGCCATACTCAAAGATAATCTTAGGACTGGAATCATAGCTACAATAAATATTCCTAATCCTTGTGTTGCAAAAATCAGCATAACCATTGCTAAGAACATAGGTAAGTACCCGCTGTTGCATGGGAACTTCATTATACCATATAAATAGGATAGTATAAAAGCTCCAACTGCGATCCATACAACTGTCTGAGGAATTAGTTTACCCCACAAAGCTGTCCATATAGACCCATTAGCTTGTTCTATCCATTTTTTAGCAGTTTGTTCTTTAATTTCTACTCCTATGGTGTAAACAGTAATTAAAAGTACCATTAATGCCAATACTCCAGGCACTAAGGTGTTTGATAGATAAACAGAGTAGTTAACCCATGGGTTATTAAGAGGTACAGCATCGATCTCAATAGGTTTTAGTGTTGAAGCTATTTGTTGGATTGATGCCCCTTTCGCTAGTAAAACATTCATGGTTACTCCAGCAGAAGCAAGCTCACTCATCATTTTCATATCTTTAAACAGCAGAGAAGCTGCAATAAGGTATGAATCATTGGTATAAAATGAGAGAGTTGGTTGCAACATACTTTGTGCATCTTTTGCTAGATTACGTGGAATATAGAAGAATCCATAAATTTCTCCTTTTTGAAGTGCTTTTCGTGCTTCTGCAAAATCAACAAAATAAGAGGTAATCTCTGCTTGTTGAAAAGAGTTCAAGTTTCTACTAATGCTTCTTGAAATGGGAGAGTGGTCTAAGTCAACAATACCCATAGGTAGATTATTCGGTAGCCCTTCACTCATTAAAGTTGTGAAGAAAAGTGTTGAGAATAAGGGGGCTATAATCATACAAAAAAGAAACAGAGGCCTGTTTGTAAGCCTTCTGATTTCTCGTTTAATGACAGCTTTTAACCCATATCCATCATGCTTATTTGTACTCATCTTAGATTATTGTTTCTTTAGATAGATGACGCTCATTCCTGGTCTTAATGCAGGAATACTCTCTTGTGGTATTGCTTTTACTTCAAAAGTTTTCAAGTCGTATTGACCTGTTGTTTTTGTAGCTTTCCAAGCAGCATAAGTACCAATGTCTTTTATGTAGCTTACTTTTAGTTTTACTTCTTTATTATTAATTGCTGGTATAAATGCTTTAAACTCTTCTCCTACAGTAAGACCACTAAGTAGATCTTCTCTAACACTAAAGCTTACCCACATATCGTCCATAATTGCTACATTCATAATAGGAGCACCTGTGCCTACAAGTTCACCTATTTGTGGGAAGATTTCAGTAACTTCTCCTGGAAGTTGAGCTATTAGGAATGTTTCTTTGATATAAGATTCAACCTCTGCAATTGCGCTTTTAGCCTGATTTACTAAGGCATCAGTAGCTTCTTTATCTTCAACTTGAGCTCCATTAACAGCCATATCATATTGTGCTTTTGCAGCTTTTTCAGTTGCAATAGCAGCATCTCTTTGTGCAGTAACCTCATCTAGTTTTTGTGTAGGTAGCACTCCTTTTTCATGTAGGTTATAGACTCTAGTATAAGACTTCTCCATTACAACTACCCCTGCTTTAGCTTTTTGCCACATCTCATAAAGAGTTTGAGTAAGCTCTTTCCTGGTTCCTTTATTGATTTTTTTATTTTGTGCAGCCACAGCATCTTTTACAGCTTTTACTTGATTGAGTTTAGCTGTTACCTCTGGAGCTTCTAGCACAGCTAAAGTATCTCCTTTTTGTACTTTATCTCCTTCTTTAACTTTGAATTCAAGAATTCTACCAGGTATTTTACTAGATACTCTATATTCATTTGTTTCAGCCTGCCCTTCAATAATATCAGGACCTTTTTGTAGCATGAAAAATCCTACAACAGCTACAACAACTATGATAGCTACTAGCGTAAGGAAGGCTAGTAATATATTATTTTTTTGTTCTTTTTCAGTTACCATATTTATAAGAGATTATTGTCGTTATTATTTTGTTAGAGTTCCAATTGCTTTTTGGAAGTAAACATTAGTTAGTTTAATATCTAGTTGGGCATCTATCTTTTCAGATTGAGCAGAAAGCCAGTTTGTATGAGCTTCTAGTACAATATTTGAAGGGATAACACCTTCTTCAAACCCATAGGTTGCATAATCTAGATTTTCTTGTGCCTTTTCCATGTTTTTTTGAGCCATAGCCATTTTTTTAGAAGCCTCATTTACTTTGAATGCAGCTTGGTTAATTTGCAGTTCAATTTTTTCTTTTACCTCTTCTAGTTCATACTCAGCAATTTTTGCTTCAACATGGGCTGCTTTTGTCTTGTAAATATGTTCTCCCCAATTTAAAATAGGGACTTTAACAGCTATACCTACATTCCAATTTCCTCTGAACTTATTTTCAAAACCATTATATAGTGCAGGGTTTGTTACTACATAATTCCCCATAAGTGCAACTTGAGGTAGATAAACAGATCTACTGATTTTAGCTTTTTGATGAAAAATTTGCGTAGCGTATTCTAGTCCTCTTATTTCAGGCCTACTACTAAGCGCAATCCTTAAGTTGTAATTGGTATTAATAGGAGTAGTTGGGAAATCTTGAATCTCTTCGTCAGCTAGTTTAAGGTTAGAGCTTATTTCTAGTCCACATATTTGGCAAAGTAGCATTTTAGATAGCACAAGACCATCGTTAACTTTAGTAAGCATCATCTCTGCCTCATTAACTTTTACATTAATTGCTAGTCCATCTGCTTTGGTTGCCAATCCCTCTTCTATTAAACTTTGTACATCAGCATTTAACTTATTTAGTAAGTCTAAAAACTGTTCTGCTAGAATCTTTTTATTGACAAGAGAAATTACCATCCAGTAGGTTTCATCAACAGATAATATTACATTCTGTAACTCTAAATTACTACTTTCTGTAGCAATCTTTTCTGCAAACTTTGTTATTTTATTGTAAGCACGAATCTTGCCACCCATGTATAATGGTTGAACTAGGGATATTTGACCAAAATAAATATTTCGAGTATCTGTTCTTAATCCTTCAATAATATTGTCTCCAATAAGATTTAGATTTGTATATGCATCGTCTCCAATATTTTGAATACTCTCTTTAATGGCAGGAGAGTCTTCTCCTAAGATATCTGCTAGTTGGTATAATCTATCTTTTGATTTACCACCAATGCCTTTGAGGTCTTGTTTCACTTCTTTGCTTAAGAGTGAAGCCTCTTTTTGATTTCTGACGTATGCTCCCGTAGCAGAAATCTTTGGTAAATAACCTGTATATGCGGCTTTCTTAGAGTATTGAGCTGCTTTAATTCTCTCTTTTGATATAAGTACTCCCTTGCTATACTCTAATGCGAGGTCTCTACAATTTTCCAGTGTTAAAGCTTCTTGTCCATACAATATAATAGGGCTTAACATGAATAGTAGAGACACGTAGATTAGTCTTTTCATCTTTGTTTTATTGTTATTGATAACTAAAATACAGTCTTTACCTAGTACGGTGGTCATGTATTTAATTCAAATAGATAGTAAGTTTTATTTAATTATTTTTTAAAGTTTATAACTTGTGATCCTATTAATCTTCCATCAGAGAATATGCTTATTCTGTAATCTCCAGAATACAAGAACTCTTCTATATCCCAATATACAATAACTTCTTGTTCTTCGCCATCATACTCTAAGTACTTTTTAATGGAAAAAGGTAAATCCTTATTTTCGTATTTAAAAGTTTGGCTTTCGTCTTTTGTTAAAATACTTTGGTCTGGTTTTGTTATTGTTACATAAATAATACGTTCTCCAGTAGGAGCTGTTATATTTTTAGCAATAGTGAATCCAATATGGATTTTCGCAGCATCCTTTATCTTTTTCGCACTTCTTCCTCTTTGATTTTTTGCGTCGGCCCAGATGTTTGTAGCATCTAGTTGTGCAGCTAAAGTTACTTTTTGGTTCAGTGCCTTTTTTTGTTGATTTAAATTACTTATTGTTTTGGAAGCAGAGCTGTATTTTTTTGTTACTTCTGCAATAACTTTTTTCTGCTCTTGGTTTTCTTTATTTAAAGAGTCAATTTGGTTAATATAGCTTACCATTACCTTGCGTAAAGTGCTTAACTCTTTTTTAAGTCGTCTAATCTCTGTTGCATTATTGCTTTTTACAGACTTTAGCTCTTCTAGTAATCTTTGTGTTTTAACTTGCTCTCTTTCTAAAAGCACAGCTAGAGAGTCATTAGAAATAGTAAGTTGTAATTCGTCATACTGTTTAGCGAAGCTTGAATACTCATTTTCAAGGTCTTCCTTATCTAACTCAAATGTCTTAAGGAGCTCTGAATTTGTATTCTTTTCATTCAAAAATAGCACTAGGGTAACTGCTACAATTACACCCAAAATAGCGGATAAAAAAATTAGTAACTTTTTGCTCTTTTCCATTTTAAATATTATTAACTTTGATCAAATACAAAAATACTCTTTTTTTATAGATGTAGCTTGACTGTGATGAAAAAAAATTAAGGAAATATTTCTTTAATATAAAATCTAGTGTTACATTTGTATTAGACAATAAGGATTATTGTGGTTGAAATTTTTATTCAAATAATATAATATTAAAACAAATTATTATGTCAAAAGTAACCGTAATAGGTGCAGGTAACGTAGGAGCTACATGTGCCAATGTATTAGCGTTTAACGAAGTTGCAGACGAAGTTGTAATGCTTGATGTTAAAGAAGGTGTTTCTGAAGGTAAAGCAATGGATATGATGCAAACAGCACAATTGTTAGGTTTCGATTCTACAATTGTAGGTTGCACAAATGACTATGCTAAAACTGCAGGTTCTGATGTTATCGTTATTACTTCAGGTCTTCCTCGTAAACCAGGAATGACTCGTGAAGAGTTAGTAGGTGTTAATGCTAATATTGTTAAAACAGTAGCTGAAAATGCACTTAAACACTCTCCTAATGCTATTCTAGTTATTATATCTAATCCAATGGATACAATGACTTACTTAGCTCTTAAAACATTAGGTCTACCTAAAAACCGTATTATTGGTATGGGCGGTGCTCTTGATAGCTCTCGTTTTAAATACTTCTTATCTCAAGCTTTAGGCTGTAACGCTAATGAAGTAGAAGGTGTTGTTATTGGTGGTCATGGTGATACAACAATGATTCCTTTAACTCGTTTTGCTACATACAAAGGAATTCCAGTATCAGAGTTTTTATCAAAAGACAAACTAGAAGAAGTAGCTAAATCTACAATGGTAGGTGGTGCAACTCTTACAGGTCTTCTTGGAACTTCTGCTTGGTATGCTCCAGGTGCTGCAGGTGCTGCTGTAGTTGAATCTATCCTTCATAATCAAGGTAAAATGATTCCTTGTTCAGTATCTTTAGAAGGTGAATATGGTGAAAACGATATCTGCTGTGGTGTTCCTGTAATCTTAGGACGTAATGGTATTGAAAAAATCGTTGAACTTCCATTAAATGCTGAAGAAAAAGAACTTTTCAAAGCAAGTGCAGCAGCTGTACGTAAAGTTAATGGTAACTTAGGTGATTTAATCTAATCTAAGATTTAAAAATATATTTGAAAGGGTGTTGAGGCTATTACTCAACACCCTTTTTTATGCTTAAATATTTAAGCATAACGATAAGTCCACTTTTAGACCTAGAGATAGGTGAAGTATGTTGCCGACGAACCTGGTGTATGTTGCCGACATACTTTAGTCTTGTCGGCAATGTAGGTGAGTCTTGTCGGCAATAAACAGCTTTCTCCTTGTAGAGATTAGAAAAAATAGTTAAAAAATAGCTTGAATGGTCTTAGTCTGGGCAGAGTAAAGATGTTTAACTATCTTTTATCGGCACCCCAGAGTAATTTATCACGAAGAGTATCGTAAAAAAGGTGATTTTTACGCTTAATAATCTTAACAGTATGGTCTGCTTTTTTAATTCTTAAAGTGGTCTTTTCACTAAATGGATAACTAACTCCATCGATAGATACCAAAAAATTATGGCTTCTACTTTTAATTTGAAGTTGTACCTCAACATTATCTCGTATTACGAAAGGTCTCACATTTAAGCTGTGAGGAGCAATGGGGGTAATCAATAACGTTTGAGAATTTGGCTCAATAATAGGGCCACCAACACTCAAGGAATATGCTGTAGAGCCTGTAGGTGTACATATTATTAACCCGTCAGATTGATAGGTAGATAGGTAAGAGTGGTCAACATGAGTCTCTATTGAAAGCATAGATGCATCATCTCTCTTAAGAATTGCTATTTCGTTTAGTGCATACGGTTTCTGAATGTTAGTATTATTACAAACCAGTTGTAATACACATCTATTCTCTATAGTAAAGTTTCCTGTATAAATATCATCTAAAATATCATCAATTTCGAAAGGAGAATTGTTAGCAATAAACCCTAATCTTCCAGTATTAATACCAATAATAGGAATTTCTTTATTTCCAACGTATCTTGCAGCATTAAGAAAAGTGCCATCGCCACCAACACTAATAACAACGTCTGCACAAAAATCCATATTCTCAAAAATTTCGAGATTATGTATCTTTAGCTGGAGGGCTTTGAGTTCAGATTCGTAATAATCTTTACATATCTTAATTGTAGCTCCTCTTTCTTGTAATGCGTTGATTAAGTTTGTGGTATAAATAATTTTATCACCTTGATAACTATTCCCTATGATGGCAAATTCCATAATTTAAAGATCTTATGTTTGCAAAAATGCTATTTTTTTTTCTATTTATATATTCTTATCACTAATATTTGTAATTTTGTCTAAAACAAAAACTATACAGGATGACTAAACTAAGCGTAAATATAAATAAAATCGCGACATTAAGAAATGCTCGCGGAGGGGCTGTTCCAGATGTGGTACGTGTGGCTCAAGACTGTGAGAAATTTGGAGCAGACGGTATTACTGTACACCCACGTCCAGACGAACGTCATATTACTAGAGATGATGTGTTAGATTTACGTCCAAGAATCGGAACAGAATTTAATATTGAAGGTTACCCTTCAAGAGAATTCGTTGATTTGATATTGAGCGTAAAACCTCATCAAGTAACATTGGTTCCAGATACTCCTACTCAATTGACCTCTAATAGTGGTTGGAATACAAAGAGTAACTTGTCATTTTTGACAGATATATTAGATGAGTTTAATAGTGCAGGAATTCGTTCTTCTATTTTTGTAGATACAGATCCTGTTAATATTGAATATGCAGCTAAAGCAGGTGCAGATAGGGTCGAGTTATATACAGAGCCTTATGCAGTAGAGTATCTAAAGAATCCAGAGTTGGCAGTAGCTCCTTTTGTTGAGGCTGCTAAAATGGTTCGTAGCTTAGGCATGGGGCTTAACGCTGGTCATGATTTGAGCTTAATTAATTTAAATTATCTATACAAAAACATTCCGTGGTTAGATGAAGTTTCTATAGGGCATGCTTTAATAAGTGATGCTTTATATCTAGGACTAGAGAAAACCATTCAGGAGTATAAAAAATGTTTATCAGAATGAGTATGTTATTAGCACTAGCCCAAGTAGCATCAAGCCAAGTAGATGCACTTGTATCAGAGTCAGAAAACTTTGTAGAAGTTGTACCAGAGCAAATGAATCTTTTTAGTATGGCTGCCAAAGGCGGTTGGATCATGGTTGTTTTAGGTATCTTGTCATTAATTTGTTTTTACATTTTATTTGAACGTTTATACGTCTTAAATAAAGCTCGTAAAAACGCTCCACAGTTTATGGATACTATTAAAAATGATATTCTTAGTGGAAACATTCAAGAAGCTATTCGCTACTGTGACTCTGTAAATACGCCAGTAGCCAGAATGATTAAAAAAGGAGTAACTCGTTTAGGAAGACCTATTGCAGATGTACAAACTGCTATTGAAAATACAGGAAATCATGAGGTGGCAAAATTAGAAAAAGGGTTGAATGTTATTGCTACAATTGCTGGGGGTGCTCCTATGATTGGTTTTTTAGGAACTGTAACAGGAATGGTTAGAGCATTCTATCAAATGTCTAGTGCAGGAAATAATGTTGATATATCTCTATTATCTGGAGGTATATATGAAGCTATGATTACAACTATTGGAGGTCTTGTGGTTGGTATTATCGCTATGTTTGCTTATAATTACCTGGTGTCTCTAATTAATGGAGTTGTAAATAATATGGAGTCTAAAACAATGGATTTCATGGACTTGTTAAATGAACCTGCTTCTAAATAATCAACATTTTGATGTAGGTGTAAAATGAGTATATAATGTTAAAAAGAAGAACTAAAATATCTCCGAGCTTTAGCATGGCTTCCATGACTGACGTTATCTTTCTATTACTGATATTTTTTATGATAACTTCTACGATTGTTTCGCCCAATGCTATTAAGGTTTTACTACCTCAAGGAAAACAACAAACATCAGCAAAGCCTTTAACTCGTGTAGTTATTGATAAAAAGCTTAACTTTTATGCAGGGTTTGGAAATCAAAAGGAGAAAAAAATAGCGGTCGAAGACTTGGCTATATTTTTACAAGAGTGTGCTCTTAAAGAGCCTGAAATGTATATTGCTTTGTATGCAGACGAAACTGTTCCATACAGAGAAATAGTAAAAGTGCTGAACATAGCAAACGAAAATCAGTTTAAAATGGTTTTGGCGACACGCCCATTAGATCGAAAATAACATGAACAAAGACAATAAAGGAACATATTTAGGTTTGATAGGAACTTTCGTAGTCCATCTTATCCTGATACTATTTTTGGTATGGGCATATTTTATAGTGCCCGAACCAGAAGAGGAGAGTGGTGTTCCTATCGTTATGGGATTAGAAGAAGCTTCGCTAGGAGGTGAAAAAGTGGCACAGTATATAGAGGTAGATGTAATGCCTAAACCTGTAGCACCTCAAGTAATTGAACCTGTGAAGCCTAAATTAGAAGAAAAACTAATAACGCAAGATCAAGAAGAAACTGTTGCTATACAAGAAAAGCCTAAAAAGAAAGAAGAAAAGAAAGAGATAAAGGTGAAAGAGGAAGTTATACCTAAAAAAGAGGTAAAACAGCCTGTTAAGCCAGAGAAAACAGCAGAGGAAATAGCAGCTGAAAAAGCTAAAGCTGAGGCAGAAAGAAAAGAACGTGAACGAAAACAAATGGAAGAGGCTGCTAGAAGAAAAGTAGCTAATGCATTTGGAAAAGGAACACAGATGAGTAGTGATAAAACGGGAACGGAGAAGGTAAAAGATGGAGTGTCTGATATAATGACACCTACAGTTTCTGCAAGTAACCAAAGTGGCTACGGAACATTTGATCTTGGTGGGCGTTCTTTAGGTAAGGGAGGATTACCTAGACCTGTCTATAATGTTGCTGAAGAGGGTAAAGTTGTAGTAGCAATAACAGTAAACCCTCAGGGAAAGGTTACATCTACTAGCATCCATAAGGATACGAATACGGTTAGCGCTGCATTAAGAAAAGCAGCAGAAGATGCTGCAAGTAAGGCGCAATTTAACACCATTACAGGTTTTGATAACCAAATGGGAACGATAACATATTACTTTAATCTAAAATAATTGAACTATGGTATATGTATTTTTAGCAAATGGTTTTGAAGATATAGAGGCAATTGCTTCTATCGATATTTTAAGAAGAGCTGGTGTAGAAGTTACAACAGTAAGTATAACAGACAATATATCTGTAGTAAGCTCTCATGGAGTGCCTATGATTGCTGATGTGTTGTTTAAAAACTGCTTCTTTGAAAGTGTTAAAGCAATTGTTTTTCCTGGAGGTTTAGGAAATGCCGAGGCATTATCTGTTCATCTAGGAGTTAAAGACTTACTATTTAAGTATAAAGATACCAATACCTACCTAGCAGCTATTTGTGCCTCGCCAATGGCATTTGGAAAGTATGGACTGGTTGACGGTAAAAAAGCAACCATTTACCCAGGAATGCAAGAAAAGCTTGGAAATGCTAAGTATATAGATAATGAGCTGGTTGTTGTAGATGGGAATATGGTAACAGCCAAAGGTCCTGCAGCATCTATTCCTTTTGCATTTAAATTAGCAGAACTTTTAAAAGGCAAGGAAGTAGTTGCTGAAGTTAAAAAAGCAATGTGTTTTGAGTAGTAAAGCTATAATTATAGTTGCCGGTGGTAAAGGTACTAGAATGAAATCTGTGTTGCCTAAACAGTACATCTGTTTAGGCAATCTGCCTATATTAATGCATACTATAAAAAGGTTTGCCAATTACGACTCCACAATGTCTATTGTGTTGGTACTGCCAGAAGGAGATCATGATTATTGGAGGAATCTTTGTCAAGAGTATAGTTTTAATATTCCACATATTTTGGCAATAGGAGGAGAAACTAGATTTGAATCTGTTAGAAATGGATTAAGTAAAGTTACAACAGAAGACTATGTTGGAGTGCATGATGGTGTTAGGCCTTTAGTTAGTAATGAGGTTATTGATAGATGCTTTTCTGAGGCTAAGCATGCTAAGGCTGTAATACCAGTACTACCAGTCTTTGAAACCTTACGTTGCATAAGTACAGCAAATACAGTAGATAGATCTGACTACTGCTTGGTACAAACCCCTCAAGTGTTTGCTACTAAGTTACTTAAAATAGCCTATCAGCAACCTTATTCTAGGGTCTTTACAGACGATGCCTCGGTTGTTGAAGCATTAGGAATTTCTATTAAATTAGTTGAAGGAAATCGAGAAAATATAAAGATGACAACACCTTCTGATTTAAAACTCGGAGAATTTTTATTAAATGATTGATCTTTCTAGTCGTGACATAAAATTTGTACCTGGGGTAGGCCCTCAACGTGCAGAAATCCTGAATAAAGAACTAAATGTTTTTTCTCTTCAGGATTTACTTTATTATTTTCCTTACAAATATGTAGATAGAAGCAAAGTTTATACTATCTCAGAATTGTCGGGCAATATGCCATACATTCAGTTAAAAGGAATAATAAAGGTCTTTAGAGAAGTAGGTGAGGGTAGAAAGAAGCGTTTAGTGGCCAATTTTACTGATGGAACGGGCTTTATTGAGCTTGTTTGGTTTAGGGGAGTAAAATATATAGCCCAAAGCTTAAAGCTAAATAAAGAGTATTTAGTATTTGGTAAACCTACAGTTTTTAATGGGCAAATAAATATAGCACACCCAGATCTAGAAGAAGTAGCAGATATACAACTCTCATCTTTAGGGCTTAAGCCATATTACAATACATCAGAAAAGATGAAAAAACGCTCCATGACTTCTCAAACGATAGAGAAGCTTATGAAGTCTGCTATTGATCTTATAAAACAGCCTATTCCTGAAACTCTACCAGACTATATAATTAAAAGATACAGGCTAATGTCTTTATCGGAAGCTTTGAAAAATATTCATTTTCCACAAAATGCAGAACTGTTGAGACATGCCGAATATAGATTGAAGTTCGAAGAACTATTTTATATTCAGCTTAGTATCTTGAGTTATAGTACGGAGAGAAAATTTAAATATAGAGGTATCCCTTTTTCTAAAATAGATCATTATTTCAATACTTTCTTTTTTAACAACTTGCCATTTGAACTCACGAATGCTCAGAAGAGAGTACTAAAAGAAATTCGAAAAGATGTTGGATCTGGTATACAGATGAATAGACTATTGCAGGGAGATGTGGGTAGTGGAAAAACGTTGGTTGCTTTAATGGCAATGTTAATTGCCTTAGATAATAACTATCAGGCTTGCCTAATGGCACCTACAGAAATATTAGCAACACAACACTATGCTACTATTAAGGAGTTTTTAAAAGGTATAGATGTAAATGTAGAGTTGTTAACAGGCTCTACAGAGAAAAAAGATAGAGAAAGAATCTTAAGTGGGCTTCTAACAGGAGATGTACAGCTTATTATTGGAACACATGCATTGATTGAAGAAACTGTGGTTTTTAAGTCTCTAGGTATGGCCGTTATTGATGAGCAACATCGTTTTGGTGTAGAGCAAAGAGCTAAATTGTGGGTAAAGAATCAGAACCCACCTCATATTTTAGTAATGACAGCAACTCCAATTCCTAGGACATTAGCTATGACATTATATGGAGATTTAGATGTGTCTGTAATAGACGAATTACCACCTGGAAGAAAACCTATTCGAACCATTCATCAGTTTGATAGTAAGAAGAAAGAACTGTATAATCGTATTAAGAACGAGTTAGACTTAGGTAGACAAATTTATTTTGTTTATCCATTGATTGAAGAGAGTGAGAAAATAGACTTAAAGAATTTAGAAGATGGTTATGAACAGGTAAAAGCGGCTTTTCCAGAATGCAATGTTGTGAAGGTGCATGGGAAAATGAAACCAGCAGAAAAAGATGAACAGATGAACCTATTTGCTACGGGTAAGGCCGAAATAATGGTCGCTACAACTGTAATTGAGGTTGGGGTAAATGTTCCTAATGCTTCTGTGATGGTTATTGAAAATGCAGAACGCTTTGGTTTATCTCAGTTACATCAGTTAAGAGGTAGAGTAGGGCGTGGTGCAGACCAATCTTATTGTATACTTGTAACGGGCTACAAGTTATCCGAAGTTACAAGAAAAAGAATTCAGATTATGGTAGATTCTAATGATGGTTTTGAAATAGCAGAAGCTGATTTAAAACTTAGAGGTCCTGGAGATTTAGAAGGAACACAACAGAGTGGTGTTGCCTTCGATTTAAAAATTGCAAATTTAGCCAAAGATGGTCAACTCTTACAATATGTTAGAAATATTGCAGAAGATATTTTAAGTAATGATTCTAAAAGGAACTTGCCAGAAAATGAAATCTTGTGGAGGCAGCTTAAAAATGCGAATGACAAAACCCATAACTGGGGTGTTATAAGTTAAATATCCTATTTTTATGGCACGAAATGTGAATTAAAAAGATTTAATAGTTGTTTTTAAAGAGAATGTGTTTATCTTTGGAACCATGTATTCTTTAACCTGAAAATATACTAATCTTAAATTGATCTGAATTATGATAGAAAAAACACTTGTGTTATTAAAGCCATGTACGCTTCAGCGTGCTCTGGTAGGAGAAATAATTAATCGATTTGAGAAAAAAGGTTTAAGAATCGTTGGCATGAAGATGATGCAACTTGATGACAAGATATTAAGTGAGCATTATTCACACTTAGCTGGAAAAGAATTTTTCCAAAGAGTGAAAAACTCAATGATGACATCGCCAGTTATTGCATGTTGTTTTGAAGGCGTTGATGCAATTGCAGCTGTACGAAAAACAACAGGAGCAACAAATGGAAGACTGGCAGACCCAGGTACCATTCGTGGTGATTATTGTATGAGTTTTCAAGAAAACATAGTGCATGCTTCCGATTCGGAAGAATCAGCAAAAGTAGAAATAAAAAGATTTTTTGCAGATAACGAACTATTTGACTATAAGCAAGTCGCGTTCGATTATTTATATGCAAATGATGAATATTAATATAGAATATAAATTAAACCGATGAGTTTTAAATCATTAAAAGTTACATTCATTGTTTTACTCGCATCAGTGGGAGTAAACACAACAGTTAAAGGACAAGATTTAATTGCTCGACAAGCACCAATCGACAAAAAACTTAACCTAGTCGATTCCTTAACATTGCAAAAACAAATTGAATCGGAGAAGGATATGTATCCTGCTCTTAGTCTTTATTCAACATGGTCTACTGCTTCTGTTCATAACTATTATGGAGTTCCTGTTCCAAATGAATATGAAATAGATTTAACTGGCTTCGTTATGCCAACCACAAATACACGTATTACATCCAAGTTTGGTTATCGTTGGAGAAGAATGCACAAGGGGTTGGATGTGAAAGTTAATGTTGGTGATACTATTGTAGCCGCATTCGATGGTAAAGTTCGTGTAGTTCGTTACGAAAGAAGAGGTTATGGTAAATATGTAGTTATTAGACACTATAATGGTCTAGAAACTATATATGGTCACTTGTCTGAACATCTAGTTAAAGAAAATGATGTAGTTAAGGCAGGAGATGTAATAGGTCTAGGTGGTAATACTGGAAGATCTACTGGGTCTCACTTACATTTTGAAACGCGTTTCTTAGGAATAGCTATAGATCCTGCGAAAATGTTTGACTTCCCTAATCAAGATATTGTTTCTGATACATTTGTATTTAGAAAAACTACAGCAAAGAAAGCTGCAAATACTAGCGCTGCATATTACCGTGTAAGAAAAGGAGATACACTCTCTGCAATTGCAGGAGCAAAAGGAGTATCTGTTCGTACACTATGTAACTTGAATGGTATTAAATCTACCTCGATACTTCGTCCAGGTCAGATGTTACGCTGCTATTAATTAAAACTTAACATAATTCAACAAAGGGTACTTTATATACTAAAGTGCCCTTTCTTTTTTTATGCATAAATGATTACCTTTGTATTATAATAATCAAATATGGAAGAGACTCTTAAACAAATAGAACATGTTGTAGCAGAGTGTAGAGATTTATATATCAAAAAACTACACGACTATGGTGCTGCTTGGCGTATAATGCGTCCATCCTCTGTTACTGATCAGATATTTATCAAGACCAATAGGATTAGAAGTATCGAAACAAAAGGTGTTAACTTGGTTGGAGAAGGTATTAAACCAGAATTCATAGGCATTGTAAATTATGGTATAATGGCTCTAATTCAGTTAGAACTAGGGTATGCTGAATCTGACGATATGACAACAGATAGAGCTATTGAATTATATGATCATAATATGCATAAAGTTTTAGAGCTTTTAAAGATTAAGAACCATGATTATGATGAGGCTTGGAGAAATATGAGAATATCTTCTTATACTGATTTGATATTAATGAAAATTCATAGAACCAAGCAGATAGAGTCTTTAAATGGAGAAACTTTAGTGTCGGAGGGTATTGATGCCAACTATATGGATATGATTAACTATGCTATTTTTGGATTAATTAAATTAGAATATGGAGAGTAATAAGATCAAATTATTTCATAAAATAGGGGTAAATATAGCTAGATATATCGTTTCTACAGTATTTATATTCTCGGGTTTTGTGAAGATAATAGATCCTATGGGCTTCTTTTATAAGCTTCAAGACTATGCAATCGCTTTTAATCTTGATGCAATTCCAAGCTTTTTACTCTTAGGGGCGTCTTTTTTCTTATCTGCATTAGAGTTTGTCGTAGGTCTATATTTATTCTTTGGTGTTAGAAGAAAAATATCAGCCTTTATATCTTTACTCTTGATGGGAGTTATGACTCCTTTAACTCTTTTATTAGCAATATTAAATCCTATTTCAGACTGTGGTTGCTTTGGAGATGCTTTGGTTATTTCAAACTGGCAGACATTTTGGAAAAACATAATTTTGCTATTGCTTATTATATTCCTTTATCGCAATAGCAGAAAAATAACGCGCTTCTTTAGCATTGAAACAAACTGGGTTGTATCTCTTTATAGTATATTCTTTATCTTTATTTTAGGCTTTTATTGTCTATATTATCTTCCTATAATTGACTTTAGGCCTTACAAAATTGGAGTTAATATTCCTGAAGCGATGTCTATACCTGTAGATGCAAAACTACCAGAGTATGAAACTACGTTTATAATGGAAAAAGATGGAGTGGAAAAACGCTTTAGCTTAGAAAATTATCCAGATAGTACATGGACGTATGTAGATTCTGAAACTAAACTAATATCGGCAGGATATACCCCTAAAATAGAGAATTTTACAATAACAGATATTGAATATGGCGATGATATAACAGATTCAATATTATATGATAATAACTATAACTTTATACTTATAGCTCATCAGATTTTTAAAGCAGATGATAGTAATATAGATTTAATTAATGAAATTTATGATTATAGTAAGGATAATAATTATAATTTTATCTGTCTAACTTCATCTCCTATAGAAGATATTGAGGAGTGGCGTGATAAAACAGGTGCTGAATATCCTTTTTATCACTCGGATGATATTACTTTAAAGACAATTATAAGGTCTAACCCAGGACTTGTTTTATTGAAGAATGGAACAATTTATAATAAGTGGGACCATCATTCATTGCCAGATGAGTTTGACTTAGATAGGCCTCTACATGAGTTGGAATTAGGACAAATAAAATATAGAAGTACAAAACATATTTTACTAATTGTACTTGGGTGGTATATTATACCTCTTTTAGTTATATTTGGACTAGATAAAATATACCAAAGGTCCAAAAAGAAAAGAGAAAAAACAGAATAACTATTTTTTACTTTTAAACAAATATAAAATGAGAAAAAACATTGTTGCAGGTAACTGGAAAATGAACAAAAGCCTTCAAGAAGGTATCCAGCTAGCAAAAGATTTAAACGAAGTTTTAGCAAACGAAACACCAAACTGTGATGTAGTAATTTGTACTCCATTCATCCACTTAGCATCAGTAACACCTCTAGTTGATGGTTCTAAGATTGGTGTTGGTGCAGAAGATTGTGCTGATAAAGAGTCTGGTGCATACACTGGTGAGGTTTCAGCTTCTATGATTGCGTCAACAGGTGCAAAATATGTAATTTTAGGTCACTCAGAGCGTCGTGCTTACTACCACGAAACTTCTGCTACTCTTAAAGACAAAGTTAAATTAGCTTTAGCTAATAACTTAACTCCAATCTTCTGTATTGGTGAGGTTCTTGAAGAAAGAGAAGCTAACAAACAAAACGAAGTGGTTAAAGCTCAACTTTCAGAAGCTTTATTTGACCTTTCTGCAGAAGATTTTGCTAAGCTAGTAATTGCTTATGAGCCAGTTTGGGCTATTGGTACAGGTAAAACTGCAACTGGTGAGCAAGCGCAAGAAATTCATGCTTATATTCGTTCAGTAATTGCTGACAAATATGGTAAAGATGTTGCTAATAATATCTCTATTCTTTATGGTGGTAGCTGTAAAGCATCTAATGCAAAAGAACTATTTGCTAATCCAGATGTTGATGGAGGTCTTATCGGTGGTGCTTCACTTAAAGCAGAAGACTTTAAAGGTGTTATTGACGGCTTCAAAGCTTAATATAATATAGATATATTCAGGATTTAAGAATTTTCTTAAATCCTGAATTATAATTTTGTAACATTAATATTAGGGTTATGCTTAAGAAAATAATCTTCAGTTTTATATTATTATCATGTAGTCTATTAACTTTTGCTCAGAAAGATATTATTAAAGATATCCAGAAAAGTGAATACGGTAAGGGTAAGGTGCGCATTTTTCAAGACCCAGCAATTGCTAATTTGCTAAATTCAACAAAAGCTGAGTTAATTGATAAAGGTGATAAGAAAATGTTGAAAACTGCTGGTTATAGAATTCAAGTATATGCAGGTAATAATACTCGTGAGGCGAAATCACAGGCAGAACAAACTGCTCTAGAGATAGCTAAGTATTTTCCTGGTATTACAATATATACGCCTTTCTTAAGTCCTAGATGGATTTGCCGTGTTGGAGATTTCACTAGTATTGAAGAGGCAGATGCAATGTTGAGAGATATTAAGAAATTAAAGAAATTTAGAGAAGTTGCTATTGTGCGTGAGCAAGTATTAATCCCGATTGAAGAATAATATATTATAGATATGCTTGAAAAAGAGACTTTTGATTCTCTAGGACTAGAGATAGATAAGTTAAAAGAACACTATACTGAAGTATTGGGCTTATTAGGTGAAGATGCTTCTAGAGAAGGTCTTATTAAAACACCAGAACGTGTGGCTAAAGCTATGTTATCGTTGACTAAAGGATACAGAATGGATCCTAAGGCGGTGTTAATGAGTGCTAGATTCAAAGAAGATTATAACCAAATGGTTATTGTAAAAGATATAGATTTTTTCTCTCTATGCGAGCATCATATGCTACCTTTCTATGGAACTGCTCATGTGGCTTATATTCCGAATGGATATATTACAGGTTTAAGTAAAATAGCTCGTGTTGTTGATATCTTTTCTCATAGGTTACAGGTTCAAGAGAGAATGACACTGCAAATAAAAGAGTGTATTCAGGAGGCTTTAAATCCTTTGGGGGTAATGGTTGTATTGGAAGCAAAGCATATGTGTATGCAAATGCGTGGTGTAGAAAAACAGAATTCTATAACTACTACTTCAGACTTTACAGGAGCTTTTAACCAAGCCAAAACAAGAGAAGAGTTTATGAATTTAATTCGTCAAAGATAACTTGACGAATTTTTTATTTAAAATAAAGGAATTACTACTCTATCACCTAATTTCTTAGCCATAACAGTTTGTACTTCTTTTAAATCTAAATACCTCTGCATTAGTTCTGTACATTTAGCTGAATCTTGTGCAATAGAAGGGTTTTGAAGGTTTGTCATGACATGCTTCATTTCAGTTGTAAGCAGAGCATTCTTATAGTTTAGAAGCAGCGTAGGAATAAGTTCATCTAGCCTTTTCTCGTCTGTCTGAATCTCTTGTCCTTTAGTGTGGTATTTGCTTAGTTGGTATTTTTCACTAACTAAATCAGCTGTTAATTTACTGATGTTAGGATTGGGGTGTGTTAGAAAAAACCTAGAAATGCTACTTTCATTACCATGTTGTGAAATAAATTTTTCACTTTCATTTAATATTTCTCGATGTAGTTTATTGTAGAAGGAAATTTCATCTTCCTGAAGGTCGTTAATAATATATTGAACTACAGTGATGTCATACTCTTGATCTTGATCGTCGATAACTTTACAGATAACTTTGTCTCCATATCTTACTAAAGCTTGAATAATAAGTAATTCAAATCTGTAGAACTCCTGTCCTTCTTGTCCTTTGTTAGGTATTAAAGATGTTTGACTGAGAACACTAGGCTGTGTTTCTGTTTCAACTTTTGTAGGAGATGTAGCGATGTCAGCGGCGCGCTGTTCTTTCTTTTTATTTTTATCTAACTCTTGCTTTTTTATCTTGGTAACTGCATCTACTAATATACTCTCATCAATATGTAATAATTGACTAGTCTCTTTTATATATACAGATCGTATAATCGTTTCGGGGATAACGGCAATACTTTTAACAATATCTGTAATAAGTTCAGCTTTTTTTATAGGATCATCTCCGGCATCATTCATTAACAAGCTAGACTTAAAACGAATAAAATCCGTTTCATTTTTGGAAATATATTCTTGGAAAGAGCTTGCATTCTGTTTTCTGGCAAAAGAGTCTGGGTCTTCACCATCTGGTAAAAGAACTACTTTTACGTTTAACCCTTCTTCTAGTAACATGTCAATCCCTCTTAAAGAGGCATGAATCCCAGCCATGTCACCATCATATAGTACAATAATATTGTCTGTAAAGCGGTGAATCAATCTGATTTGACCTGTAGTTAGAGCTGTTCCAGATGATGATACTACATTTTGTACACCAGCTTGATGCATTGAGATGACATCCGTATATCCTTCAACTAAAAAACAACAGTCAGATTTTACTATGGCTTGCTTAGCAAAGAATATTCCATAAAGTTCGTTGCTTTTTGTATAGATATCAGACTCTGGAGAGTTAATGTACTTGGCTATCTTTTTGTTGGCAGTATTAAGTGTCCTGCCACCAAAGGCTACAACTTTGCCCGATAATGTATGTACAGGAAACATTACACGATCCCAAAACTTATCTCTTATTTCTCCTCTATCGTTTTCGTAACATAGCCCAGTTTTAATAAGATAGTCTTTTTTGAATCCCTTTTTAAGGGCTTCTGACGCAAGTGAATTGTTATCACTTAAAGCATATCCGAGTTGAAACTTTTCGATAATGTCGTCTCTAAATCCTCTTGATCTAAAGTATGCTAGACCTATAGATTTTCCATCGATATGATTTTTAAGAGTGTTGGCAAAGAAGTCTCTTGCAAAATCGTTGACAATAAACATGCTTTCACGATCACTTCTAGCCTGTTTTTCTTCTGCCGACAACTCTCTTTCTTGAATCTCAATACCATATTTTTTAGCAAGGAACTTAAGAGCTTCATAATAGTTTACCTGCTCATGTTCCATAATGAAGTGGACAACATTTCCTCCTTTACCGCAGCTAAAACATTTACATATTTGTTTACTTTGCGATACACTGAAAGATGGTGTCTTTTCGTTATGGAAAGGGCATAGACCTATATAGTTTGCACCACGTTTTCTAAGTGTTACAAACTCTGAAACGACATCTACAATATTTGCCGCCCCCATAATTCGGTCAATGGTAATTTGATCTATCATAATTTTTTCTCCTGCTGCAAAAATAGGAGTTTTTGATGGAAGAGTTAACGAATCTATATTATTTAATCTTTTTTCGTAACTCTACTAAATAGGTTTGCATAGCTTTTTCGTCTTTTTGCTCAATAATTGTTGATAACTTCTGTAATTCTAATATAATTTTTTCAATTTGTTTTGGACTTCTTTTGTTAAATAGAATTTCTTGTAGCAAGTAGTCATCTTCACTTAATAAACCTTTAGCAATCTTCATATGCCTCTTGAAAGTTGTTCCTGGCGCATTTTGATGTTTCATGGTAGCAGCAAAAACAAATGTAGATACAAATGGTATAGATAGTGTATAGGATGCAGTTTCATCGTGTTCTTCAAAGGTGTATTCAAAAATATTAAGTCCTAAGTCATAATATAAGTCTTTAAAAAACACTTTTCCAAGATGATCACTTTCTTCTATTACAATTGCATTCTCGTTTGCAAGATTAGATAGACTAGCAAAGGTTGGTCCAAACATAGGGTGTGACGAAACAAATCTAAAACCACTTTCTTTATAGAAGGTTTGTAATCCGTTTTTTATAGAGGCTATATCACTAAGTATACAGTCTTGAGGTAGATATGGAATAATTTCTTTAAATGCTTCGATAGTATATTTTACAGTAACGGCATTTATGACTAATTCTGGTTTAAAATCTTTTACCTCTTGATATGTGGTAAATCTGTATGCATGATAGATAAATTTAAGTTGTTGAGGATCTTTGTCTATAACTGCTGTTTCGTGTTTAAAGCTGATAAGATCTGTAAAAAATGATCCCATTTTACCAGCTCCTATGATTAAAATTCTCATTGCTTATTTTCTTATCTATTAATGATTTCCATTTGTTGTCTAACCGATTCTTCATGAATGGCTTCAAAAACCTCTTTTATAAACTCGGCCGACATGTCGCAAGATATTCCTTGCTCAGCTCTTTTATCAAGTATCTCACTGTATCTGCCAGACTGTAATACAGTCATATTATGCTCTTTTTTATATGTTCCTATCTCTCGAGCAATTCTCATTCGTTTAGAAAGAATATCAATAAGGTCATTATCGCATAAATCTATTTGTTTTCGAAGAATTGCTAAGTTTTCTGTTGTCTGTAATTGATTACCTTCTCTGATTACAAGTAGATTTAAAATGTAATCAAGAATATCTGGCGTAACTTGTTGTGCTGCATCACTCCAAGCACATTCAGGATTACAATGACTCTCTACAATAAGTCCATGAAAATTTAAGTCCATAGCTTGTTGACATAAAGAAGCTATTAATTCTCTTTTGCCACCAATATGGCTTGGATCACACAGAATAGGAAGTTCTGGTATTCTCCTTCTCAGTTCGATAGGAATATGCCATTGAGGAAGATTCCTATATATTTTCTTTTCATAACTGCTAAATCCTCTGTGTATTGCTCCAAGTTTGGTAATACCTGCATTAGATAGGCGTTCTAATCCACCAATCCACAGCTCTAAGTCTGGGTTTACAGGGTTCTTAACTAATACAGGGATATCTACACCTTTCAGAGCATCTGCTATTTCTTGTACGGCAAAAGGGTTTGCAGTTGTTCTAGCCCCAATCCATAGTAAATCAATATTTGCATTTAAAGCAGCTTCTGCATGTTTGGCTGTGGCAACTTCTGTTGAAACATACATTCCTGTTTCTTTTTTTACTTGTTGTAACCAGGGCAAAGCTTTTACACCTACGCCTTCAAAACCTCCAGGTTTGGTTCTGGGTTTCCATATTCCAGCTCTGAAAATTTTAATCTCTTTAGATGCTAATTGTATAGCAGTGTTCATAACTTGTTCTTCGGTTTCTGCGCTACATGGACCGGCAATAACAAGTGGTCTCTTAGCTGATATACCAGGCAGCAATATTGATTCTAGTTTCATGTTATATTTAGTTTGTTTTTTTATTCATTTGTTTAATTCTTTCTAAAGCTTCTTTAAGCTTCTCTTGGTTAGAGCATAAAGATACTCTTATGTATCTAGCACCATTACTTCCAAATATAAATCCTGGGGTAATAAAAACGCGTGCTTCTTTAAGGACTTTTTCAGTAAGGGCTTCTACATCACTATAAATATCAGGAATTCTTGCCCATAAAAATAAACCTACTTGGTTTTTATCATAACTACAGCCCAACTCGTTAAGTATTTCTACGGCAAGGCTTCTTCTCTGTTTGTAGTTTTCATTATTTACTTCATACCAGTTATGATCCACTTTCAATGCTTCAGCTGCCGCTAATTGTAAGGGTCTAAACATGCCGCTATCTATATTGCTTTTAACTTTTAATATCCAAGAAATAAAAACTTCATTAGCAGCTACCATTCCTATTCTCCATCCAGACATATTATGACTTTTACTCATAGAGTTAAGTTCTATACAACAGTCTTTAGCTCCAGGAATACTAAGTATACTTAAAGGCTCATTATTTAGAATGAAGCTATATGGGTTATCATTAACGACTATTATGTTATGTTGTTTAGCAAAATCCACAATTTTTTTAAATAATTCATGGCTCGCATTTGTTCCAGTAGGCATATTAGGATAGTTGATCCACATTAGTTTAACCTTAGATAAATCCATTTTCTCTAACTCATCAAAGTTTGGCATCCAGCCCTTTGTTTCATCTAGGTTATAGCTAACAACGTCTGCTCCTAAAATTTTGCTAAGTGAAGTATATGTAGGGTAGCCAGGGTTAGGTACTAATACTTGTTCTCCAGGATTAACAAAAGCTAAGGTAATATGCAATATACCTTCTTTAGAACCTATAAGAGGTTGTATCTCTTTATTTGAATTTAAGATAACTCCATATGACTCTTTATACCAATGTGCAAACTCCTCTCTAAGTTCAGGTATACCTGTATAGGGTTGGTAACCATGGTTTGTCTCTTTTTGTGCTTCGGTACAAAGGGTGTTAATAACTTCTTTTGTTGGTGGCAAGTCAGGGCTGCCAATGCCTAGGCTAATAATATCTTTTCCTTCTTTATTAAGCTGTCCTATTTCTTTTAGCTTTCTAGAAAAGTAGTATTCTTTTACCTCGTTAAGTCTATTGGCTGGTTGTATATTTAGCATGGTAGTTGTTTTTTAGATTCAGGATACTCTCCTAATATTTTTAATTCTTTTGTGAGTGGATTAATTGCATTTAGTGCTGCTTTGTATTCAGTAATTGAATTAAAAGATATATCAATATAAAACTGATACTCCCACTCTCTGCCAATAATTGGAAGAGACTGTATCTTAGTAAGGTTCATTTTATAATAGGAAAGTATTGATAGTACAGGTGAAAGACTACCTGTTTCGTGTGGCAATGTTAATACTAGGCTTGCTTTATCAATATCTAGCTTTTCTAGCTCTTCCACTTTCTGTATATCTTCTACAATCAAAAACCTAGTGAAGTTATGCTTGTTAGTTTCAATACCTTCTTGCAATATTTTCATACCATTGAGTTCTGCTGCTTTTTTAGAGCATATTGCAGCGTGTCCCGAAAGTTTTTCTTTCTTTATAATTTCTGCACTCAATGCTGTGTCTTCACATTCAACGACCCTCATATATGGGTGTTTTTGAATAAAATTTCTACATTGCATCAAGGCTATTGGATGGGAATTTATTTCTTTAATATCCTCCCAGTCATCCGTAGGTAAACAAGCAAGACAATGAGATATTCTAAGTTTATGTTCTCCTGTAACTCTAGTGTTACTTTCTTTAAGAAGCTCATTATTATGTAGTAAACTTCCAGCGATTGTATTTTCAATAGCTAGCATACCAATTACAGAAGAATCTTTCTTGATATTGTCAAAAATTTCCTCAAATGTAGAGCAGCATATTAGTTCTATCTGTTCTGTAGAAAAGTATTCGTGCGCCGCTATATCATGATATGATCCAAAAACTCCTTGTATTGCTATTTTTTTCATTGCTTCTAACTTTGATGCATAAAAAAAGTCCCACTCAAATGAGCGGGACTTTTTATATAAAGTTTATTAATTTACTATGTAATATTTACATACGACTCCCCGCTCTACTTTGATTGCTAAAGTAAAAGTAAAAGAAGTAATATGTAAATGAAAATACGTTCATACTGTAATTTTTCTATTGTATGTTGGCAAATATAGTATTATTATTTACAATAATCCAAATTTGCTGACTTTTTATTTATTAAGCATTAAGCGTGATTAGTTTTTAAACTCGCCTGTTATATCACTTTTTTTGCTAGGGTCAAGTTTTATTAACTCCTCATAATCTGCCAAGGCTCCCTCTTTATCTCCTAGAATAAATCTAGTTTTACCTCTTAAATGATAAGACTCAGCTATGTCTGGATTTAGTTCAATAGTTTCATCTAGAATCTCAAGTGCTTTATCAAGCTCTTTTTTGTTAATGAAAATATTTGCAGCTTTATGGTATGCTGTAATACAAAAAGGATTGATTTCAACAATCTTTTTTAACAAGCTATATGCTTCATCAAAATCACCTTTAGCTTCAAAAATCTGAGCTTTAAGTAGGCTAGCATCTTCATTGCCTTTATCTCTTTCTAGTATTTTATTGATATCTTCAAGAGCATTATCTATTTGATGCATTTGAAATAGAATTTTAGCTCTTAAAAATAGAGCATCAATATGATAGCTTTCAATTGTAAGGCATTTTGTTAAGGCTGCTATGGCATTAAATAGGTCTTTTGATTCTTGGTATGCTATACCTTGGTAGTAGTATGCAGCTGTGTTTTTATCATCAATTAGTAAAACCTCTTTGCTTAACTCTAAAATCCTATCATCTTTGTGTAACAGATGATAAATACTCATTAAATTAATTTTTATATCTATTGATTTAGGTAATAACACAATGACTTTTTCTAAATAAAAAGCTGCATTTTCTAAGTCGTTATCTCTAATAGCGATTTTGCTTAAATAGATTAATCCATCAAGGTCATCTTTTTTAAGCTCTAATATTTTTTTGTAAAAAGCTTTAGCAGCATCTATTTGACCTGTTTTTAAAGCTTTTAAACCATCTATTTTTAAGGTTTGTATGGTTTTATACAATTCTTTCTCCCTCTTTTCTTCAGGAGATTTCTTTCTTCCAAAAAGTTTACTTAATAAGCTCACAATAATTAGGTATTGATTGTTTTGTATTACAAAAGTAATAAATAAAGTTGTTATATGGATTTTATTTTTATCAATCCGTGTGGTGTTTGATGATATCTATCAATTAAAGGGTTTGGAGCTGACCAAATTGTTTTTTAAGTATATTACCTCTTCATCAATTAGTGGTCTAATAAGTTCCGAAAAATCATTTTCAGCTAAGCTAAGCTCATCTTTTAAATCGGTTATGGTTATAGGATTGTTCGCAGTTAGCTTTTCTATAGTTTTTAATATTGAATTAACTTTCGGTGCTAGGTTTAATCTTCTTTTCTTTCTGTTGATACAGACATCACAGTGTTGGCAGTCTTCTGGATTCTTTTCGCCAAAATAATATAATAGAATACGGCTTCTGCAAATAGTATCTTCTGTTGCATAGTGCAATATTGTTTTTATTCTTTTGATATAGTTATCTCTTCTATCTTCGTATATATTTTTAGGAATAGATATATATTTTTGGTCTAGTCTTTCTCTTGTATATATTATGAAAGGCGTTTTCTTTCTAGGAATATAATCTATAATTCTGCGCTTGGCTAGTGTTACTAATAATTCATAAATACGCTGTCTGCTAAGGCCGGTCTTAATGGCAAGGGAATCTTCATTAATATGTGCATATTCAGTGAATATTCCTGTATATGATCTTAGTATCGAATTTATTAATAAGTCAGAGTCTTCTCCCATATTCTTTAGAAGGTATAATTCATCTCTTCTAACCTTAAAGATTATTCTTGAGGCATTATCTTGTTCATCGGTATATTCTAATACCCCTGCTTGTGTTAGTATAGATAGTGCACTATGTGCAGGAACAGGAAAATGTTTAAATTTTACGCAGAACTCTTCTAGATTAAAGTCGTAAGTGCAGCCTAAGCCATCACCCATAGCCATTTGATAGTAATATTGGATATGTTCATATATCTTTAATATATAATCTTTATCTGGATAGGTATCTGCTATACGTTTTTTAAGTTTAGTCCCATCAGACTTAGAGTAGAGTAATATGGCTCTAGCATTTTTCAAATCTCGTCCTGCTCTACCAGCTTCTTGAAAGTAGGCTTCTAATGAGTCTGGAAGATCTACATGTATTACTAAACGTACATCTGGTTTATCAATCCCCATTCCAAAGGCATTGGTTGCCACCATTATTCTAAATTCATTATTCTGCCAAGCTTTTTGTCTCTGATCTTTTAGTAGATTATTTAGTCCAGCATGATAGAAGGTAGATGAAAATCCGTTTCTTTCTAGAAAAGCAGACATCTCTTTACACCTTTTTCTGCTTCTAGCATAAATAATGGTACTTCCGTTTAATTTTTTTAGAAGATTCAGTATAACCCCTTCTTTGTCATCAGTATGATGTACAATATAGGCTAAGTTACTTCGTTGAAAGCTCATTCTAAAAACATTATCCTCTTTAAAATGGAGCTTTTCTTGTATGTCTTTTACAACCTCAGGAGTAGCAGTCGCTGTAAGGGCTAATATAGGCACATTGGGTAGCATCTCTCGTACTTGTGCTATCTCTAGGTAGGCAGGTCTAAAGTCATATCCCCATTGTGAGATACAGTGACTCTCATCTACAGCAATTAAAGAGATATTCATTTTTACAACCTTCTCTTTAAATAGCTCTGTACCTAATCTTTCTGGAGATATATATAGAAATTTATAGCCACCGAAGATACAGTTTTCTAAAGTAATAAGAATTTCAGACTGAGTCATACCAGAATATATAGCTGTTGCTTTTATACCCCTGGCTTTAAGGTTAGAAACTTGGTCTTTCATTAAAGCAATAAGGGGAGTAATGACTAAACAAATACCTTCTTTAGCTAATGTCGGCACCTGGAAGGTGATTGACTTTCCTCCTCCAGTAGGCATAAGTCCAAGTGTATCTTTTCCTTGTCCAATACTCTTAATAATATCAGCTTGGATTCCTCTAAAGGAATCGTATCCCCAATATTTTTTCAATATGTCACTATATAGCTTCATTTGTTCAAACTATTTTTCAATAGGTTTAATATCTTCTATATGCAACTGTATTTCTCCTTTTTTATGTGTGTTAGCTTCAATTGTATAACATATATCGAAAGATCTTCTCGATTTTATATACCTAACATGAGAGCTTTGACCAAAAGCTATGCCATTAAGTATATTGTTAGACTTACTATCTACTAGTTCAAGTTTAATATGTTCTTGTTTTCGTCCCACAACCTTACTTGTGCCATAGTCATAAACCTGGTGGGTACTGAAGATAGGTTTAGGATTCATTGGTCCAAATGGATTGAATTTCTTTAAATCTTTACAGAATTTATGTGTTATATCTTTAAAATTAATCTCTTCTTCAATGTTTATTGTAGATTGCATTTGTTCGGGAAGAATGTTTTTTCCTACAAAAGCTTCAAATCTCTCCGAAAACTCCTTGATAGCACATTCTTGTAAAGATAGACCTGCTGCATATGTATGACCTCCAAAACTGTCTAGCAAGTCTCTACAGCTCTCTATTGCTTTGTACACATCAAATCCTGGAACAGATCTGGCAGATCCTGTAACTAAATTCCCACTTTTACAAAGAACAACAGAAGGTTTATAGTAGAGTTCTGTAAGTCTAGATGCAACGATTCCTATTACACCTTGATGCCAATGTTCATTATATAAAACAATTGATCTTAGCTGTGAGAGGTCTCCTAAATCTTCAACAATTTTATTAGCCTCTTCTGTCATAGATTTATCTAAATCTTTTCTTGTTTCGTTGTATTCATTAATCTGATTACTCATTGAACTAGCAATAGCATAGTCATTTTCAACTAACAAGTCTACAGCTTCTTTCCCTTTTTCAATTCTACCAGATGCATTTATTCGTGGTCCTATTTTGAATATAATATCACTCAAAATAATCTCTTTATTTGTTAAACCACAAACATCAATAATAGCTTTTAACCCGACTCTTGGGTTGGAGTTTAGTTGTTTAAGACCAAAGTGTGTCATTACGCGATTTTCGCCCATAATAGGAACGATGTCCGATGCAACGCTGACTGCTACTAGGTCTAAATATGGGATTAGTTTATCCAAACTAATGTTATTACTTTGTGAAAAAGCTTGCATAAATTTAAACCCAACTCCACATCCTGATAAATGAGTGTAGGGGTATGTATTATCTTGTCGTTTAGCATTTAAAATAGCTATAGCACAAGGGAGCTTATCATCAGGTACATGATGATCACATATAATAAAATCTATACCTTTCTCTTTAGCATAAGCTATTTCGGGTATAGCCTTAATACCACAGTCCAATACTATAATGAGTTTTACGCCTTTCTCTTGTGCGTAATCGATACCTTGTTCAGTAACTCCGTAACCTTCTCCATATCTATTGGGTATATAATACTCTATGTTAGAGTAAAATTGCCTTATATAGCTATAAACAAGTGCTACAGAAGTTGTACCGTCTACATCATAGTCGCCATAAACCATAATTCTTTCTTTATTACCAATAGCTTCATTAAGTCTTTTTACAGCAATATCCATGTCTTTCATTAAGAATGGGTCGTGTAAATGACTCAATTTTGGTTCGAAAAACACATTAGCCTCATCTGCATTATTAATACCTCTTTGTATTAATAGTTTTGCTAGAATAGGGCTGATGTTAAGTTGTCTGGCTAGCTCTTTACTTTGAGCAATTTGGTTGGGTGTATAGGTTTGAAGATTCCATAGATGGTTCATTTATATATTATTTTCTTTCTATTCGAATTAAATAGCAGTGTATAAAAATACTTCTGCAATATTCTGTAAAAGTACTAAAAAACGATAAGATTTCCATCGGTTATATTGGAAATTAGATTGCCATAATCTAATATAAAAATAAAAGGTTAGTGTATTTTTTACACTAACCTTTATATTTAAAAGTTTTATACTCTCTTTATCTATTTAAAATGTAGTTTACATAACAAGGAGCAGCTTTATGTGCTTGTTCTTGTGATGTAGATGTCGGTGTTGAACCGAAATGTATAAAAGGTGGAGTTGAAACAGTCCCTGTATATTTAAACACAAGGTATAGGCCTGTATAGCAGGCTCCAAGAGATGGTAGCTCATCTTTCATTCCTTTATACTTCTCTTCAGTACCTCCAGCTGTTACGACTAGTCCAAAAGATTTACCTTTAAGTTTGTCGGCTCCTGGTCCATATGCCCAACCATATTGATATACATCATCTAGCCATTTTTTTAATAGAGGCGTAATATTGTACCAATAAACAGGAGCTTGTAGTACTACTCTATCTGCTTTTAAGAGTAGCTCCTGCTCAGCTTTAATATCAATGTTGAAGTCTGGATAAGTTTCATATAAATCATGAATAATAATATCATCATTATTCTCTTTTTTTAATTCATCAATGAATATTTTATTCACCACAGATTCCTCCATATGAGGATGGGCTAGTATTACTAATGTTGTCATAAAAAAAACTTTATTCAGTCTAGGTAACTACTTTCGCCGAACATCTCTGCCTTCATACTCACAAATAGCAGCTTTCCACTCTTCAGGAAGTACTCTTGAACAGTTGTGTTCTAAATCGTAAGTTACCATAATAGACTTACAGTCACATTTAACTTGATTTGTTTGTACGTCTACAACTTGTTGATAGAGTTGGAAGCTTTTATTGCCAATTTCTGTTACAGCAGTTTTTACAACTATCTGATCTGAAGAGTAGATTTGCTCTTTAAAATCTATTTCTAGATGTACTACCATTATAGCATCTTTATTCCAATCTACATGAGGACATACAGAAGCAAAATAATTTGTTTTGCCTAAGTCATAAAACGAAAAATAGACAGAATTGTTCACGTGTCCAAACTGATCAATATCGTTAAATCTGAGTTGAATAGGTTGTATATGTTTTAAAGTAATGTTACTCATTTACGTTTGTTTTAAAAACTGATAATTAATGGTTTATTATATATTTATTTTAAGCCGTTAGTCTAGCAAATATTGTTATATGTAGAGGTGCAAGTTAAGCTATTTATAGCTTTAATTTCGCAACTTTAATTATAATACAAATATATTATACATTTTTCAGAGAGGCTTAATAACAGAAAGTTCTAAGCAAAAAGTGTATGTAAAGTTATAAATACTTTTTTAGTAAGGATAAAGTTTTGTAGAAGTATTAATTGTTTTTGGAAGAAAAGCATTGTGTAATTGTACAGTGCTTTTCAAGTAGAATATATATTCTACTTGAAATTGTTGATTCGTTGACTAAAAAAGTATTATTTTTGCTAATCTAACAACTATATAAATTTCCCTGAATTATGATAGATGATATAAAGAAAGCCTGTGAGGTTTTAGAAAACGGTGGTATCATACTCTATCCAACCGATACTGTATGGGGATTAGGCTGTGATGCAACAAACGAGGATGCTGTAGCTAAAATATACGACATTAAACAACGTTTAGATAGTAAAGCACTATTAGTACTTGTAGATTCTGAAGTTAAAGTAGACTTTTATGTCGATGAAGTTCCAGAAGTAACATGGGACTTAATAGAAGTTGCTACTAAGCCCACAACTATTATATATGATAAGGCTAGAAATTTAGCCCCTAACCTCATTGCCGAAGATGGTAGTATTGGCTTGCGTATTACTAACGAAGAGTTTTCAAAGAAGCTTTGTCAACGTTTTCGTAAGGCACTAGTCTCAACTTCTGCCAATATTAGTGGTGAGCCTACACCAAGGAATTTTTCTGAAATTAGTGATGAAATAAAAAATAAGGTTGATTATATAATAAATTATCGTCAAGATGACTTTTCTCAACCTAGTCCTTCTAGCATTATAAAAATAGGATCAGGAGGGTTGATAAAAATTATTCGTGAATAAATCGCAATCATTCAATAAATTATAATTATTTTAACGGCTTGTTGTGTTTTACAATAAGCCGTCTTATACTTTATGTATCGATAGTATGGAGAGCCATCTATCAAATAATTTCTAAATAATATATGAGCTCAGAAAAAATTAGTTTGTTCCAGCGTTTTTTACTTTGGAGAGAAAGCAAAATTAGTGAAAAGCAATTTATTCTTATAATAAGTTTTGTTGTAGGAATACTTACAGCTTTAGCAGCTTTTCTTCTTAAGTTTTTAATCCATTTTATTCAAAACTTTCTTACGGACAATTTTAGTACTACGGGTGCTAACTACCTTTATCTTATTTACCCTGTAGTGGGTATACTCCTAACAGGCCTCTTTGTTCGTTATATAGTAAAAGATGATATAAGTCATGGTGTTACTAAAATCCTATATGCTATTTCTCAAAGGAAAGGTCGTATAAAACGACATAATATGTGGTCATCTGTTTTTGCCAGCTCAATAACAATTGGTTTCGGTGGTTCTGTTGGAGGTGAATCTCCCATTGTTTTGACCGGATCAGCAATTGGCTCTAATCTAGGAGATTTTTTCAAAATGGAGCAGCGCACCTTAATGCTTCTTGTAGGCTGTGGAGCTGCGGGGGCTATTGCAGGTATATTTAAAGCGCCAATTGCAGGATTTGTTTTTACGATAGAAGTTCTGATGATTGATTTAACAATGAGCTCTTTGCTGCCTTTGTTAATATCTTCTGTTACAGCTGCAACCTGTTCTTATATATTAACTCAAAGCCAAGAGGCTATTTTTAAGTTTAATCTAGATGAGGCTTTTGCTCTGGAAAGAATTCCTTATGTAATTCTTCTAGGTGTTTTTTGCGGTTTAATATCTCTCTATTTTACCCGTACAATGAACAAACTAGAAGGCGTGTTTTCTAAGCTAGCAAAACCTTACAAAAAGTTTGCTTTTGGAGCTGTAATTCTGAGTTTATTAATATTCTTCTTCCCAGCTTTATATGGAGAAGGTTATGATACAATTCATATTCTTTTAAATGGTAGCAACAGTTTAGAGTGGGATAAAGTTATGAACAACTCTATGTTCTATGGGCATGAGAATATAATTTTAATTTATCTAATCCTCATTATTTTATTTAAAGTGTTTGCTACTACTGCTACTAATGGAGGTGGTGGATGTGGAGGATTATTTGCACCATCTTTATTCTTAGGCTGTGTGGGAGGATTCGTGTTTTCACATAGTATTAATGGTATGGATTTTATGCATGCTATTCCAGAAAAGAATTTTGCTCTTATGGGTATGGCTGGTGTGATGAGTGGAGTAATGCATGCACCATTGACAGGAGTATTCCTTATTGCAGAATTAACAGGAGGGTATGACCTATTTTTACCACTGTTAATTGTTTCTGTAAGCTCTTACATGACTATATTGGCCTTTGAACCTCATAGTATATATTCTATGCGTTTGGCCAAAAAAGGAGAACTTATAACCCATCATAAAGATAAGGCAGTTTTGACTTTGATGAAAATGGAAAATGTAGTTGAAAACAACTTCTCTATAGTGCATCCAGATATGGATTTAGGAGAGTTGGTAAAAGTTATATCAAAGTCTCAACGTAATGTGTTTCCTGTAACAGATTCAAACGGCTTATTTTTAGGAGTTTTACTGTTAGATGATATTCGTAATATAATGTTCAGACAAGAGCTATATCATAGATTTACAGTGAGTAAATTAATGACATCACCTCCTGCAAAGTTATGTAACACTGATAACATGGAGTCGGTAATGAGAACTTTTGATGATACTCAAGCTTGGAACTTACCAGTAATTGATACTGATGGAAAATATCTAGGCTTTGTATCTAAATCTAAAATATTTAACTCTTATAGAAAAGTACTAGTTCACTTTTCTGAAGACTAATGATGAAAATGAAAAAAGAAGAATTAAGAATTATATACATGGGTACACCCGATTTTGCGGTGGAACCTTTACGAAAGTTAGTTGAGGGTGGCTATAATGTTGTAGCTGTTGTAACTATGCCAGATAAACCAGCAGGTCGTGGGCATAAAATACAGTTCTCTGCTGTAAAAGAGTATGCACTAAGTGTAGATATTCCATTACTTCAGCCAGAAAAACTTAAAAATGAAGATTTTATTACAGAGCTAAGATCTTATAAAGCAGATTTGCAAATTGTTGTAGCATTTAGAATGTTACCAGAGATAGTGTGGAATATGCCAAGATTAGGAACATTTAATCTACACGCATCATTACTACCACAATATAGAGGTGCAGCTCCTATTAATTGGGCTATTATTAATGGAGAAAGAGAAACAGGTGTAACCACTTTCTTTTTAGAACACGAAATTGACACAGGTAATATTATTTTACAACAGAAAATAGAAATAAGCGAGAATGATAACGTAGGTGTAATACATGATAAGCTAATGTACTTAGGTGCCGATGTTGTCCTTAAAACAGTTGATATGATATTGGCTGATCAAATAATGCCAAAAGCTCAGGATGATATAATAAAAGAAGAAAATATCAGCTTAAAAGCTGCTCCTAAGATTTTTAAAGAGACATGTAAAATTGACTGGAATCAAAGTCCAAAAGCTGTTCATAACTTTATTAGAGGACTTGCTCCTTACCCTGTAGCTTGGACTGATTTATTGATGTCTGACGGAGAGACCATTCGAGCTAAAGTATATGCAGCAGAACCAATTGCTAAAGATCACAACTTTGAGGTAGGTTCAATTGTTCAACTAAATAAGGAAGATTTGAATGTAGCTGTAAATGGAGGATATGTAGCCTTAAAGGTTATGCAGCTGCCAGGGAAAAAGCGAATGCCAGTGGCAGACTTATTAAGAGGTTTTACCATTGATGAGAACTGTAAAATGAAATAATCTTTCGAATATATAAATTATAATCATATAAAACATTTATAAAATATGAAACCAATTATATCACCATCAATCTTGTCTGCAAACTTTGCAAACCTAGCAGCAGATATGGAGATGATAAACAAATCGGAGGCAGATTGGGTACACATTGATATTATGGACGGAGTTTTTGTCCCAAATATATCTTTTGGATTTCCTGTATTAAAATATGTGGCAGAACTAACTAAAAAGCCTCTTGATGTACATCTGATGATTGTGCAGCCAGAAAAATTTATTAATGAAGTTAAAGCTCTTGGTGCAGATATTATGAATGTGCATTATGAAGCTTGCCCTCATTTGCACCGTGTTGTACAACAAATCAAAGAGGCAGGAATGAAACCTGCTGTAACCATCAATCCTGCAACGCCAGTAGCAAATTTATGTGATATTATAAAGGATGTTCACATGGTGCTTATTATGAGTGTTAACCCTGGGTTTGGAGGACAAAAATTTATTGAGCATACTATTGAAAAGGTAAAAGAGTTAAAAGCTTTAATTAATAAAACTAACTCAAAAGCTCTTATAGAGGTTGATGGAGGTGTAAACTTAGAAACAGGAAAGCGTTTAATGGATGCTGGGGCAGATGCTTTAGTAGCAGGTAATGCTATTTTCAAAGCAGAAGATCCAATTGCTATGATTAAAGAGATGAAAAAATTATAAAATTTTAAATAGCCGATGGGCTTAGTACAAATACATAATTACCCCTTAATTAGGATTTTAGTTCCTATGTTAGGGGGTATAATTTTTGCCGACTTAACCTTAACATCAGAAAAATATCTATTAAACACATTGCTGTTGTGTGTTATATCTTTAGGATTTATTCTTCTTTTAGTTGTTCATAACTATATAAATTCTAGCTATAACAAGAAGCACTATTTTTTTGGAGTAAGTTCTTATATTCTTTTTTTCTTAGTTGGAGTTCTTAATACTACTATTCATAACAGCTCTGTTAAATCTATTTCTATTCAAAGTGACCCTTATATAGCAGAAATTACTTCTGACCCTTCAACAAATAATAACTCGCACTTTACTCAATATGATTTAAAACTATTAAATTCTGGTGCGAAAGTTAGAATGTTCTATTTGAAAGATTCATTAAAGACAGATTCATTGCCTTATGGCTCAATAATAGCTTTTAACAAAGAGATATCTGTTCCAAAAGAGTTGGGGGTATCTTACTTCTTTGACTATGGTACTTATTTAAGGCATAAATATTATTCCGGAGTTGTTTACTTAAATAAAAAGGACATAATAAAGTTGCCTACTACTTTAACAAGGCACACTCAAGATATACTAAAACTATCAGCAAACACATTAGAAGCAAAGTTGCTGAGTTATAATTTATCTGCTGATGCGTCATCTTTACTGTCTGCACTGCTACTAGGTGATAAAAAACACCTTAATGACAGTATGAAAAGACAGTTTTCTACTATTGGAGTAAGCCATGTTTTAGCTCTTTCTGGGCTACATGTTGGACTTATTTACTCAATATTGATTTTTATACTGAACTTAGTTCTTTATAGACTTAAAAACAAAAAAATAATAATACTGATAATAGGTGTATTATCATTGTGGCTATTTACACTGTTAACAGGCGCTTCAGCCTCTGTAGTTCGAGCATCACTTTTCTTCTCGCTTTATGCTTTAGCAAATTTGATGGGCAGAAAGGTTAAAACCTTTCAGATTCTTTTAAGCACAGCTTTTATTATGTTATTATTTAATCCTTTGTGGCTCTTTGATATAGGTTTTCAGCTTTCATTTACTGCAGTATTAGGTATTATATTCTTTACACCTCTTATAACCTCAAAGATTTCGTTTAAAAATAAAATTATAATGTGGTGTGTACAACTACTAGCTGTAAGTACGGCAGCACAAATCGGAACACTACCGCTATTATTATATTATTTTGGAGCTTTCCCAGTTTACTTTTTATTAGCAAACTTTTTTGTAATTCCAATGATAACGGTATTACTCTATTTAGGGGTTCCTTATTTAATCTTGTGTGAGATTAGAGTAATAGAGGATATTTTATCAATATTGGTAAACTTAGTAACAAAACTCTTATTGCAGGTTGTTACCTTTATAGGAAATCTTCCTTACGTGAGTCATATACAGTATATAACCCTTTATCAGTCCGCATTTATAGTTTTGATATTAGTTCTTTTTTATAATGTGTGTGTTAGGCTGACTTATAAAAGACTAATTAATTTATTGACTAGCTTAGTTGTTTACTTTTTCATATCTATTAAAACTCCAGGCATCTCAAACAATGATTATTTAGTTACACTTGGGGCTAAACCAATGATTCATAAAATAGAAAATAATAAGTCTGAAGTAATTCTATGTGATAGCACTATCGTATCAGAAAAGTTAGTCAATGTATTTGGTAAATATTGGAGCCTAGGAAAAATAGCTCCTCCTGTTGTTAAAGATTATTTAGTTACTAGAGACTTATGCCACAGTGATGAAAACGTCTTTATAACAAAGGAAGGAGTAAGTGTATTTATACCCTCGTACAGAAATAAACCTAATTGGGATAGAGAACTATTTATTGATTATGTTTATGTAAACGCCACAAATATTAAAAAGTACTTTATTCTGGCTGATAAAGTGAATACCAAGAAAATTATTTGTCATGAAAATATCATAGGAAGTAGAAAAAAGAGATTAGTTGAAATCTCAAAAGCTAAAAATATAGAAATTATTGAGATCCAAGATAAAGCTTATCTGCCGTTACTACGATAAAGTACAAAGAATTGCTTATTTTTGTCTAGTTATAACAAAGAAAATATTAATGCTTAATAATATAATAGATTCAAATAAAGTAGCTCAGTTTCAAGAGTTTTTAAATACTTATTCAACATTTGCAATTGTAGGCCATATCGGACCGGATGGTGATGCAGTAGGATCATCATTAGGACTTGCTCACTTATTAGACCAACTCGGTAAAAAAGTGACTATTATAACTCCTAATGCATTTCCTGAATTTTTACAGTGGTTGCCAGGTAGTGAAAAAATTATATTCTTCGATGAGAACCTGGAAACTGCGACAAAACTTCTAACAGAAGCAGAAGTGGTTTGTATGTTAGATTTTAACACCCAAAGTAGGGTAGGAGATTTAATGGAACCAGTTTTGAGAAATGTACCTGGTAAGAAAGTAATGATTGATCATCATTTACATCCAGAAGCGTGTTGTGATATAACTATGTCATACCCAAAAACTCCAGCTACGTCAGTATTAGTTTTTCATTTAATCGAAGCTTTAGGTTATTATCCTAATATGACTAAAGAGCAAGCAGAATGTCTGTATACAGGAATGATGACGGATACTGGAAGCTTTACATATAATTCAAATGATAAGGACTTATATCAAATAATATCGTTATTATTGGATAAAGGTATCGATAAAGATGCTATATATAGGAAGGTTAATAATACCTACTCTGAAAATCGCTTACGTTTAATGGGATATGTTTTGACAAATATGAAGGTGTACCCTCAAAATGCGGCACTTTTAACTTTGACTGACGCCGAACAAGAGAAATATAACTTTGTAAAAGGTGATAGCGAAGGTTTTGTGAATATTCCATTATCTATAAAAAATGTTATTTTTTCTTGTTTTCTAAAAGAAGATAAGGAACTTAACATGATTAAAATATCTTTGCGTTCTGTGGGTGCTTTCCCTTGTAATGAAGTTGCAAAAGAATTCTTTAATGGTGGAGGACATTTAAATGCTTCTGGCGGAGAGTTTTTTGGAACTATGGAGGATGCTATAGCACGTTTTGAACAAGCTTTAATAAAATACGAACCATTACTTGTAAGATAATTTATAAATTATGAAAAATATATCATTCGCTTTACTATCAGTGTTTAGTTTAATACTAGTATTTGCTTCATGTAGCAAAAGTAAGACATATGCAGAAAAACTAGCAGATGAGAGAAAAGCTATAAATAACTTTATTAAAAAGGAAAATATAAAAGTTATCACATTTGATCAGTTTGCTGAACAAGACTCTACAACTAATTTGGATAAAAATGAGTATGTAGAGTTACAGAATAAAGTTTATATGCAGATTGTTAATAAAGGTAGCGAGTGCCTTACTGATACATTTGCAAATGATGATAAACTTACTGTAAGGTTTGTGGAATACAGTATTATGAAAAAGTTTGAAACAGGTCTTACAAATGTTGATGCTCCTTTTGTTGATGCATTTAATTATAGAATTAATGGAGATCAGATATCAGGAGAATTTTTAAGTAAAGGAATGATGTATGGAAACGGTATTGCTAAAGTACCAGCTGGTTGGTTAATAGCAATGCGTTTTGTGAGAAAAGGTGCACATATAAAAGTAATTGTACCTTCAAAAATGGGACATGTATACTCTCTAAGAGAAGTGTACCCTTATCATTATGATTTGAGGAAAATAGCAGAAGCTTATCCAGGAGAGTTAAAATAACTAATAAATATTTATGACACTAATTAAATCTATATCAGGTATTCGTGGAACGATTGGTGGTAAAGTGAAAGAAGGATTAAATCCTTTAGATATTGTAAAATTTACTACTGCCTACGGAACTTTTATCCGCAAAAACACATCGAACAATTCTAATAAAATAGTAGTAGGCCGAGATGCTCGAATTTCGGGCGAAATGGTTAGAGATATCGTAGTAGGTACTCTAGTTGGTCTAGGATGGGATGTTGTTGACTTAGGTCTTGCAACTACACCTACTACCGAGTTAGCTGTTACAATGGAAGGTGCTGCTGGTGGTATTATTATCACTGCATCACACAATCCTAAACAATGGAACGCTCTTAAGTTATTGAACGAAAATGGAGAGTTTTTAAATGCAGCCGAAGGTCAAGAAATTTTAGCACAAGCTGAAAAAGAAGACTTTAATTATGTTCAGGTCGAAAAACTAGGAAAATGTAGAAAAGATGATTCTTACGACCAGAAGCATATTACATCTGTATTAGGCTTAGACTTAGTAGATGTAGATGCTATTCGTGCAGCTAAATTTCATGTTGCAATAGATTGTGTAAACTCTGTTGGTGGAGTTATTATTCCTCAGTTGCTAGAGCAGTTAGGTGTATCGTTAGTAGAAAAATTATACTGTGATCCTAATGGAGAGTTCCCTCACAATCCAGAACCTCTAGAAAAGAATCTGGGAGATATTATGAAGTTGGTGAAAGAAGGAAGTGCCGACGTTGCTTTTGTAGTAGATCCAGATGTAGATAGATTAGCTATAATTTGTGAAGATGGATCAATGTATGGAGAGGAATATACATTAGTTACTGTGGCAGATTATGTATTAAAGCATACTCCTGGTAATACTGTTTCGAACTTAAGCTCTACACGTGCATTGAGAGATGTAACTAATAAACATGGTCAACAATATAATGCTTCTGCTGTAGGCGAGGTTAATGTTGTAGCTAAAATGAAAGAGACTAACGCTGTGATCGGTGGAGAAGGTAATGGTGGTATTATATATCCAGAAAGTCACTATGGTAGAGATGCTCTTGTAGGAATAGCTCTGTTTTTAAGTCACTTGGCTCATGAAAAGAAAAAAGTAAGCGAAGTTAGGGCAATGTATCCAAACTACTTTATGGGTAAAAATAAAGTGGACTTAACAGAAGGAATAGATGTAGATGCAATTCTAGAAGAGGTGAAAACAATCTATAAGGAACATGATATTAATGATATCGATGGAGTAAAGATTGATTTTGCTGATAAATGGGTACACTTAAGAAAAAGTAATACAGAGCCAATAATTCGTATTTATAGTGAGGCTCAATCTCAAGAAGAGGCTGAGGCTATTGGCCAAGAGATTATCGATGTTATACACAGGCTGTGTAAATAGTAAGATTAAGAAAATGCTTGCTTGAAAGAGAGTGACAGATTATAAAAAAATAAAAAGAGTTGATGTATAATAAGCATCAACTCTTTTTTATTTAGGGTATTAACAGAGAAGAATCTCCATAGCTTAAGAATCTAAAATTATGATCAAGTGCATAGTTGTAAATACTTTGCCAATCTCCATGTACAAAAGCAGAAACTAGGAGTAATAGCGTACTTTGAGGTTGATGAAAGTTAGTAATAATCGCTTTTACAACTTTATATTCGTAGCTAGGAGCAATCATTATTTGAGTACTAGTATTTAGAATTTCTAAATTATGAGTCTCCATATATTTTAAAATGGCACTTAAAGCTTCACTAGCAGTTAAATCACTTGATGTTTCGTAAGGTTGCCATTGCTTTACAGGCAGCTCTTCGTCAGTAATATTCGGATTGGTGGCTATTGCAACTCCAATATGATAAAGACTTTCAAGCGTGCGTACAGAAGTTGTACCTACGGCAATAACTTGTCCTCCATGCTGAATAATATTTTGAATAGTACTTTTCTTTACCGATATATATTCGGTATGCATACTATGTCCTGAAATTTCCTCACTTTTTACAGGTTTAAAAGTACCTGCACCAACATGTAGTGTAACTTCATCTAAATCAACACTATGTTGTTTAAGGTTGTTCATAACTTCTGGAGTAAAGTGTAATCCAGCTGTAGGAGCGGCTACAGATCCTTTTATTTTAGAGTAAACTGTTTGGTATGTTGTTTTATCATTCTCTTCTGTTTTTCTATTTAGATATGGAGGTATAGGAAGTTCTCCAAAATAATCAAGAATATCTGCAAAAGTTATGTTAGGATTATCCCAAGAAAAATTAATAAGATGACTGGTTCCTATTGCTTCTTTTCGCTCTGCTTTTAATTCAATAAATTGGTCTTTTACAGTAATCTCTTTAGATAGAATACCTTGTTTCCACTTTTTTGAATTACCTATCATACATAACCAACTACAGCTCTCTGTCTGTTGAAAATTAAGATTATAATCATGAGGAGTGTATGGTTCTAAGCAAAAGACTTCAATAACACCACCAGTGGCTTTTTGAAAATGTAGTCTTGCTTGAATAACTTTTGTATTATTAAATATGATAAGATTATTAGCTTGAATAAATTGAGGAAGATCTTTGAAAACAGATTCCATAATCTTACCTTTATTGTATACAAGTAATTTAGACTCATCACGATTAGGTAATGGATATTTAGCTATCCTTTCGTCAGGAAGAGGATAGTTATAATCTTTTATCTGAATTTGTTTGGGGTTTTGCATAAATTATAACGTCTAGTTCGGCAAAAGTAGCGATATTTGTTGAACTATAGAACTGTAAGTTTGTATTTATAAAGAATACTATATTAAAATATAAGAATATGAAGATAGGCGATAGAGTACGTTTTTTAAACGATGTTGGTGGAGGAGTTGTTTCTGGGTTTCAAGGAAAAGATACTGTTTTAGTCGAAGATGAGGATGGATTCGATATACCAGTATTAATAAAAGAGTGCGTTGTAGTTTCTACTGATAACTATAATAATGCTTTTTCTAAAGAAGAACTAATCCATCAAGAGATATCTACAGATACTAATAGAGAAGATGCTCTTGATACAATAGTTTTAGAAACTAAAGATGGTAATGTTTTAAATTCATATTTAGCATTTGTTCCTCAAGATATAAAGCAAATATCTACAACTTCTTTTGATACCTTTTTAGTGAATGATAGTAATTATTTTCTCTACTACACATATTCTAATCAGTTAGAAGGTGGTAAATGGTCTGTTCGTTCTCATGATTTGGTAGCTCCAAATACAAAACTATATATTGAAACATTTACCAAGGCAAATCTAAATGAGTTAGATAAAATAAGAGTACAGTTAATAGCATTTAAACATGATAGAAATTACGAAGCAAAACAGCCTGTTGATAAGTTGCTAACTATAGATACAGTTAAATTCTATAAACTACATGCCTTTAAAGAGAATGACTTCTTTATGGAGCCAAGTATAATATATACTATTGTAGAAAATGACGATGTTGAAGAAAAAGTAGAGATAGATATTGAAAAGTTAAAAGAGGGGATGCAAAGAAAAAATGTAGAAACTAAAACATCTTTTTCTGACCCAGTAGTTAAAGTAAAAGCCCTTGGTAAACATAATATAGTCGAAGTTGACCTTCATATTGATGAGTTATTAGATTCTACTAAGGGGCTAGATCCAAAAGATATGCTACAATATCAAATGAAAAAGTTTCATGAGATTATGAGTAAATATTTGAGCAAAAAGAATCAGAAAATTGTCTTTATTCATGGTAAAGGGGAAGGTGTGTTGCGTAAGACTTTATTACAGGAGTTACGTAAGAACTATAAATCTTGTACTTATCAAGATGCTTCGTTTCAGGAGTATGGTTTTGGTGCAACGATGGTAACAATACACTAAAAAAAAATATAAATATAAGTAGAGGTGGTGGCTATAAAATTAGTCATCACCTTTTTTATTACCACAACACTTCACTAAATCGGCAACAAGCGTTAGGTAT
>JASLCG010000126.1 GCA_030151885.1 Bacteroides sp.
GTCTACGCTTATCTACCATGTTTTTGGTATCATTTGTGTACGGACAGTGTAAACTAACAATATCAGCCTCTCTAAAGAGATCATCTAAATCTACTTTTTTAATTTCTCTAGAAAGTTGGAACTGTGATTTTGAGGTATGCGCAATGACATTCATTCCAAAGCCAAGAGCTATTCTTGCAACAGCCATTCCAATAGAACCTAGTCCTACAATACCTATTGTTTTACCATGTAGTTCTAGTAGTGGACTATCCCAGAAGCAAAAGTCAGGGCTATTAGTCCATTTTCCTGCATGTACTTGATCCGAATGGCTCTGTATATGTTGTGCAATATTAAGGATGTGAGCAAATACCATTTGTGCAACAGAATTAGTACTATAAGCTGGAATATTTGTAACAATAATTCCTTTGGCTTTGGCTGCATCAAGGTCAATAATATTATAGCCTGTTGCCATTACTCCAATATATTTTAAGTTAGGTAGTGCATCCATAGTTTCCTTTTTAAAAGGAACTTTATTTGTGAGTATAATATCAGCATCTTTTGCACGCTCTATGACCTCATCTTTTTTAGTTCTATCATAAATAACGCACTCTCCGAGCTGTTCTATACCATCCCAATTTAAATCTCCAGGATTTGATGTATAGCCATCTAAAACTACAATTTTCATAATAAATTTATTTTATAAGGTTTACACTTAATATTTTTCTCCCCAAAGTATTTTTAACCACTCTTTATGTTTTTGTTCAGCTCTGTTATTTTGAGCACTCCATAAGCGAGAGTTTTTAATTTCGGAAGGTAAATATTCTTGTTTTACAAAGTTATTTTCATAACTGTGTGAGTATTTATAATCAGTACCATAACCTAGATCACTCATTAATTTCGTTGGAGCATTTCTAAGGTGAAGCGGTACAGGTAAATTTCCAGTTTCTCTTACCAGTTTTATAGCATCGTTAATTGCCGTATATGCTGAGTTACTTTTTGGACTTGTAGCTAAGTATATTGTAGCTTGAGCTAGAGGGATTCTTCCTTCAGGCCAGCCTATTTTATTAACAGCTTCGAAACAAGCATTAGCAATAAGGAGTGCATTTGGGTTTGCAAGTCCTATATCTTCTGATGCTGATATAACTAATCTTCTAGCTATAAACTTTGGGTCTTCACCGCCTTCTACCATTCTTGCTAGCCAATATATAGCCCCATCAGGATCACTTCCTCTTATTGATTTAATAAATGCTGATATGATATCATAATGAAGTTCACCCCCTTTATCATAGGCCTGTGGGTTTGCTTGAAGGTTTTGTGTAACAGTAGCATCATCTATAACAATTTGATCTGTTGCAGAAGATACAACGAGTAAATCAATGATATTTAATAGTTTTCTAGCATCTCCTCCTGAGTATCTTAATATTGCATCTGTCTCTTTTACTTCGATTTTAAAAGCTTGTAAATACGAGTCTGTTGTAATAGCTCTGTTAATGAGTTCAATTAAATCTGTTTTTTCAAGAGATTTCAAAACATATAATTGGCATCTTGATAGTAGTGGTCTAATAACTTCGAAAGAAGGGTTTTCAGTCGTTGCTCCTATTAAGGTTACTGTACCTTGTTCAACAGCTCCAAGCAGAGAATCTTGTTGAGATTTGCTAAACCTATGTATCTCGTCAATAAATAAAATAGGGCTAGCTTGATTAAAAAAACGGGTACTTTTAGCTTTTTCAATTACTTCTCTTACATCTTTAACCCCAGACGTAACGGCACTTAAAGTGTAAAAAGGTGTATCTAGTTGGTTAGCTATAATTTGAGCTAAAGTGGTTTTTCCAACACCAGGAGGTCCCCATAATATGAAAGAGGTAATACGTCCACTATCAATCATTTTTCTAAGTGGACCATTTGGACCTACTAAATGTTTTTGTCCAATATATTCGTCTAGACTTTTGGGTCTTAATCTTTCAGCTAGTGGTTGCATAATTCTAAAATACCAGTTCAAATGTGAAGCGTATCCCGTTTTTCTTTGTTCCAGGAATGTCTGTATACGTTAATCTACGGATATACTCAATATGGAATATCTTAAATATATTGTAAATTCCGAAACTAGCCTCAATATACGGCTTGTTTTTTTCCATTATATGAGTCGAAATTTCTCCATCTCTAGTTGGGAATAGGAATAATTCTGGGTTTGAGCTTTTCAGTGGATTGTTTTTATCTGTTAAATGCCCATATAAAGCTTTGATTTTAAATAACTCTCTCCATTTTAATTTCTTAATGAGTGGAATCCTATTTAATAGTTTTCCATTCATATCGTATGTTAAAGCTAATGAAGCGTATCTATCATTCATGAACTCCATATTATGAAGCAGATTGAAAGTCTCATTATTCTGTGCAATATATGATAAGTTTGCAGCCGGCGCAATTAGTAAGGGAAAAGGAACAGTATTCCACTGAGCTCCAGCTTTAAATGATACATCTAATTTCCCCCAAGAGGCCAACCATATTCTTTTCCATATGCTGGCTTCTGTTATATTCGAATTATACTGACCACCCAATAAACCTTTAATGGCTGCCGAGTGAGCTAGTGTGAAAATTGGGGCATCCCAAGAAACAGGCTTTCTTCTTTGTTTTGTATTAATATAGTTCTCTCCAGGAGCATATCTAAGAGTAAAACCTAATTCTGTAGTAGTAATATCTCTTACTTTAGTTTGATCGGCATCGTTAAGTAGATATTCTAATTTTCCAGCAGGTTTGTCATTCAAACGCTTAGCATGTGCTTTAACAGAAAAGCCTCCTAGCACTTCATAGTTATAGTCTATTTTAGCAGATCGATAGTATGACATTTGATCTACAGGAAAAGCTTTCCATCCAACAAATATATTGTCTTTGTCAGTTGTTAAAAATTTATCCATTTGAGACATAATATCACTTGTATAAGTGAATGTTATGTTATTCATAGGGTACTCCCATGGAAAACTTTCGCACTTATGGAAAGAGTAGGTGATTCCTCCAGAATACTTCCATCTCTTATCTTTAATTCCGTATGCACCATATCCTTGTACAAACACCTTAGGATGAAGTGCAGCAGTTGTTTTCCCTCCAAACCTAAAACGCGTACCATCTATATAGTTGCCAGATATAGCAGTATTAATAGGGCCAATATCAAATTTACTAGGTTTACCTCTTTTACTTGTCTCAATGTAGTTTTCGAATAGTAATTTGGTTGCAAATAGCATATATTTAAAAGCAGGAGCTTTTGATAGTCTCTCCATAAAAGAGTCCATAGAGTCTTCTATGCTAGTTAGTCCTACTTGTCTAGCTTCTTCCCAGTACTCAGGTGGTCTATTAAACATGTTATTCTCTTTAACTACATCTCCTTTGTGTCTGAAATTACGAGCAGGTATTTCTTCAAACGAGTAATTAGAGTATCTGGTCGTTCGTTGGATTTGCATTCCTTGTATAGCTTGTAGTAGATGTATATCGGCCTCCATAATATCTTTCTTGAGCACCATGTTTCCATTAGGCAGTTCTGTAAACTCTTGTATTATATCGAGATTTGTAACAAAATTAACTGCTGTGTTTTGTGGTAAGTTCATCGTACATTTTTTGACAGCATAGGATGAATCATTTAATACGTATAAATGTCCTGTAAAACCAAAATCTTGAGAGTTATGTGGCACAAAAGATAAGTGAATACATTCATCTAAATCAACTCTAACAGTATCCATAATGTAGAATTTATAGAAAGATGTTGCTGTATTACTTATTGGGCTTACAAATCTTCTTCTTAGTAATTTAATGTTATCGTCATATATATTAATGTCAGAAAATATCTCTTCTACCATTTGGTTCATAATTTCTCCTGTAGATATAAAATCTTGTATACCCGTGGAGTTCATACCCTCTACAAATGTCTTAGTACTTTTAGGCTCTTTCCTGTATGCCACTTTTGAAGCAGTTTCTTGGATAGATATTGGTAATATAAAACCACCTGTTGTTTTCGACATCTCTAGTTGATCTGACTTAAATCCTAGTCCTTTATATACACCTTTACTAAGCTTCTCCTCTGTTAAATCATTTAAGGAGATTTTCATTTTCTGATATTTGTTGTATTGGTAAAAGTCGTTTTCCTCTAACTTGAACTCTTTTTTATTTTTAATAACCTTATCCATCAGCTCAACTGCAGGATTGTTCTTTTTTTTATACCTCTCTTTTTTAGGTTTAATAATAACCTCGCTTAAAATAACATCATCAGTAACTAATTCTACGTTTATAGATTTAGATTGTGCGTTAATTTTAACCTTTTTAGTTTTGTAGCCTACAAATGAAAAGGTTAGCTCTTTGTACTTAGAGTTGTATTGGATATTATAATTACCATCAAAATCAGTAGTCGTACCTATAGTTGTACCATCGTAATATACAGATACATATCCTAATGGTTCGTTAGTTATTGAATCTGTAACATTGCCCTTTATGATTTGAGCATAAGAGCTATTACTATATAAAAGTAAAACAAGAATCAGTATGAGTGATTTTATATGGATATTGTGGTATTGTAATGTCATTAATTTCGAATTCAAATTTTATACAAAAAACTTTCCAAAGTTAATCAAAAAGGCTAATACCTCGTTGCTTAACTTATTTAAATAATGTTTCAATTTACTCTATTCGCTTAAAAAACAGTTGGTTCATTTGTTATAGTTCTTTTTTATAAGAGTTTCATGAACTATATGTACATTCCTATTGTTATTAAAAATAGTATTGAAAAATATAATATTATTACACAATAAAAAAAATAACAACATATGAATACTAAATTTAAAGGAGAAGAAGTTAAGCTTATAGGATCTTTTGTAGAAGTTGGTTCTAAAGCTCCTAATTTTGAATTGGTTAAAGGTGATTTGTCAAATCTAAGCTTGAAATCTTTAGAAGGTAAAAAGGTTATTTTGAATATTTTCCCTAGTTTAGATACAGCAGTATGCGCTACTTCTGTACGCAAATTTAATGAGAAAGCTACTTCTTTAGATAATACTATCGTATTAGCAATATCAAAAGACTTACCTTTTGCACAAGGTCGCTTCTGTACAACAGAAGGTATTAAAAATGTAGTTCCATTATCAGATTTTAGATATTCTGACTTTGATGAGGTTTATGGATTACGTATGGCAAATGGTCCTTTAGCTGGTCTTTTGGCTAGAGCTGTGGTTGTGATAGATGAAAAAGGAATTGTTAAATATACAGAATTAGTTCCTGAAATTACTCAAGAACCTAATTATGAAAAAGCAATCGAGGCTTTGAAATAATACTCCTTTTTAATAAAAGATAAATGTAAAATATCCCGTTTCAATTAAATTGGAACGGGATATTTTATATATTTACTTCTTCTTTTTAAGAGCATGATAAGCTATAAACGCTACAAATGCTATAGCAACAATAATAAATAGATATCCTATTTCTTTACTGTATTTACTAACTTGCTCAATTAGCTGTTGTTCCGACTCAATGCCAGGCATCTTAGATAAATAATAACCAAGCATGGCTAAAATAACATTCCACAAGCCAGCACCTAATGTTGTATAAAGTAAGAATGTTGAGAGCTTCATTCTTGCTAATCCTGCTGGTATAGAAATGAGCTGTCGTACTGCAGGTACTAGCCTCCCAATAAAGGTAGATAGAGCTCCATATTTGTCAAAATACTGTTCTGCTTTAACTACTTTGTTCTCATCTATAAGACACATGTGCCCGAACCTACTATTGGCAAATTTATAAATAATAGGTCTTCCTAAAAACTTAGCTAAGTAATAATTGATAAGTGCGCCTATATTTGCTCCAATAGTAGAAAAAAACACCACTAAATATATATTTAACTCGTGTCCGACAGCTGCTTTATATGCAGCAGGTGGTATTACTACTTCTGACGGGAAGGGTATAAACGAACTTTCAATGGCCATAAGTATGGTTATTGTGAAATAATTTAGATGGTCTAAATACCATTGTACTAATGTTTCCATATTAATAATTTATAGATTCACTGTGTGTGTCTTGACACTTTTTTATAAATTTCATTATACCTGACTTATTAGAGTATTCTGCTTGCATGATTAAATAATCAATAGGTAGTAAATCTAAATCATATTTAGTTTGGCACTCTTTAATGTATTTCAGATATAAAGGCAAGTTAAATGTTAAGATGCAGTAAGCTAAGATATCTAATAAAATATTATTGATATTCCTATATTGATGATATATCTTTTCTAACACTTTAAAAGATAACTCTATTTGTTCTAACTCTGCAAATAGATGAGCTAAAGTGTACATAGCATTAGCCGACTGTACGCTGCTTTCTGCTTTTAATGCATACTTTAAAGCTATCTCATGTTTGTTTTTTCGAATCGCATTTATAGCATGGATGAGATTATCGTCATCATGACAATCTTTTTTAGGTTTGCTGTTATAAAATTGAATTAATTTATCTACTGGATCTGGATGTTCTTCTGGAATCTCTTCTAAAAACTCATCTAGGCTATTAAGAAAATCTTCTTCTTTGTAGTTTAAAAAAGACTCTTTTTCAATAGCGTTAAATGTATCATAGTCTTCTAAAATGTCCTTTTCAGTAACGTTCTTATAGATCTCTTTATTAACCTCAAGTTCTATTGAGGTTAATGAATCGGTAACTTTATTCTTTATTTTTGTAGATTCTTGTACAGATTTGATAACAGCTTTTTTGAATAAGTCTTGAGCTTTCTCATATTCGCCTAGGTCATAATAACACTCTGCTAGACCAATGTATGCTTGTGTAATAAAAGTATGATCAGTATCATAACTAAGATTAAAATACTCAATAGCTTTATCTATCTTTTTTTCTTTAAGCAATAAAATTGCTTGTCCCATGTAAATACTTGCAGGATCTTGACTATTGATTAAAGCAAACTCTAAAGCTTCATTTGATTTCTCGTAGTCATTTTCTTCAAAATGTACCATAGCCATTAAACACCAATAATATGGGTCATAAGGATCTGCATCTATAAGAGTATTAATGGCTTTTTTTGCTTTTACTATTCTGTTTAAGCTTTTGTAATACTCTACATAGGCCTCTAAGAATTCAACATGGTCTCCATATTTGAGTAGCCCTTTTTTAAGGTGTTTTTGAAATTTAACTCTTTGTTCCAGAGTCCCAAAGTTGCTTATTGCATAGCATAAATCTATGATTGTATCTATAGAGTTAGGTTTATCAAGCTTCTCGAGTAAAACTTCAGCTCTTTGTCTAGCTTTAGGAATATCACTTTGAAGTAAAACCTCAGCGTTAAGCAATAAAGTATTGTTATTAACTTCTGTATTCAATAGCTCTTTGGCTAGATCGTATGCATCTTCAATCTTGTAATTATATAGTAAAGCATATGCTAGCTCTAATTGAATATCTAAGTTGTCTGGGTGAATATTTAGTCCAATTTTAGCAGCTTGAGTAGCTTCTGTGTATAATTCGTTTGTAGTATAGTAATTAACTATATCAGCAAAATCATCGGCGTCTAGATAAAGGTTCTCCCCGTTGGCCATGCTACTTTCGTAGTTGGCCAAGCAGGGAGGTACACTTATATTTTTAGTTTTAAAAAATAAATTTTTAAAATTCATTGTTATTTGAAGAATATCACTGTTTCTTATTGATTTTACCCCAAGTGTCTCTTAAACCAACAGTTCTATTAAAGACTAATTTATCTGGAGTAGAATCCTTATCAATAGTAAAATATCCAATACGTTGGAATTGTAGGTAACATCCAGGTTCGAACTCCTTCAAATATTTTTCTACATAACAGTTGTTTAAGACTTGTAAAGAATCTGGATTAATCAATTCTCTAAAATCTTTATTTTGTTCAGTATTTGGATTTTCTATATTGAATAAGCGATCATAAAGACGTACTTCTGCTTTTTCACAATGGTCCACACTTAACCAATGAAGTGTTCCTTTAACCTTACGTCCAGATTCAGGCATGCCACTTTTTGTTAGAGGATCGTACTCACAGTACACTTCAGTAACATTACCTTGCTCATCTTTTTTACAACCAGTGCATTGAACAATATAAGCATTTTTTAGACGAACTTCTTTTCCAGGAGTCATTCTAAAATATTTTTTAGGTGCATCTTCCATGAAGTCATCTCGTTCAATCCAAAGTTCTCTACTAAATTCGATAGTATGAGTTTTTGAATTTTCATCTTCAGGGTTGTCTATACACTCTAGCTCTTCAACTTGTCCTTCTGGGTAGTTTGTAATAATTAACTTAATAGGATCTAATACAGCCGATACACGAGTAGCACGTTTATTTAAATCTTCACGAACAGCAGATTCTAGTAGAGAAAAATCGTTTAATGCTTCGTATTTAGTATATCCAATCATATCAAGGAAGTTCTTAATAGCTTCGGGAGAATAACCTCTTCTTCTATATCCACAAATTGTAGGCATACGAGGGTCGTCCCATCCATGTACTAAGTCTTCTTTTACAAGAGTAAGAAGTTTACGTTTACTCATTACAGTGTATGTAAGATTTAAACGGTTAAACTCCATTTGTCTAGGGCGGTATTCGCCACCTTTAGTTAGATGAGTTTCTTGTAGTTCGTCAATGAAGTAGTTATATAATGGTCTGTGTACTTCAAATTCTAGTGTACATAATGAGTGTGTTACTCCTTCAAAATAATCACTTTGTCCGTGGGCAAAGTCATACATTGGGTAAGCTTTCCACTTATCTCCTGTGCGGTGATGGTGGTGTTTAATAACACGGTAAATAATAGGGTCTCTAAAGTGCATATTAGAGTTTTCCATATCAATTTTGGCACGTAGCACCATTTCTCCTTCTTCAATTTCACCCGTATTCATTTTTTCAAAAAGAGTTAAGCTCTCTTCTACAGGTCTATTTCTGTAAGGGCTCTCCTTACCAGGTGTAGTAGGTGTACCTTTTTGAGCTGCTATTTCTTCAGCACTTTGCTCATCAATATATGCTTTTCCTTGTTTTATCAACTCTACAGCGAAGTCCCACAACTGTTGGAAGTAATCTGAAGCGTAATAAATATTGTCCCAATGAAAACCTAACCACTCAATGTCTTCTTTGATGGAGTCAACATACTCAACATCTTCTTTGACTGGGTTAGTATCATCAAAACGAAGATTACAAACTCCACCATACTTTTCAGCCATACTAAAGTCTATGTTTATAGCTTTTGCATGACCTATATGTAAGTAACCATTAGGTTCTGGAGGGAAGCGAGTTTGAACTCGACCGTCGTTTTTACCCTCTTTTAAATCATTTACGATAGCTTGTTCTACAAAGTTCAAGCTCTTTTTTTCAGTTGCTTCAGTTATATTTTTATCAGTCATGGTCTTTATATTTTCCATTTCTAAAATCGATTACAAAAGTACTATTTTTTTAATATATCTGCATGCCAATACCTAATTAATCTTGTTCTGATGCAGATTCAGTGTTTTTTACACTTTACTTTATGTTTTACTTTGCAAATATACAAAGTATCTATAAATAGAATTATACTATATGATATAAGTAGTTATAATATGATAGGAAAATGTCTCTTTCTTTGCTTAATTTAAACACTTGATACCTATATAATGAGATCTATATTTAAATAGATGAATGAAAATCGAAAAATTATTTAAATATATAGCCACCAATACGGATATTTATAATATATTTGTAAAACATAATTAATTCAAATATAAAATCTTAAAATGTGAAACAGGCATTAGTGCCATTATATGTTGTAAGACATATATTTTTTTTTGGACTAAGGTTACGTTTTAAGTTATATTTGTATTGTTATCCTAAAACAATCTTTTTTACCTTAAAAGAACTAATACCTATTGAAAACTGAAAAAAGGGGCTTTGTGAAAAGCCCCTTTTTTTGCACACCTATCTATTAAAAGCTTCTTATTTCTACCTTGTTTTCCTTATCTTTGTTATTAAATAAATTAATTATGAACGTGCTTGTCAGACAAAATTTGAATGAGTCTGTAAGTTTTTAAATTCTATTATTATGTTTTCAGGAATTGTAGAAGAGACAGCAAAAGTTATTGCTATTGAAAAGGATAAAGAAAATGTTCATTTTACGTTAACTTGTTCCTTTGTAAATGAATTAAAGATTGATCAAAGTGTATCGCACAACGGTGTGTGTTTAACAGTAGTCGATATTAAAAATGATACTTATACTGTAACTGCGGTATCAGAAACATTGCAACGTTCTAATTTAGGATTGTTCAAAGTAGGAGATAAAGTTAATGTAGAGCGTAGTATGCTTATGAATGGACGTTTAGATGGACATATTGTTCAAGGACATGTCGATCAAACAGCTAAATGTATTGATATTAAAAATGCAGATGGAAGTTGGTATTTTACTTTTCAATATGACTTTAATAAGGAGATGGCAAAAAGAGGTTACTTTACTGTTGACAAAGGCTCGGTTACTGTTAATGGTGTAAGCCTTACAGTTTGTAATCCTACAGAAAATACTTTCCAGGTAGCGATAATCCCTTATACGTATGAATATACAAATTTCCATACTTTTGAAGTTGGATCTATAGTGAATTTAGAATTTGATATTATTGGAAAGTATATCTCTAGAATGGCAGAATTGACAGCTTAAAATGCTCTATTCTGTTTTTAACAAATGAAGGTTTTAAATTATGGAATTTTTAGAATTGGTAGGGTCAAGGCAGAGTGATCGGAAATTTGATCACAATAGACCTGTCGAGGCAGAAAAGTTAAATTATATCTTAAACGCAGCCAGGTTGGCTCCGTCTGCTTGTAATGCTCAGCCATGGCATATTGTTGTGGTAAATGAACCTGAGTTAGCTTTGAAAATGGGTGAAGCCGCTGCTAGTTTAGGAATGAATAAATTTGCCAAAGACGCACCAATCCATTTGTTAGTAATAGAGGAGTCTGCAAATATAACTTCCATGTTAGGTACCAAAATTAAAGGAAAGTATTTCCCCTTAATGGATATTGGCATTCTAGCTTCACATATAGCTTTGGCTGCAGAAAGCTTAGGTCTGGGTTCTTGTATTCTTGGATGGTTCGATGAAACTAAAATAAAGTCTCTATTGGCTATTCCAAAAAAGAAAAGAGTCTTGCTAGATATTGTAATAGGTTACTCTATGTCTAGTAAGCGAGAAAAGAAGCGTAAAAGCGTAGATAAAATGGTAAGTTATAATAGGTATAAATAAGATATTATAAATAAAACATTGATAAGCCCAAACATTTAGGTGTTTGGGCTTGTTTAATTATAAGAATAGATAAAATGATTATTTTGTAACATTTTGTTACATCAATGTAATGAAAAGAGATACTATTGTTGTAAAATGTTCTTTAATCTGCCCCCTATAACCACCCAAAAACTATCAAAAAAGGGGTAAAAACTGTTATTTGATAGAAACTACCTTCTAAAATGTTTGTATTTCAGTCTTCGTAATTGATTAAACTTTCTATTTTTGAATTGAGCGACGGAGGAATATCGATAAGTTCCTAAATCGTAAAAGACACAACAAGTTATTATAATTTAAAAATTAGCGAAGTATGAAAAGTTTAAGTTTTAGAAAAGAATTAATAGGATCACAAGAAGAATTACTACGCTTTGCTTATAAATTGACTTCAGACCGTGAAGAAGCTCAAGACCTATTACAAGAGACATCATTGAAAGCGTTAGATAATGAAGATAAATATATACCTAATACTAACTTTAGAGGTTGGATATATACTATAATGCGTAATATATTTATCAATAACTATAGAAAAGTAGTTCGTGAACAAACTTTTGTTGACAAAACAGATAATCTGTATCACTTAAATTTACCTCAAGATTCAGGGTTAGATAGTGCTAGCGGAGCATACGATTTAAAGCAAATGCATAAAATTGTAAATGCATTACCAGATGAATATAAAGTACCTTTTACAATGCATGTATCAGGATTTAAATATAGAGAAATTGCTGATAAGTTAGATTTGCCATTAGGTACAGTAAAGAGTAGAATATTCTTTACAAGACAAAAACTACAAGAAGATTTAAAAGATTTCGTTTAAGAAGAAATTGAACTATAAAAAGATTAGGACAGCTCATTATTATGGGTTGTCCTTTTTTTATAAGTGTCTGTAAATAAGCTCGTGAAATAATTAGATAAAAATATCTCTATTTACTTTTTTTTTAATAATATAAGACTATATTTGTTAAATACGATAGAACCTTAAGTCATTCAAAAAAATATCTATCTATGAAAAAGGAAATCAAATTTAGTCTTGTTTACCGAGATATGTGGCAGTCGTCCGGTAAATATCAACCTCGTAAAGATCAGCTAGAACGAATTGCTCCATTAATTATTGATATGGGCTGTTTTAGTAGAGTAGAAACTAATGGTGGTGCATTTGAACAAGTAAACCTGTTGTATGGAGAAAATCCTAATCATGCTGTTCGTGCATTTACAAAACCCTTTAACGATGCAGGCATAAAAACACATATGCTAGATCGTGGCTTAAATGGGTTACGAATGTTTCCAGTACCAGCAGACGTACGCAAATTAATGTACAAAGTAAAACATGCTCAAGGAGTGGATATAACACGTATATTTTGCGGATTAAACGATGTGCGTAATATTATACCATCTATTAAATATGCTCTAGATGCAGGTATGACACCACAAGGAACATTATGTATAACACATTCTCCAGTTCATACAGTAGAGTATTATTTTGATATTGCTAAACAGTTAATCGAAGCAGGAGCTCCAGAGATTTGTTTGAAAGATATGGCTGGAATTGGGCGTCCAGGTATGCTAGGACGATTAACAAAGGCTATTAAAAAAGACTTCCCTAACGTTATTATTCAGTACCATGGACATACAGGTCCTGGGCTATCTATGGCATCAATACTAGAAGTTTGTGAAAATGGAGCCGATATAATAGATTGCGCTATTGAACCTATGGCATGGGGAAAGGTGCATCCAGATGTCATCTCTGTACAAGCGATGTTAAAAGATAAAGGTTTTAAAGTGCCAGAAGTAAATATGAAGGCCTATATGAAGGCACGTGCTATGACTCAAGAGTTTATAGACGATTTTCTAGGTTACTTTATGGATCCTAGTAATAAAATTATGTCATCACTCTTGTTAACTTGTGGTTTGCCTGGAGGTATGATGGGATCTATGATGGCCGATTTGAAAGGTGTGCATTCAGGTATTAACTTGATCTTAAAAAATCAAGGCAAAGAACAGTTATCTATTGACGATTTACTACTAATGCTATTTGAAGAAGTGCAATATATATGGCCGAAAGTAGGGTATCCTCCACTGGTAACTCCTTTTAGTCAATATGTTAAGAATATAGCACTAATGAATATCTTAGCTCAAGTAAAAGGTGAAGAGCGTTGGTCTATGATTGATAAACATGCTTGGGGAATGATTCTAGGAGAAACAGGAAAACTACCTGGTAAGCTTGACCAAGAGTTAGTAGATTTAGCTAAGAAAAATGACTATGAATTTACAGATAAAAACCCACAAGAAAACTATCCTGACGAATTAGATAAATATCGTCAAGAAATGAAAGAAAATGGGTGGGAAATAGGCCCCGATGAAGAAGAATTATTTGAGTTTGCGATGCATGATAGGCAATATCGTGATTATAAATCGGGTGTTGCTAAAGAACGATTCTATACAGATTTACAAAAAGCTAAAGATAGCTCTTTAGCTGGTCAAGGTGTTTCTGTTGATGATATTTTGAAACTTAAAAGGGCTAAATATGATGCCATACAGTCAGATGTGAAGGGGCAAGTAATCTGGGAAATAGATGTTGATGGTCCATCTCATTCACCTGTTGTTGGACAGCACTTTAAAGCAGGAGATTTATTCTGTTATATTACAACTTCTTGGGGAGAACATAAGCCAATTAAGGCTAACTTTACAGGTAAGGTTGTGGAGATTCTAGCAGAACAGGGTAGTAGAGTGAACGGTGGAGATATTTTAGCTTTTATTGAACGAGATAAAGAGGCATAGTTGCAAATATTTATGTGGAAAGAGGGGTAGTCTATAATTTTATTTTAGAATGTCCCTCTTTTCTTTTACTGTCAGCACTAATATTCTCCTCCCTCATTGAGGAATTGTTTGTATGTTGCCGATAAGCTTCTAGTCTCTCGCCGATGAACCTCAAGTATGTCGGCAATGTAGCATTGGTATATCGGCAATGTATTTATCCTCGGACTTAGTAAAGCTATACTTTATGTTATAAAAAAAGACCGATTACCATATGTAATCGGTCTTTAAAATTATATATAGCTATATATTAGTAATTAGCTCTTTCAGCTTCTTGAATCATTTTAGTACTTGCATACATATATACGTCTACAGCACGGTTTTGTGCAGGAAGTAATGCTTCATCATATTGAGAATAACCTACACCTTCAACGTATTGGAACTGTGCAGGATGTACACCACATTGTAATAAGTATGCTTTAACAGCTTGTGCACGGCGATTTGATACAGTCATATTAGCATCATAGCTACCTACTTTATCAGTTTTACCAATTATAGCGATATCTGTATTTGGATCTTCTTTTAAAATATTAGCAAATTTGGCTAGAGCACTTTTAGATGCAGAACTCAATGTAGAAGAGTTAAACTCAAATAATATACCCGATTCGAATGTAACTTTAACAGCTGCAAGTCCATTAGCATCAGTTACTTTTTCTACTTGTGCTCCTTCAATAGCAGCCGCTTGAGCAGCTTTTTTATCCATTTTTTTACCGATAACAGCACCTGTACCAGCACCTACTGCACCACCAACAGATGCACCAATAAGGGCTCCTTTGCCACCGCCAAATATACCACCTACAATAGCACCTAGTGCAGCGCCACCACCAGCACCAATACCAGCACCTTTACCAGTATTACTTGTTGTAGCACAGCTACCAAATAATACTACAATACTTAATAATAATGCTAAAACTTTAAAATTTTTCATAATCGTTCTTTTTATTTTAAATCTATGTCTTGTTTCCTAAGCTATAACAGCCGATAGATATTATTTGTTTATTCAAATATAGAGTATATTTAGGATATTTCAATTACTATTAAAGGAATAACCTATACTTTTTTCGTTCAATATTTTCTTTCTAATAGCTAAGAACCAGAGTGTTAAGAATGTACCTTTACAGATACTAGTTAAGCTAACTGCCCACCAAATACCAGAAACTCCTAGAGATATGCTTAATACAGCCCATGTACCAGTTAATATTAATGCAATAGGTATACGCGAGTAGTTAAAGAAAATACTAATAATTGCAGGTGGGGTAGTTCTACCAATACCGTAGAATACTCCTTGGCTAGTAATTTCTAACATCATAAAGATTTGTGACAATCCAGATATCTTTAAATATAGGCCTCCTGCTTGGAATGCATTAGGCTCATGAGGTACAAATAAAGAGAAAACTTCATTACCAAAGAAGACAAACAAACAGGTAGTACATAGCCCAAATACTAATGACATTTTTAAGGTAATATACCAGGCTTTCATAACACGGTCAAATTGTCTAGCTGCGTAATTTTGTGCAATAAAAGTTCCTAATGCAGTAGAAAAACCCTGAGCAGTATTCCAAGTAATTCCTTCTATAAGTGCACCTGTTGTTAAAGTCATTACACCAATATAACCTCCATGATCTGATGCTAAGCGCGATAGAAAGAGATTAACAAAAGCAAATAAAATATTAAAAATAGCAACAGGAGATCCTAACTTAAGAATTCGTTGAGCATATTTTTTTTCTAGTTGACAAATAAATGCAAAACCATTCAATATTTTATTTTTTATCTTCATGTTATATATGAAGATAAGCACTACGATTACCTGAGAAATAACAGTAGCATATCCTGCACCATCTGTTCCTAATTTAAATGTAAATATGAATAAAGGGTCTAGTACCATATTTAGTAATAGCCCCATACCACTAATGTAGAACGGAATATTACTCCTACCCACAGCATTGTACATTCCAGTAAATGTTGCTGCTAAAAATATAAAAGGAAACCCAAAAGTAATGATTCTTAAGTAGCTAGCTGCATTATAGCTAATTTCGCCATCTGTTATACCTGCACCATCTAATTGGAAAAAACCAACCAGCTGTTTTGAGAATATAAAAAATCCGATGGCCCATATTAAGGAGATTATTAACGAAATGGTAGAGTTATGAGATGCAAACTTTTTAGCATCATTAAAGTTATCTGCTCCGACCGCTTGAGCAATACTAACTTCCGAACCAATTTTACCTAATAAAGACAGAGCTGTTGTCATCCATACAAATATGCCGACAGACCCAACTACTGTAGCAGATTGACTGCCCAATCTTCCTACCCATGCCATATCAGTTAAACTGTAAGCCATTTGGATAAAAGACGTTGCCATAATTGGGATTGCTAACTTAAAAAGCTGCTTTTTTATAGGTCCTTTGGTAAGATTTATTGTTCCTTCCATTATATTAATTTCTTAACGTTATTTTACTCAACTAAAAAAATCCCCGACAATCTAAGATTACCGAGGACTTTTGAAAAGATATTTGTATAGATTCAATGAATGCAAAACTATAAAATGAAAAAAATCATTTCTTAAATACGATTAGAATAATTCTAAATCCTTTTGTAATAGTCCTTTAATAGACCTCCCTTAGAATCTATTTTCTAAAGTGTTTGCAAAGGTATGGATTTATCATGTAATAGCAAACATCAGAATCAAAATACTTTATAATATATAATGAATAAAACTTATTTAATAGTCTGTTTAAGCGTCTATAAGCACTGTTTAAAATATTTATAACAAGCTAGAAGACCTAAGGAAATAAATATTAATATAGCTATAACATAATAATCTAATGTAATGAATGTTCGGTCCCAATTATAGATTAAATACATAGGTATGGATAGTATAGATAGGGGAACTAGAAGTTTGGAATTTTTAGAGATAAAGTGTTTTTTAAAAGCACTTTTAATATCTTTCTCAGTTAGTTCTTGGTTTATATCAAGATAATACTGCTGATGGTTTATATATTTATTTCGTAGAGAATAGCCTATATAGAACCATAAACAACAAGTTATGATTAGAAAAATATTCATGTATATTGTATCTTGTTTACTCCACAATAGTTTTTCTGGGCTAACTTCACTATTTACTAGTCTAGAAATATAAAATATAATATAAATGTATGTCAGCCACCCTAATGTGCTAATAAGGCCATATTTAACTTTACTATTCATAGATATAGGTTTATAAAGGTTCTTTTTATGTAACAGTTTCATGGGCTAATAAGTTTTACTTAATGGTTCTTTAACATATTATTTGTATGTTTGTATATAACTATTAGGGGTGCTTATAGAGCTGAGATTATACCCTAGAACCTGAAATGTTGTAATTGACATCGTAGGAAAATGGTTTGTTATCAAAGTAATGAATCTCACAACTTTGTAAAGCCGTTTTGCTGATTATGCAAAGTGGCTTTTTTTGATAATGGATTTTACCCTCAACAGGTTCGTTTCAGAACTAAATTAAGAATAATAAAAAAAGTAACGAAAATGGAACGATTAAATGATTCTGTAAAAAAAGATGTACGCTTAATTAAGGAGAAATCTCCATTAATACATAACATTACAAACTATGTTGTAATGAATAATACAGCAAATGCACTTTTAGCAATTGGAGCTTCTCCTGTAATGGCACATGCGGCAGAAGAGGTAGAAGATATGGTTGGCATAGCGTCTGCATTGGTTATTAATATAGGTACTTTAGATAAACAGTGGGTACAGTCTATGTTAATAGCAGGTAGTTGTGCTGCTAGACTAGGAATACCTGTGATATTAGATCCTGTAGGAGCAGGCGCAACACCATATAGAACAGCAGTAGCAAAAGAGATTATTTCTGTATGCCAACCAACTGTTATTCGAGGAAATGGTTCTGAAATATTGGCCCTTATTGATGCTAATATACAAACTAAAGGAGTAGATAGCACTAGTGAATCTCATATGGCAGTTAATGCGGCAAAGCAGTTGGCTAAGCAAACAGGTGCTATTATATCTGTAAGTGGCGAAATAGATTATATTACAGATGGAGTTTTAGTAAATGAAGTAAAAGGAGGTGATCCTATGATGGCGCGTATTACAGGTATGGGGTGTACTGCAACTGCTTTAACTGCTGCATTTGTGGCTGTAAATAAAGACTATTTACAGGCAGCTACAAATGCAATGGAGTTGATGAGCAGAGTAGGTGAAGCTGCGTTGAGTAGTGCTAAGGGACCAGCTTCTTTACAGCAAAATTTTATTGATAAACTATATAATATTTAAATTATGAAAAATAAGATAGACCTGTCTTTATACCTGGTAACAGATTCTAGTTTTTTAGCAGGAAGAGATTTGTGTCTAGTAGTAGAAGAGGCTGTAAAAGGAGGGGTTACTTTAGTTCAATTACGTGAAAAAAAGGCTTCTACTTTAGATTTTTATCAAACAGCTATCCGATTAAAGCATCTTCTAGAGCATTATAATGTGCCTTTAATTATAAATGATAGATTAGATATTGCTTTGGCAGTAGATGCTGATGGATTACACATTGGGCAAAATGATATACCTTATGAGGTGGCTCGTAAAATATTGGGGCAAGATAAGATTATAGGTCTATCGGTTGAGTCTTTAGAAGACACACTGAAAGCTAATGAACTTGATATAGATTATATAGGTATTTCTCCTGTGTTTTCTACACCAACAAAGACAGATACAGCTAAAGCACTTGGACTAGCTGGCGCTACAGAAATAAACAGTCTATCTAAGCACCCTAGTGTAGGTATTGGTGGTATTCATTTAGATAACGTAACAGAAGTTATTAAAACAGGATCGGAGGGTGTATCGGTTGTTTCAGAAATAATGGCTGCAACAGATCCTAGGTTAGCTTCTAAAAAACTGATACAAAGGATTATTCATGCAAAAAGACAGAAAAATGAAACAATATAAAAGAGTATTATCAATTGCAGGAAGTGACCCAAGTGGTGGAGCAGGTATTCAGGCTGACTTGAAAGCTTTCTCTGCAAATGGATGTTTTGGAACGACTGCTATTGTAGCTGTTGTAGATGAAAATACAGTAGGAGTAACTGGTGTGCATCCTATTCCTGTTGAATTTGTTAAAGGACAAATTAAATCGGTTCTTGATGATATTGGTACAGATGCCATTAAAATCGGAATGTTACATTCGTCAGAGTTAATAATGGGTATTAAAGAGACTTTATTAAATTACGATATTAAAAATATTGTTTTAGATCCTGTTATGGTGGCTACATCCGGTGATTTGTTATTGCAAACTGAAGCTATATCAACTTTAAAAAAGGAGTTGATTCCAATGGCTAGAATTATAACACCTAATATTCCAGAAGCAGAAATCCTTTTAGACAAGAAAATTAAGAGTCAAGAAGATTTACCTCTTTTAGCTAAAGAATTAGCTAAAGAGTATAATGTGTCTGTTTTACTGAAAGCAGGACACTTGACAGATGATACATTGATAGATATATTCTATAATAATGAAACTGATGAAATAACACCATTAGAGTCTAAACGAGTATATACCAAAAATACGCATGGAACGGGTTGTACATTTTCTTCGGCTGTTGCTGCACAGTTGGCACAGGGACATGATATGACAAGTGCTGTTATTCGTGCAAAAGAGTATATGATAGAGGCAATTAATGCAGGAAAAGATTATAAAATAGGAAAAGGGCATGGACCAGTTCATCATTTCTGGAACTGGTGGAAGTAAAAGATACACCAAATATTAAGAAAAAGAGTATGGCATATATATGCTATACTCTTTTTTTATATCACTATAAGTAAGTATTTATTTTTGTAAAAATAGCAAAATATAGCGATTGATATTTGTAGCTAAAAAGATGAAATTTGTAACATTCAAAAGATTATATAAACTATTGCGATAACCCTTGATTTTATGATTAAATACATAACAATCTTTTTATTTACCCTGTGTTCTTTAACTACCTATGCCAACAAGAATGATAGTTTACAACTGTACTGGCTGTATGGAAGCGTAAAGAATGAATATAATACTCCGATAGATGGTGCTACTGTACATGTAGAAGGAACTTATTTGGGTACTACCACTGCTGCCAATGGACAATTTAAGTTGGCTGTGAAAACAGCTGAAGAGGTTGTACAGATTTGCATATCAGCAATCGGATATAAGAAAATAATAGTTGAAATATGTTTTAAAAGGCCACTAGAAAATCTTGATATAACTTTGGAGCCAGAAGGGGATAAGATAGTCGAGAATTATCTAGAATTCTAATGTTATATATAATTTAATATAAACAAATAGTTTAATATTTGTATGAGAAAAATATTTAAAAAGCTACACCTATACCTTTCATTGCCTTCGGGCATATTTATAACAATAATTTGTTTTACAGGTGCTTTAATGTCAGTAGATGAGTATGTAAGACCTGTATGGAGTGGCTGGGCAGATGTGTATCGGCAGTTAATGTTTTTACATAGATGGTTACTTGCTCCAGATCGTCAGGTAGGAAGAGTGATTGTTGGTGTATCTACTGTGTTTTTTGTAATAATTCTTTTGTCTGGCCTTTTTCTTTGGCTTCCTAAAAAATGGAATAAGCTAAAACAAAATTTAATAATAAAGAAAGAGGCAAAGTTAGGAAGGAAAATATTTGATTTACACAGAATCTTAGGTGTGTACACTATACTAATGCTGTTACTATTATCATTAACTGGCTTAATGTGGTCTTTTGAGGGTTATAGAAAAACTGTGTTTAAAATATTTACAGTAAGTACTGTACCCGAAAGAGTTGCTATTACTTACAGGGTAGATAGAGAAACTGGAGAAAAGAAGCGCTTGGATTTTAATGATATGCCAAATGAAAATAAAGTAATGAGATGGGCATATTTATTGCATACAGGAAGGTGGGGAGGTTGGTTTGGACCTTTACTTACAGGTATAACAGCCTTAATTGGTGCTTCTTTGCCTATAACTGGATATGTACTGTATTATAGGAGAATTAGAAAACGTAAAAAATAAGTCATTAATTAAATTCGTGTTTGCTACTAGTGTGTAGCTTCAATATTTGTAGTTTGATTGAACAATGAGCCTTAGTAGAGTAGTGATATTATGCTAGGGCTCTTTCATGTATTATTGAAAAATATTGATAAATAGAAAATACACGTGTTTAGCTTTTATATGGTCATTTGTATCACATTCGATCTCACAGTTATATAGTTATGACATGAAAAATAAAACACTCACTACTAGTAGGTACAAATAAGAGTCTAAAATCACTATAATGAGCGATTGTCTACTTTGATAAGAATCATCATCTTTGTAATGTAGAAACAAAGTAAATCTTGTTATACAAAATGAGTTATTATTTATAAATGTAATCCTTCTACTTAAAGATAGATGTCTATTGATTCAAACTGCAAATTGAATCTTTTTATATAGAAGTGTTTTTAGTAGAACTTATTAATGTCTAGGCATTGTAAGTAGGATTTTATGAGCAGTGATTGCTCCTATTAAGAATTAGAGTATCGATATCTTCAGAATAACAATATAAGCCATAAGTCGATTCTGAATTTATAGGTCATAATTTTTTAGTTTTAATTGTAAGTTTAAAAATTAGTATCAATTGGGTATATGGGCAAAGTGAGTATTTCACTTTGCCCTTTTTATTTGATATAAATATATTATAATAGCGTATATTTGTGTAATACATAATAATTTAAATCTACTGTTTATGAAGAATATATTAGTAATATTAATAGTCATCTTAGGCTATTCTTCGGTAATTTCGGCTCAAACTCAAAATCGCATACATCGTGTAGAAAATGGTGGTGGGGTTGAAGTAAAAGAGAATGGAAATGAATTAAAGCGTAAAGTAGCTATTGGCAGATTCTCTAATGAAACACAATATGGTAAAGGTGTATTTTACAATAGAGAAAATGATCCGATGGCAAAACAAGCTCAAGATTTATTAGCTAGCAAATTGGCCTCTTCCCAAAAGTTTTTATTACTAGAGCGTAGTGATATGGATAAACTGCAAAAAGAGGTGGAAATGAATGGTGGAGATGTGCAACAAGTAGGAGCCGATTACCTAATAATTGGTTCAATTACTGAATTTGGTAGAAAAACAACTGGGAAATCTAAAGTGTTTAATAAAACAAAAACTCAACTAGTGGAAGCTAAGATAAGTATTCGTATTGTTGATGTTTACACAGGAATGATTATATTCTCTGACGAAAGCTCGGGTGAAGCTGAGTTAACGACTAAAACTACTATGGGATTTGGAGGAAAAGCTGGATATGATGCTACATTGAGTGATAAAGCTATTTCTAGTGCAATAGATCAAATGGTTGAGAATATTATTGTTAAATGTACAAATAAGCCGTGGAGGTCTTTCTTCTTGACTTTTGATGTTAATGATGGAATATTTATAGCTGGTGGTGAGGCACAAGGCTTGCAAGTTGGTGACAGTTTCCTAGTTATGAAAAAGGGTAAAAGTGTTAAGAACCCACAAACAGGAATGTTTGTAGAGCTGCCTGGTAAGCCTGTTGGCAACATTATGATTACTAATCTGATTGCTGCTGATATTCCAGAAAATGAATTGTCTGTGGTAAGTTATACAGGTGAGGAAATTAATCCAAAGAATTTGACCGAGTATTATATTGAAGAGAAATAAAAATGAAAAAGAGTATATTTTTAGCAGCTTGTCTGAGCTTACTTGTTATATTAATGTCAGGTTGTAAAACAGGAGTATATACAACACATTCAGGTAAAGAGGATGTGTCTTACTTGCAGTTTGTAAGTGCTTCTAGTTTGTCTGGTAAAACTGTAGTAGTGGAATTAGATAATGGTACATCTTTTGAGGCCAAAGTAAATAAAGAGAGAAAGTCTTATACTAAGCCACACCTATATACTATAAAGTCTGGAAAACGTAGTGTACGTGTAAGTTATAAGGGACGTGTTGTGTATGATAGTGATATATTTGTATCTCATCAATCTACAAAAGTGGTAAGGCTATGATTCGAAAGCTATCTATATTGGCATTTGTTTTAGTGGTTGTGTCATCTTGCTCTACTTCAAAAGGCTTATATTCATGGTATAACTACAATGATGTAGCTTATGGGTATATGAAAAACCCTACAGAGGCTGCCGAGGAAAACTTATTAAGTACTTACAATAAAACAATAGCCAATCAAAAAGGTACTCGTGGTATAGTTCCTCCTGGAATATATGCAGAAAAAGGGTATTTATTATTGAAAGCAAACAAAGTAGAAGAGGGGATATCATGTCTTAAAAAAGAGATTGAATTGTATCCTGAATCAGAGAAATTCTTAGGTCGAATAATAAAACAATATGAGGAATGAAGAAAGTATTTTTAATAATAATGATATTGCCTCTATTGTTAGCCTCTTGTTCAACGAGTAAAAGTTTAACCAAAGGAGAGCAATACGCGAAAATGTATGCAGAGCAACCTACTTCTATATTAATAATGCCACCTATTAATAATACAAACAATGTATCGGCAAAAGAGTACATGTATTCTACCCTTTATCAGCCGTTATGTGATTTAGGATTTTATGTATTCTCTCCATATATGACATTAGACATTCTTCAACAGGAGAGTGCTTATAATAGTGAAAACTTTTTAGAGGCAGATTTGTCTAAATTCAATGAATATATAGGTGCAGATGTTGTATTGTTTACCATCATCAATGATTGGAAAAAACAAATGACTAGTATCCATACAAATATTGAATACAGGTTAGTTTCTACAAAAACAAATGAGGTCTTATATAGTCATATTGGAGATATAACTATTGATACATCGACTAATACAGGTGGGTTATTTGGCTTAATTGCAGATGTAATCGCTACAGCTGTTACTCCTGTTATAACTGCTGCAAGAAACTGTAATGTACATGTGTTAAATGATATACCTAGAGGTAAGTATAGTAATTCGTACATGCTTGACCAGAATTGGAAAGCTCAACCCAAAGAGATGCAAGTACTTATTGGTAATTAGTAAGTCTTTAGTAAAGTCTGGTAAAGACTATTTAAAATAAGAATGAGAAAATATATTTATATAACATTTGTACTGAGTATATTGCTATTGACATCTTGTCATACTGTAAAATATAAATCTCCATATAAACAGTATGCATGGCATAAGTTTGAACTTAATTATTATGAATATACTAAGTTTAAAACCGATGAGTCTAAGCTAAAATATGAAGAGGCATTGATTCAGATTTTGAAGAAGCCTAATAAAGGAAAAACTAAGAGTGTACCTCCTGGTGTGTATGCAGAGGTAGGAATGATTACTGTAAGAAAAGGTCATCCCGATGTAGCAGTTTCTTATTTCAAAAAGGAGAAAGAGTTATATCCTGAATCCTCGGTATTAATGGATAGATTAATAGAGCTGTATGAAAAATAATGTAACGTTCAGGGTTATACTATCTTGGGTTATTAGCTGTTTTGCAATGAGTCTTTATGCTGATGATAACCAGAAGAATACAAATTCTTTTTTAACTTCAACTTTCGAAATAGAGCAGCCTAATTCAATATTAGTAATGTTGCCTATTAATAATACAAATAATGTAGCTGCAAAGGATTACTTTTATGCTTCGTTATACCAGTTTTTAGTAGAAAGGGGATATTATGTATTTCCACCAGAATTGTCGTTAGATATACTGCAAGAAGAAAGTGCTTATTATAGTGAAGAGTTCTACAGTAAAGATGTATCTAAGTTTGGCACTTTTTTTGGTGCAGATGCTGTACTATTTACTACTATCAATGAATGGGGAAAACGTTCTTCTGGAGTTTATGTTGATATAGATTATAGGTTAGTATCTACAAAATCGTCTAAATTACTATTTAGAAGTAGCGTAAACTATTTTCTAGATACAAAGATTTTACCTACAGATTACTCTGATGAAGAGGATGACTTATCAGACTCTTTTACTGGATTAGTATTAAGTCTTTTTTCTATTACGGCTAACTCTGTTTCTAGTGCTGCTACACCTATTATGGTAAGTGCTATGAAAGCCAATCACTTAGCATTCTCAAGCCTTCCTGTAGGAAAATATTGGTCTAATAGATAAAAAAAATTGACAATCTTCTATTTTTTAGAAAATCATTTATATATTGTTGATTGTTATATAGATGCGTAAAATATTAACCTAAAGATTTAATACCATGAACATACCAAACAAAGACCTAGTTTACCCAATTCGGCAGAGTAAAGGCATTGTTTTCTTGAAAAACATAGTAAAATGTCCATCAATTATTATAGGAGATTATACTTATTACCACAGTTTAGATAACGGTCAAGAGTTTGAAAAAACAAATGTACTTTATCATGACAAAGACTTAGGTGATAAATTAATAATTGGTAAGTTTTGTGCAATAGCTTCGGAAACAAGATTTGTAATGAATGGGTCAAATCATCGCTTATTAGGGGTGTCAACATATCCATTTAATATTTTTGGAGGAAATTGGGCAAAGGTTACTCCCACAATAGATCAACTTCCATATAAAGGGGATACAATAGTTGGTAATGATGTCTGGATTGGCTATAAAGCTGTTATATTGCCTGGAGTAAAGATCGGGAGTGGTGCTGTTATTGCTGCTGATGCTGTTGTTA
>JASLCG010000127.1 GCA_030151885.1 Bacteroides sp.
TATAAGCTATGCATATTCAATAATATTCACTATCAGCCATATAGTTTACAGCTTTTAAACAGATATAATATCAGCGACAATAGTACAACTTTATCTGCATTTTGGCTCATAGCAATTTAAATAAATAACTCCCTTTTAATTAAGATAAAAGGGAGTTGCAGAATAATTATTTTTATAAAAGTCTATTCATCTTTATTAATTCCTTTAAATTCGGCATAATCAATAGCCCAAGCTAAAATATTTCCGAACAATTGAGAATTATACACAGATTCTCCAGGATTTTTACTATCAAATAAGAAATTAGTCCTTGCGATAGGTTTGTATTGAGCATTAATAGCAAAAGGACAATACACACTCATACCTAAATATTCTGGACCAATATAACGTTTAGAATTCGATATAAAACCACCGTCTCCTAAAAACACAAAAGCTTTTTCTAAACCACTTCCATCTGTTCTCTTTCCATAGTGATGAAAGAAACAAGCACTACTTGTACCAGGCGCTACATTATATACTTTTGTATCAGCAAGATTAAAGTTATCAAACTTATACAAAGCGTGTCCATCTGTACCCCATTTTTTTCCGTTAAGATTCCCAAAAGGACCACTTATTATTGGATCTTTATCATCATTAGGAAGCGTAAATAACTGGTCATTTCCTTTTATATTTACATTTCCACCCTTTAAAGGTGCACCAACCACAGCACTTACCATGTCATTTACACTACTAGATTTCGGATAGTATTCGGTAAACATAATCAAAACACCACCTTTATTTACATAATTTGTAATTAAGGCATTAACTTCTGGTGTAAATGTTGTTGCATACCCAATTAATATGATATCAGGCTTAAAAACATCTAATTTATTTTTTAAGTACTCATGATTAATTGTTGTTCCACTTATACCATTATTGCGCGTTATAACTTCTATATGAAAAGCCCTATTTCTAGCACTTGGTTCAACATAATCTTCTGGGAGCTGAGCTACCACAACACTACTATTTGGAGCTATTCCAAAATTAACACTAGCATCTACAAATGCACGCGAACCTGAATTTGGTTCTAACTCATAACCATATCTATAAGAAGCATTAGAGCCTATTGTAAGTATTCTCTTTGATCTATACCCAAATATTATATTTGTCTCACAAAATAGACTACCAAGTTTTCCACTACCAAATTCTGAAACTGAGTTATTAGAAATAACTAAATCCCTAAGTGGAAGTAAGTAAGCATCTGGGTGACTACTATCTGGAGAAATAGGATCATTAGGGTCTTTTATTGGAGTTCCATACCCCTGCAATGAAACTTTATACTCTCTAAAACTTATACCATTCAAACTTTTCAATTCTCCAGATATACCATCTTCATTAAGCTTTCCACGATATTCAAAAAAGATACCTTTACGCTTTTTAGTAAAGATATGTACCAAACGATTATCAATACTATAAGGCTCTACAGACCCTGCATTGTTTTTAATTTCTACTGGAACTCTTATTACCACATCTAGAGTATGAGTATAATTTAGCACCCCATTTTCTCTATATTTTCCATTTAGCTTCGTCTGGGCACAATCCAATACAAATATTGTATTAGAAGGTTCTTGATTTATATTTAGTTGAAGTACCATATCTAGTACTTTCAAATTAAAAACTTCTTTCTTCTCCTTTAATATAGCAGTACTATTTGACTTTGGTATATTAGGTAATGCACCAAACCACAACACATCATCATTAAGTATAAATTTAAACTGATCTGATTCTTTACCATTAGAGTCACTCCAGCTGTATAAATATTTATCTTTAGAAATATTAGACCTATAAGGTACTTTAACCCACACATAATCTTTTAAACTTTCATCAATGCCAATAGGTTTCTCCAAATCTTCTAATAGGTCCACTGTCGGAACCTCTATATTTCGTTTATCTATAGAAAAGAAATATTCTCCTTGAACATTAAAGTTGTAAAGATTTTCAGCCCAGTCTTCAACCTCTACTTCTATATTTGTAGGTATAGAATTTAAAGCCTGTTCCTCATCTGGAAAACCTGGGTGGTTAATTGACTTTATATTAAACCTATACCGATGATTACGCAAAATAGTTTTATAACTATCTATTAATGGTGTAGATGGTTTGTAATTTGCAAAATCTAATCTATAAAAAGTTTCTAATGGACTATCGCTAGTTATATTTTTCTCTCCATAATACCCCCCAATTACAATACATGGTACTTCATTCATTAAAGGATGTTTTGGCAACACATAAGACTCTGGAATATAAATTTCTCCGATAGAACTATCCACACCTTTTGGATTATCCACTGTATTAAGAGCGTACAGCAAAGGCATTTTATCTGCTTCAACAAGATTACTTGTAAAAGACCCATCTTCTAAATTATAAATAGCATCTGAAGGAATATTAGCTTTAACAATATTACGATCACTATCTAACTTATCTTCTAATGACGCTACATAACCCTTATTTTTTGTTCTATAAACACGAATACTAGTCAGTTTAAAATTTGATAAGCCTTTAACTTCCTCAGATTCATTATTGCTATTAGAATTCAAATAGTTCAAACCAATATCTACTCTAGCTAAAGCCATATGGAGTAATACATTCACATACCTATCTCTATCTACTATAAAAGGCTCAGCAGTCTCCCCCCACATAGGGACTAGTTTTGCTTCTCCCTTAGTAGTACTCCACTTGCCAACAAGATCAAACGTAAATTTATTTAACACATCTTCTTTCAACAAACCTTCTCGTATAGATTGTTCAGCTACATTAGCCAAAACTACAAAACGATATTTTTCTTTCCGAACACTAGCATTCGCCTCGATAGTATATTTACTAGTCCCAATATGCTTTAATATTCTAGCAGTATATCTATACTCTTCTGTTCCATTATCTAAGACCTCAAAAACTAATACTTTAAATTTTTCTGGATCAATTACATCTATTTTTTCAGATATTGAACGAGTAGAAGTAGTTGTTACTTGAGCTGATAAATTTAATTGTAACACCACTTTATTCGACTCCACATTTATGTTATTCTCGACATCTGCATGATCAGAACAAGCAATAAACAAAGGAATCAACACAGCAAGCAGTGTAACTATTTTTATATATTTAGTAAAGATATTTCTCATAATCAGTCTCTTTATAGGTCATAATACTAGATATTAATTAGTTCTGGATATTTCTAAGAACACTATCTTTTTTTGATCTTAACTCTGGAGAATTTGCTCTATCAATAGCCCAAGCAAAAATGTTACAAAACATTTGAGAGTTATATACTGGTGTATTTCTATTAGGATCATAGTTTAACTTAGGTACAGGAAACAATGTTTGTTCATCATAAACAAAAGGACGCAAAGTAGGACCTCCTGTATTATCTGTCTGAGAGTTAAACCCACCATCTCCAATAAAGACTAAGTTATAAACATCTGATTCATATTTAAATGCAGAAACTCCTTCTGAACCAGTACTCAACAATCCTTTACTAGTCAATGTGTAGTCACGTGAATAAATAGTAGTATATCTATCATCTTCAGGAAAGTTTTTTATATAATAATAACTACTTGCATCCTCACCCCACTGAAATTCAGCAATATCTCCAAACGGACCATTTAAAATTGGGTCTTTTCTTAAATCCTCCAAAACATGCTCCCAATCTTCTATACTTTTATTTTGAGCCACCCTAAAAGCAGAATTACCAAGTAACGGCAAAGCCTTT
>JASLCG010000148.1 GCA_030151885.1 Bacteroides sp.
GATGGTGTAACGGTAGCACAACAGTTTTTGGTACTGTTTGTCGGGGTTCGAATCCCTGTCGGACAACAATGAAAGGCAACTGATAATTATCAGTTGCCTTTTTTAATATAATTATATTTCTAAATGCCATTAGATATAAAAAATATTAGTAATACATCTGTTATACTACTTTTCAAGCAAACCGAACTTTGCAGAGTAAATTAAACTTTATATTTTTGTTAGAAATATATACCTCAAAAATCTAAAACAATGAATAAACTTAAAAACATTATCTCAAACTTCCTTATCAATGGTACAGTTGAATCTATAACTGCTTTCGGTGGAGGGTTAATTAATGACACATATAAAGTTGTTACCAGCGAACCTCAAGCTCCTGACTATATATTACAGCGCATTAATCATGCTATTTTTCAAAATGTTGAAATGCTTCAAAAAAACATTATTGAAGTAACAACACATATCAGAAAAAAATTAGAAACACAAGGAGAGAAAGATATAGAAAGAAAAGTTCTAGAGTTTATACCAACAAAAGAAAATAAATTCTATTATTACGATGGTGACAATTATTGGAGAGTTATGAGATTTATTCCTAACGCTGATACTTTTGATACTGTAAATCCGAAATACGCTAAATATGCTGGCCAAGCTTTTGGAGAATTTCAAGCGATGCTATCAGATATCCCAGTAGAGCTAGGTGAAACCATCCCTAATTTCCACAATATGGAGTTTAGACTAGAAGAACTAGACAATGCTATCAAAAATGGAAATAAGTCCCGTATAGAGGAAGTAAAGTGGTATTTAGACGAAATAAAGAGCAGAGCACATGACATGTGTAAAGGAGAACAGCTTCATAGAGAAGGAAAACTTCCTAAAAGAGTATGTCATTGTGATACAAAAGTCAATAATATGATGTTTGATAAAGATGGAAAAGTTCTTTGTGTAATAGATCTAGATACAGTTATGCCTAACTTTATATTCTCTGATTTTGGAGATTTTCTAAGAACTGGAGCAAATACAGGCCTAGAAGATGATCAAAACTTAGATAATGTTACATTCAATATGGAAATATTTAAAGCATTTACAGAAGGATATCTCAGTTCTGCTAAAAGCTTTCTTACGGATATAGAGGTAAATAACCTCCCTTATGCAACCGCTCTTTTTCCATATATGCAATGTGTTAGATTCCTTACAGACTATCTAAACAACGACACATACTATAAAATACAATATCCAAGTCATAACTTAGTGCGTACAAAAGCACAATTCAAACTTTTACAAAGCGTCGAATCTAAGTTTAATGAAATGACTAGTTTTGTAGATTCTTGTATGAAGAGCTAATTATAGTTCAAGAAAAGTATTAAGAAAACAAAATAAATGAAACATTTAGAAGTTAATAAAATTAGTATTGCTAATATTCCTATTGAAGCCATACCAACCTTGCTAGATAAGGAAAAGGTAGCTTTTCAAATTATAGATCAGGTTAATTGGAAAGAGGAATATCCATATTGTCCTAGCGTTAAGTTTAGAATAGCTAAAACAAACGACTCTTTTTTACTTAATTTCAAGGTTACAGAAGATAGCATTAAAGCAAGCACTAAAAAAGATAATGGCCCTGTATGGACAGATTCATGTGTAGAGTTCTTTGTTATACCTAATAATGACGGAATTTACTATAACATAGAATGTAATTGTACAGGTGTAATATTAATTGGTGCAGGAAGAGAAAGAGAAAATAGAGAAAGAGCTCCGCAAGAAATTCTAAATAAAGTGCAAAGATGGTCTAGTTTAGGGAATAAACCTTTCGATGAAAAAATAGGTGAAAAAACATGGGAAGTAGTACTCATAATACCATTTGAAGCCTTTTTTAAACATCAAATAGAAACACTAGAAAATCAAATAATTAAAGCTAACTTCTATAAATGTGGAGATGAATTAACAACACCACATTTTTTATCATGGAACGCAATACAACTTCCAAAACCTGATTTTCACTGTCCACAGTTTTTTGGTAGCTTAGTATTATAAAAATTAATTGTGATTTAACATTTAAATATCAACTTAAAAGAGTATTACTTTATAGTAATACTCTTTTTTTATCTATTTTCGTAGAAGTAATTATACGAGTAATAATTATACAAGACATCAAGATTAAATTTACATATCACAATGCATAAAATCAATACATTCTTAAGAACCATAACAGCAATACTATTTGGAGTTCTATTACTTTATTCTTGTGCCAGCATAGGAAGACCTGATGGTGGTCCTATTGATGAAACACCACCAGTTATGACTAGTAGTAGCCCCAATATAAACGAGACAAACGTAACTAAAAATAAGATTTCAATACATTTTGATGAGTATATTAGATTAGATAATGCTAGTCAAAAAGTAGTAGTATCGCCACCCCAGCTACAACAACCTCTAATAAAACCACTAGGAAAAAAAATATCTATAACACTTCAAGACTCTCTAAAGGCTAATACAACATATACAATAGATTTTGGTGATGCTATAGTTGATAACAATGAAGGAAATCCAATGGGAGATTTTACATTCACATTTTCAACAGGAGACGTTATCGATACAATGTCTGTTTCTGGGGTAGTTTTAGAAGCTAGTAACCTAGAACCTGTAAAAGGTATTTTAGTTGGTTTACAAGACAACTTAAATGATTCAGCATTCACAACAATACCATTTACAAGAGTGGCTAGTACAGACTCCAGAGGTAAATTTACAATACATGGAGTTTCTCCAGGTAAATACCATATTTTCTCTCTTGATGACAAAGATCAAAACTACTTTTTCTCACAAAAAACAGAAAAGATAGCTTTCCTAGATTCAATAATTATCCCAAGTACAATACTATCAATTAAAAACGATACCCTATGGAAAGATAGTATCACAGTAGACACTATTCTAGAAAAGAATTACACTAAATTCCTTCCAGATGATATATTACTTAGAGTATTCCAAGAGAGTGTATATAACCAGTATTTAAAGAAAAGTGAAAGAAAGTCAGAAAATATTCTCACTTTACAATTTTCAGAAAAAGCAGATACCCTACCCACTATTAAAGGAATTAACTTCGACGAAAAGCATTTAATCGTTGATACAAAGTTTCCATGCGATACAATTATCAACTACTTTGTTAAAGATTCACTCGTGTTCTTAAAAGACAGTCTAGTAATGCAAGTAGATTATCTACATACAGATACACTAAACCAATTAGTAAATAAAACAGATACTATATTATTCTATTATAAACATAAAAAAACAACCCCTACTAAAAGTAAAAACACTGATGTAGAAGAAGAGGCTAATAAACCGATTATTAAAGAACTAGACTTAGAAATTATAGGAAGTGTACCTTTAGACGTTTATGAAGGTATACAGTTAGCATTTAAAGTTCCATTACAGAGTGCTAATACAAATATGATTCAGCTTTTAGAGCAGAAAGATACTATTTGGAGTGAAATTGAAAATAAGGAAAACTATTCTATTGCTAAAGATGAAGATAATATCAAAATTTATAATATCTTTTACAATTGGAACCCAGGAGGCTCGTATAAACTAAAGGTAGATTCTGCTGCATTTACCGATATTTATGGTCGAACTAATAATCTTAAAGAACATGAGTTCAATATAAAGAAACTTGAAGATTATGGGTCTGTAGAATTTAATATTACAGGTTTAAATAATCAAAATGCATTTGTAGAACTTTTAAATGCATCAGATGAAGCAATAAGAGTAGAGGAAGTACAGAACAATAGATGCGGATTCTACTACTTAAATCCAGGAAAATATGGAGCAAGACTCATTATAGACTCTAATAACAATGGATTGTGGGATACAGGTAATTATGAAAATAAAATAGAGCCAGAAAATGTATACTATTATCCTAGTATTATTGAATTTAAAGCAAACTGGAGTACTTCACAAGATTGGGATTTACTCTCAACACCAATCCCGAATCAAAAACCTAATGATTTGAAAAAACAGAAGCCAGATGAAGATAAAAAGAAAAATAGAAACCAAGCAAGGACTAGGAGGTAACATAACTCTCCTTCTAATTCTAATAGCTCTTTTAAATATTTACACTCTCCCTTTAAAAGCTCAGTGTAAGTTAGATAACTCCGCAATTACATCAGGAGAGAATATTGAGTATACCCTATACTTTTATTGGGGGATAATATGGAAAGAAGCTGGTAGTGCAGTATATACTACTTCAAAGACTACATATAATAATTTAGAGGCGCTGAAGCTAAACCTTACAATGTCTACCAATGAAACTGCAGATAACTTCTTCAAAATGCGTGATACAATAACAAGCATTGTAAGCAATAATTTAGAGCCTCTATATTATAGAAAAGCTGCTGAAGAGGGAAAACGATATACAATAGATGAAGCTACATACAACTATATAAATAACAAAAGTATAGCTTCACTAAAACGTTCTTGGAAAGATGGAGAGGTACAATGCTTTCAAGAAGAAAGATCTAATTGTATTTATGATATGTTAAGCGTACTATGTAAGGCTAAAGCATTAGATAATGATAAATATAAAAAAGGAGATCGCTTTAATATTGAAATGACTACTGGCAAAAAGGTAGAGACTTTAACTATGGAATATCGTGGAGTTGAAAATGTTAGAGCCGAAGATAAGACCAACTACAAATGCATGGTTTATACCCTACTTAAACCAAATAAAAAAAATAAACTTAAAGATTTTATCACATTTTACATATCAAACGATACCGATAAAGTTTTAGTAAAACTAAAACTAGAGCTAAATTTTGGAACAGCACAAGTAACACTTAAAAAAGTAAACCACTAGTTTTAAATATAAATAAGGAAGGGCTGTGTAT
>JASLCG010000022.1 GCA_030151885.1 Bacteroides sp.
TGAGGTACCTGGCAGATTCGAACTGCCGTGGATGGTTTTGCAGACCACTGCCTAGCCACTCGGCCAAGGTACCATTTTGCTTTTGCGATTGCAAAGATAGAAAAGTTAATTTAGTCTGACAACTTTTTATTAACTTTTTTATCATTGCTTTCTGTACATGTCGATTCATGCTTATCATCTTTATCATCTAAATTCCTTAAGCTACAACCAGTTGCACACGAACTACAAGGGCTTTCATTCCTTTTAGCTTTCATGAAAACATTATATATTTTATATGCAACCCATCCAAAACATATCAATAAGATGATTACTAACACCCAGTTTTGCCAATCATTCATAAAAAAAGTCCTCCAATTATTACTACTATTAATGCCATAACCCAAGCTAAAGCTGCTGTATAACCAACTGTAAACAGTGCCCAACCCCATCCACCAGCTTCTTGTTTAACTGCAACAATAGCAGCAACGCAAGGGAAGTACAATAAACAGAATACCATATATGCATAAGCTATAAGCGGGGTTATTCCCATTTTTTCTCCTAAATTCGTTCCATCCTCAGATCCATATAAAACAGATAGCGTACTAACCACTAACTCTTTAGCGCCTGCTCCTGCTAGTAAACCCACGCCCATTTTCCAATCAAATCCAAGAGGTTTTAACGTTGGTTCTATAGTTTTACCAATCGAAGCAATATAAGAGTTTTCAATCTGTTCTGATTTTGTTTCAAAGTTACCTTTAGGGAAAGCACCCAAAAACCATACAATAACAGATGCTATTAAGATGACTGTTCCCATTTTCTTTAAATACTGCTCTCCTTTTTCCCATGTATGCCTAAAAATAGCCTTTGCAGTAGGCATTCTATAAGGTGGTAACTCCATTACAAACGGCGTATCGTCACCTTTCACTAGAAACTTAGTAAATACTTTTGCCATAATTACGGCCATAACAATACCAAATAAATACAACGACAGTAATACTAAACCTCTATTAGATGGGAAGAATGCTCCTATTAATATTAAGTAGATTGGGAGTCTAGCTCCACAAGACATTAAAGGATTTACCAATATGGTAACTAATCTATTTTTTCTATTTTCAATAGTTCTAGAGGCCATAATAGCAGGTACATTACACCCAAATCCCATTAGTAAAGGAATAAATGACTTTCCATGAAGTCCCATTTTAGTCATCAGCTTATCCATAATAAAAGCAGCTCTGGACATATAACCAGACTCTTCCATTAAAGAGATGAAGAAGTAAAGTATTAATATATTAGGAAGAAAAACTATTACACCTCCTACTCCTGCTATAATACCATCAACAATCATATCTTTTAGATAGCCTTCCGACATATATGAACCGACTAACTCTCCAAACTCATCTACCAACCATTCAATACCCTCCATAGGATACTCCCCAATTATAAATGTACATGAGAACATTATATACATCATCAAAATAAAAATTGGATAGCCCCATATTCTATGAGTTACTAAAGAGTCTATCAGCTCTGTCACTTTACGAGGTTTACGCTTTGATGTAGTTAAAGTACGCCTTAGTAAGCCTGAAATAAAACTATATTTTGCATCTGTTATACTAGACTCTGTATCTTCTTTCAAAGCTTTAGAAACTCTTTCAGACTCTTTATCTCGTACCACTAATATATCAGTACCATTAGGAAGCTCTTTAACAATTCTATCAAACTCAGGGTCATTTTCTAGCAACTTAATAGCTAAAAACCGTGTCGAAAATTTATGTCTTATAGACTCATTTTTAGCCAATTCTGATTTAACCTTATCTATTGATCGCTCAATAATTACCCCATGATTGATATGGATATGTCTAAACACTTTTTTTAAATGTGTATATTCTCCGATATGTGCTTCATGCGTGCTTTCATCAACATATTTTTGGTGCCAGTCTGTTAATTGCTTTAAAACTTCTGAATCAATATTTCCAGCCTTATCCATAAAATCTCCACCCTCATACATATTAATAATGATATGGAAAAGATTATGAATCCCTTTATTTTGCTTACAAATTGTTGGTACAGCAGGTACACCAAGAAGTTTACTTAACTTTATATAATCTAATGTATCTCCACTAGCCTCTAATTCATCATAAATATTTAGAGCTATAACCATACGTAAATTCATATCGATTAACTGAGTCGTTAAATATAAATTTCTCTCAAGGTTAGATGCATCTAATACATTAATAACAATATCGGGAGTCTCTTCTATTAAGTGCTGACGAACATATTTCTCTTCTGGAGAATATGCAGACAAAGAGTAAGTTCCTGGTAAATCTACTAACTTAAACCTATACCCTTCAAAGTCAAAGTGTCCCTCACGAGCATCTACAGTCACTCCACCATAATTTCCAACACGAGCATGTGCTCCTGAAGCTATATTAAAGAGTGATGTTTTACCACAGTTTGGATTTCCTACTAATGCAACTTTTATGATACGCCTTTTACCCATAGCAGCTGTTTTAATCTGCTCTTCAGATAGAGGTAAATCTTCTTTTATACCATCTAATATTTCATCATTTAATAAGATATCACGAGCCTCTTGTTCGTTGACGATTTCAATCATGTCGGCTTCACTCCTTCTTAATGATACCTCATAACCTAAAATACGATATTTAATAGGATCTTTGAGGGGAGCGTTTAAGATAACTTCCACAGTTTTTCCTTTAATAAAACCCATCTCAACGATTCGTTTTCTAAATCCTCCGTGACCTTTTACCTTAACTATAACGCCTTTTTCTCCTGTTTGTAATTCGGATAAACGCATATCTAATTATCTTTATTTTTTTTCAATGGACACAAATATAAGTATTCTTATTCTGCCAACAAACTATTTAGACTTATTTTAAATAAGGAATTAATCAAGATAACATACCCAAAATAAAAGTATAAATAATCAAACGAAACAGTATATTTGTTACTATTATGATAAATCAAGTTGCAAAATATATAAACCAAGAAAGTCTATTAAAGCCAACATCTAAAATTTTAATAGGATTAAGTGGAGGAGCAGACTCTGTAGCCTTATTGCGATGTTTACTCCAATTAGACTACTCCGTTATAGCAGCCCACTGTAATTTTCATTTACGTGGACAAGAATCAATGCGTGATCAACTATTTGTTGAACAGTTATGTAACAAGTTAAACATACCTCTTGTAGAAGTTGATTTCGATACGTATAAACATGCTGAGGAGTATAAAGTTTCTATAGAAATGGCAGCAAGAGAGCTCAGATATAACTGGTTTCAAAAAATGCTTGAAAAGCACGAGTGTACACACATTGCTGTAGCTCATCATAAGGACGACAATGTAGAAACACTTTTATTAAACTTAGCTAGAGGTAGTGGTATCAAAGGGTTAACGGCAATACAGCCTAAAAATGGGAGTATTGTTCGTCCTTTACTTAATGTTTCTAGAGCAGAAATTATAAACTATCTTAATGAGATTAAACAAGACTATGTAATAGATAGTACTAATCTACAAGACCAGTTTGCTAGAAATAAAATTAGACTTAATATAATACCAGAACTTGAAAAGATTAACCCATCATGCCAAAATAATATTAACAACACAATATCATACCTTAGAGAGATAGAAAAGATATATTTAGATTCTATAGAGAAGTCTAAGCAAAGAGTCATTTCTCAAGATGTTATTCTTATTTCCGAACTATTAAAAGAGGTATCACCACAAACGGTTTTATATGAAATATGCTATCCTCTTAATTTTAACAGTAAGCAAATATCTTCCATATATAAATCATTATATCAAACTGAAGAAAAAACGTTTTTCAGCAAGTCACATCAGCTAGTAAGGAGTAAAGGTGCATTAATAATTCAAGATATAGATAAAGAATCCATAAACGATATACAACCTAAACTACATTATAAGGTAGTAGCTAATGATCATAATTTTACACTTAAAAAAGATACTTCCATAGCCTACTTTGACGCTGCTTTAATAGACGAAGATGCTCTACATATTAGAAAGTGGAATAAAGGAGACTTTTTTATACCATTTGGAATGCAGGGTAGTAAAAAGTTAAGCGATTTTTTTACAGACAACAAACTAACTGTTAATAAAAAAGATAGCCAATGGTTACTATGCCATAATAATGATATTATATGGGTAATTGGACGAAGAACAGATAATAGATATCGTGTTACTAATAATACGAAAAAAGTACTTATTATTACTTATAAGTAGTATTTTGCTTCAAAAGAACAAACAAAACACATAAAAAGAGCTGTATTATATTGATTTTACAAAATAAAATGATAGCTTTGTAACATTGAAAAGCATCAAAAGGCAATCTGAGCCTTCCAATAAGGCTTTAGCCCAATGATTTCCACATTCAATTTTCACCCCATTTAATAAAAAACAAAGAATTAAATAAAGATACTAGTTGTACTTAAGTTTAAAGGCGTAATTTAATCTTAATAGCCTAACTAGAAATCTTAAAATAACTACACTTATATACTATACACTATATGTATAATATTATTCAACTTAACGATAAGAATTTATCTGAACTTCAAGAAATTGCAAAGAACTTAGGAATCACTAAAACTGAATCTTTTAAAAAAGAAGAATTGGTTTATCGTATTCTTGATGAACAAGCTATTGCTGGTGCAACAAAAAAAGTAGAAGCAGATAAACAAAAAGAAAAAAAGAAAACACGAGTTTCTACTAAAAAAGAGGCTGCTAAAAAGACTACAGCTAAAGCCACAGTAAAAAAAGACGACAAAGAAGCTACTAAAAAAGAAGAGCCTCAGAAAGAAGAAGCTCCTAAAAGAAAAGTAGGCCGACCTAGAAAAGCTGCTGCTAAAAAAGTAGAAGAATCTAAAGCAACAACAGAAAAAGTTGAAGCTAAACCAACTAGCCCAAAAGCTGAACCTAAAAAAGAAGCAGAAAAGGCTACAACCAAAAAACAAGAGCCTAAAAAAGAGGCAAAAAAGGAAGAAATAAAAGAGGAGCCACAAAAGGAAACTACAAAAAAGGTAGTGGTTAAAAAAGAAGCTCCTAAACCAACAGCAAAAGAAGAGCCTAAAAAAGAGGTTAAAAAAGAAGAGGTTAAAGAGCAACCCAAAAAAGCTGAACCTAAATTAGCTTTAGACTTAGATAGCGATTCTGATTTTATTCCTATTGAAGAAATAGCTAGAATGCCTACTACAACTGTTGCTACAATATCTCTTAATCAAGCTAACACAACCACAGCTACTGCAACAGACAAAAACAACGATACAAAAAAAGAGGCTACTACACCTAATAACAAAAAAATAAATAGTCCACAGCCTACAAACAACAATACAAAAGAAAACAAACAATCTCCTAGGAATAATAATAGAAATCAAAGACAAAACAATCAAAAAGAAAACAGACAACAAGAAAAAGCTTTTGAATTTGATGATATTTTGAAAGGCTCTGGTGTATTAGAAACTATGCAAGATGGTTATGGTTTCTTACGCTCTTCTGATTACAACTACCTTTCTTCTCCAGATGATATTTATGTCTCACAATCTCAAATCAAACTATTTGGACTTCGCACAGGGGATGTAGTAGAAGGTGTTATTAGACCACCAAAAGAAGGTGAAAAATACTTTCCACTAGTAAAAGTCGAGCAGATTAATGGTAGAGAACCTGCATTTGTAAGAGATAGAGTTGGCTTTGACCACTTAACACCTCTATTTCCTGATGAAAAATTCAACTTATGCAAAGGTGATAATTCAGACTCAATGTCTGCTAGAATTGTTGATTTATTCTCACCAATTGGTAAAGGTCAACGTGGTCTTATAGTTGCTCAGCCAAAAACTGGTAAAACCATATTACTAAAAAATATAGCAAATGCTATAGCAGCAAACCACCCCGAAGCATATATGATTATGTTACTCATTGACGAACGTCCTGAGGAGGTTACTGATATGGCACGTAGCGTTAAAGCTGAGGTTATTGCATCAACATTTGATGAACCTGCAGAGCGCCACGTAAAAATAGCAGGTATAGTACTAGAGAAAGCTAAACGTATGGTTGAGTGTGGACATGATGTTATCATATTCTTAGACTCTATAACTAGATTAGCCCGTGCATATAATACGGTAGCACCTGCCTCTGGTAAAGTTCTTTCTGGTGGTGTTGATGCAAATGCACTACATAAACCTAAAAGATTCTTCGGTGCAGCACGTAACATTGAGAATGGAGGTTCTTTGACGATACTTGCTACAGCGCTTATAGATACTGGATCTAAAATGGATGAAGTTATCTTTGAAGAATTTAAAGGTACAGGTAACATGGAGTTACAATTAGATAGAAACCTAGCAAACAAACGTATCTATCCAGCTGTTAACATCGTAGCATCAAGCACGCGCCGTGACGATTTATTGCAAGAAAAAACTACTCTAGATCGCATGTGGATTTTAAGAAAATATCTTGCAGATATGAATCCTATTGAAGCAATAGATTTTGTAAGACAACGTTTAGAAAACACAAGAAACAATGATGAGTTCTTGTTAAGTATGAATGGATAAAACTATAAGACAAAATTAATAAGAAGGGCGATGCTATAATACAAAGCATCGCCCTTCTTGTTTATATATCATAAAATGTTGTGACTCTGAATATCATCTAAATAAATAAAACTATATTTGCAAACTCAAAAATATATATATGTACAGTAATAAAGATATTTGGAAAGTTAGCTACCCTATTCTACTAAGTTTGTTTGCACAAAATGTAATTAACGTAACAGACACAGCCTTTCTAGGACGTGTTAGTGATGTTGCAGTTGGTGCATCTGCTATGGGGGGTATATTTTATATATGTTTCTATACAGTAGCTTTTGGATTTAGTGTTGGTTCGCAAATTCTTATGGCTAGAAGAAATGGTGAAAACAGATTCTTCGATGTTGGTCCTATCATGACACAAGGAGTTATTTTTCTATCCATACTAGCCCTATTCCTATTTGGTTTTACAAAAGTATTTGGTGGAGATATAATGCGACCAATAATTAGCTCTGACCATGTTTACGATGCCACAATGGAGTTTTTAAACTGGCGTATTTATGGTTTTTTCTTCTCCTTTATTAATGTCATGTTTCGTGCATTATATATCTCTATAACTAGAACTAAAGTACTTACAGCAAACGCTATTATTATGGCTGTCGTCAATATTGTTCTAGACTATGCATTGATATTTGGAAATCTTGGTTTACCAGAAATGGGCATTAAGGGAGCAGCAATAGCATCTGTTATTTCAGAAGGTGTCTCTATTTTATTCCTTCTAATATACACATGGCTAACTGTAAACCTTAAGAAATATGGTTTTACTAACATTCGCCACTCATTTAATCCTAAACTTTTAAGTAGGATTCTTAGCATATCTTCATTTACTATGCTTCAGTACTTCCTATCATTTGGCTCTTGGTTTGTTTTTTTCATTGCAGTAGAAAGACTAGGAGAAAAAGAACTTGCAGTAAGTAATGTTGTTAGAAGTATATATGTTATGTTATTAATTCCGACACATTCACTAGCTGCAACAGCAAATAGCCTTGTAAGTAATACAATAGGAGCTGGTAAAATTGAACATGTAAAAGCTCTTATTTGGAAAATTACAAGAATGTCACTATATATAATGCTAGTATTAGTTCTCATTACAGCTATATTTCCAACAGCTGCATTAGGAATATATACCAATGAACCAACTACCATACAAATGGGAGTAAGTTCTGTCTATGTAGTACTATTTAGTATGTTAGTTGCATCAGTAGCTAATGTATTATTTGGTGCTATATCTGGAACAGGTAACACCAAATCTGCATTAGTACTTGAACTAGTTGTATTAGTACTATATACAGGATACATCTGGATAGTAGGAATTATGATGAAACAACCTGTCCATATTTGCTTCACGGCAGAAATCGTGTATTATGCTGTACTATTTACAGTAAGCTACATATACCTAACAAAAGGAAAGTGGCAAAATAAACAGATTTAATAATTGTTTTTTAGTACATTTGTAACTTTACAATAGGAAGTTGAGAAAAATAAAATAAACTAATAATATATTTTCAGTACATTAGAATATGTTTGATAATTTAAGCGAAAGACTCGAAAGGTCATTTAAGATATTAAAAGGTGAAGGTAGAATCACCGAGATTAACGTTGCGGAGACTCTAAAGGATGTTAGAAGAGCATTATTAGATGCTGACGTTAACTACAAAGTAGCAAAAAAATTTACAGATACTGTTAAAGAAAAAGCTCTAGGACAAAACGTTCTTACAGCTGTAAAGCCTAGCCAATTAATGGTTAAAATCGTCCATGACGAATTAACCCAATTAATGGGTGGAGAAACTGCCGAAATTGACATTAAAGGTCAACCTGCAGTTATTCTTATGTCTGGTCTTCAAGGTTCTGGTAAAACTACTTTCTCTGGTAAACTAGCCAAGCTTCTTAAAACTAAAAAAGCCAAAAACCCTCTACTAGTAGCTTGTGACGTATATCGTCCTGCAGCTATTGATCAGCTTCACGTATTAGGAGAACAAATCGGAGTTCCTGTTTTTTCTGACACAGAATGCAAAGACCCTGTTAAAATAGCTCAGAATGCCATAGCACAAGCCAAAGCTAAAGGAAACGACGTTGTTATAGTCGATACAGCTGGACGTCTTGCTGTAGATGAGCATATGATGAAAGAAATATCTGCCATCAAAACTGCTATTAATCCGAATGAAGTTCTTTTTGTTGTTGACTCAATGACTGGTCAAGATGCCGTTAACACAGCTAAAGAGTTCAATGATCGCTTAGACTTCAATGGTGTTGTACTAACCAAACTTGATGGTGATACCAGAGGTGGTGCGGCTCTTTCTATTCGTACAGTAGTAAACAAACCAATTAAGTTTGTAGGTACAGGTGAAAAGCTAGAAGCAATAGACCAGTTTCACCCTTCTCGTATGGCTGATCGTATATTGGGTATGGGAGACATTGTTTCTCTTGTAGAACGTGCTCAAGAACAATACGACGAAGAAGAAGCTAAAAAGCTTCAAAAGAAAATTCAAAAAAATCAATTTGACTTTAATGACTTTTTATCTCAAATACACCAAATTAAGAAGATGGGTAATTTAAAAGACCTAGCTGCTATGATTCCGGGTGTAGGTAAAGCCATAAAAGATGTTGACATTGATGATAACGCATTTAAAAGCATTGAGGCTATTATATATTCAATGACTCCAGACGAACGTACTAATCCTGCTCTTTTAAACGGTTCTAGAAGAACTAGAATTGCAAAAGGTAGTGGTACTACAATTCAGGAAGTAAACCGCCTACTAAAACAATTTGATCAAACTAGAAAAATGATGAAAATGGTTACTGGTGGTGGAGGTAAACTCAAAGGCATGATGCCAAAATTCTAAATTATTAAAATAATACTATGACACTTATTGATGGTAAAGCTGTTTCTGCTAAAATAAAAGAAGAGATAGCTACAGAAGTTAAAGATATTGTTGCAAAAGGAGGAAAACAACCACACCTTGCCGCTATTTTAGTCGGCCATGATGGGGGTAGTGAAACTTACGTTGCAGCTAAAGTTAAAGCATGTGAAGCATGTGGCTTCAAATCTACATTAATTAGATACGAAGAAGATATAACAGAAGCTGAACTTTTAACTAAGGTTGAAGAGCTTAATAAGGACAAAGACATTGATGGCTTTATTGTACAATTACCTTTGCCTAAGCATATATCTGAGCAAAAAGTAATTGAAGCAATTGATTATAGAAAAGATGTAGATGGTTTCCATCCTATTAATGTAGGCCGTCTATCAATAGGTTTACCTTGCTATATATCGGCTACACCAAACGGAATTCTTGAATTATTAAGAAGATATAATATAGAAACTTCTGGAAAAAAATGTGTCGTATTAGGCCGAAGCAATATAGTTGGCAAACCAATGGCTTCACTTATGATGCAAAAAGGCTATCCAGGAAACTCGACCGTTACAATATGTCATAGTAGAACTGAAAATATTAAAGAAGAATGCTTACAAGCAGATATCATAATCGCTGCTTTAGGACAACCAGAGTTTGTTACTGAAGATATGGTAAAAGAAGGAGCAGTAATTATTGACGTCGGTACTACCAGACTACCATCAACAAAGACTAAGTCTGGTTTTAAACTCCATGGTGATGTAGACTTTGAAAAAGTATCTCACAAATGCTCATTTATAACCCCAGTACCAGGAGGTGTTGGCCCAATGACCATAGTTTCTTTAATGAAGAATACATTACTAGCTGCTAAAAAAGAAATATATAAATAACATCTATATATGGATATTCAAAAGAGAGGCCTATAAGACCTCTCTTTTTTTTAACCTTTTCACGCCTTATGAATAAAATAAAATTGCATATACACTTATTTCCTATAATAATACTGTTTATGATTTGGTCATGCCAATCTAAGACTCATGGCACAGAACAAAACATACAGCAAAAACTAGACAGTATTACAAGTAATCTTTTTAACTCTGACACTATAACATTATTATTTGTAGGAGATGTAATGCAACACAAACCCCAAATAAATGCTGCTCTACAAAATAATGGGACATACAATTTTCACGAGTGTTTTAAGTACCTCTCAAGTCATTTAAAATCCGCAGACTTATCAGTAGCTAATTTAGAAACTACATTAGGTGATGGTAATTATTCTGGATACCCAATGTTCTGTGCACCAAAAGAACTAGCTAGTGGTCTTAAGGAAGCTGGATTTAACCTTATTATTACCGCCAATAATCACTCTTTAGACAGATATGGCACTGGTGTAAAAAAAACTATTGAAGCTCTAGATTCATTGAATATTCCACATCTAGGTACATATAGTAACAAAGAAGAAAAACAGAGAAGCCACCCCTACTACATTGAGTTAGGAAAATATAAATTAGCTTTTATGAATTACACCTATGGAACAAATGGAATTCCACAATCTCCTCCTACTATCGTTAATTTAATTGATACTACAGCAATTAAACAAGATTTAATTCAAGCACAAAAAGATGGAGCTAAAATAAAAATCGTTTGCATACACTGGGGAGATGAGTACCATACATCTCCTAATAAAATGCAAAAAGACTTAGGAAGGTGGCTTATTAACAATGGAGCAACACATGTCATAGGCTCTCACCCTCATGTTATACAACCTATATCTATCGAGAAAGATACAATTACAAAAGAATCTCATATTATTGCCTACTCTTTAGGTAATTTCATCTCTAATATGTCCAAACCTAACACTGATGGAGGACTTATTTTAAAGTTGAAAATTTACGATGATCAAAGTTTTCTAACCACTCAAACAAGTTACTCACTAACTTGGGTAGGTAAGCCAAAACAAACTAATTTAAAAAACTATTATTTATATCCTTCAAGCTATCCAGAAGACTCCCTTAATTTAACGAGTCTAAATGCTTTTAAAAAGTTTAAAAAAACAGCTGATAACATCATGAGGAACAACCACAAAGAGGTTTTTGAGTATTTTATTGAGTAAAATAAATGCTTTTTAATTTGTAGGAAACAATTAAATAATTACCTTTGCAGAGCGTTTGAGAGAAAACGCAAATATGGTGACTGTAGTTCAGTTGGTTAGAGCGTCAGATTGTGGTTC
>JASLCG010000034.1 GCA_030151885.1 Bacteroides sp.
CCAATGTTATTTCTGCCTCTCCTACTGCAACAGCATTGTTAGCAGGGTTAATCATCCATACTATATCTCCACCAGTATCTTCTATTGTTTCACAAGAAAGTGCATGATCATGGCCATACATAACTACATCAAATCCTGGAATGTTTTCAGCTACTAAATAAGAAGCATTATCTAGGTATTCTCCCATTTGTCTTGGCTTCTTACCTGCATGAAATAGACCTATGATAACATCTGGCTGCTCTTCTTCTTGAATTACCTTCATCCATTTTTCAGCAGTTTTTTCCATATCTGCAAAGTAAAGTCCTCTCCATAAATTTTCTGGTAACCACACAGGAATAGCAGGAGTTATCATCCCTAATATAGCTACTTTGACTCCATCTACTTTAAATATCTCATATGGCCTTAAATAACTAATCCCTGTTTTAGCATCCATTATATTGGCACCTAACATTGGGAACTGACACTCTGTAATCCAACGTGCCATAACATTTCTTCCCGTCTCAACATCGTGATTTCCTATATTGCCAGCATCATACTTCATATAGTTCATTACTTGTGCACATATGTGCGTAGAAGTAGTATCAATGTAGTTAGAGTAATATGCAGTTGGCTGACCTTGTAAAATATCACCATTATCTAGTAATAGTATATTACCATTGAATTTTTTGCGCTGCTCTTCAACATATTCATGTACACGTGCTAAACTTCCTGCCCAATCTTTTTGAGTAATAAAGTTGCGTGGAAAGTAGTTTCCATGCACATCAGTAGTAAAGATTATCTTAATTTTTTTATTTGTTTGACCATAAATATAAGGCACAAATAAAAGCATTAATACTGCAATAAAATAGTGTCTAAATTTCATAATTATAAATTTTATATTGCATAAAGATATAATATACCTTTAATCTGTTCTATCTCTATTTTTATTACAAAGATAAGAGATGATGAGATTAAATATGTATTTTTGATAAAAAATATCCTAATATAAAGATTTATGGAAGTGTTGTACAATATAATAAATAGTCGATTAAATATACATCTAAACCAAATAAAAGCAACCATAAAACTGCTTACTGATGGGGCTAGTATTCCTTTCATTAGTAGATACCGTAAAGAAGCTACAGGTGGATTGGATGAGTTACAAATAGAGCAAATTCAAAAACAATATACAGACCTACAAGAGTTAGAGAAGCGTAAAGAGTTTATCATCAAAACTATTACAGAACAAAACAAATTAAGCTCTGAGTTAAAAGAAAGAATTGAAAACACTTGGGATTCTACTACACTTGAAGACCTATACCTCCCTTATAAACCCAAAAGAAGAACCCGAGCAGAGATTGCTAAATCTAAAGGTCTGGAGCCTTTGGCACAAAATATATTAATAAACCAGAATGGTGATTGTACTAAGATTGTTGATAAATTCCTTAACAAGGAAGTTATAAGTGCAGAAGAAGCTATTCAAGGTGCAAAAGATATTATAGCCGAACTTATTAATGAGAATGAAGAGGTTAGAAATACAGTTAGATTATATTTTGAAAATCATGCTGTCATAGAGTCTAAAGTTATAAAAGGAAAAGAAGAAGAGGGTGAAAAGTTCCAAGACTACTTCGACTTTAAAGAAAGGCTCAATAAAGCTGCCTCATATAGACTACTTGCGATAAGAAGAGGCGAAGCAGAGAAAATATTAAGAGTTAGTATTAATCCATATGATACGGAATACATACTAGACCTTATAGATAGAAAAGTTATAAAAGGAAGAGGCTATAATGCTCAAATTGTTACTGAAGCTTATGAAGATGCCTTCAAACGTTTACTTAAGCCTGCTATTGAGACTGAGTTTAATAACTCTAGTAAAGCTAAAGCTGATGACGAGTCTATTGTTGTATTTAAAGAGAATTTAAAACAATTATTACTTGCTGCTCCTCTAGGACAAAAGAGAGTTTTGGCTATAGATCCTGGTTTTAGGACTGGATGCAAAGTTGTTTGCCTTGATGCGCAAGGTAATTTACTTCATAATGAAAATATATTTCCACATGCGCCCCATAATAAAAAGACAGAAGCTGCCTCAAAGCTTCGTAAAATGGTAGAGGCCTATAAGATAGAAGCAATAGCTATTGGTAATGGTACTGCAAGTAGAGAAACAGAACACTTTGTAACTAACTCTAGATTCGATAGAGAGCTTCAAGTATTCGTGGTAAGTGAACAAGGAGCTTCAATTTATTCTGCCTCAAAAATTGCTAGGGAAGAATTTCCGGACTATGATGTAACCGTAAGAGGCGCTGTCTCTATTGGACGAAGATTAATGGACCCCTTAGCAGAACTAGTTAAAATTGACCCACAATCTATTGGCGTTGGGCAATATCAAAAAGATGTTGATCAAAACAAGTTAAAAGATGCACTAGATCAAACTATCATTAATTGTGTAAACAGTGTCGGGGTAGATCTTAATACAGCTAGTAAATACCTACTAACTTATGTTTCTGGATTAGGCCCTCAATTGGCACAAAATATTATAGATTACAGAACAGAAAACGGACCATACACCTCAAGAAAAGAGTTACTTAAAGTGCCTAGAATGGGAGCCAAGACCTTTGAACAAGCCGCAGGTTTTTTAAGGATTAGAAAAGGGGAAAACATATTAGACAACACTGCTGTACACCCTGAAAGTTACCATATAGTAGAGCAAATGGCTGTTAATTGTACAGTCGAAGAATTAATACAAAGTAAAGAGTTACAACAGAAAATTAATATTCAAGACTACGTTAGTGATTCAGTTGGAGTTCCTACTCTGCAAGATATTATGACCGAACTAGCTAAACCAGGAAGAGACCCTAGACAACAAATTAAAGTATTCAAGTTTGATGACAATATAAGAACTATTGATGACTTAAGAGAAGGTATGATACTACCAGGAATTGTTGGTAATATTACAAGTTTTGGTGCTTTTGTAGATTTGGGTATTAAGGAAAATGGGTTAATTCATGTTTCTGAAATGGCTGATGAGTTTGTTTCTGATCCTAACAAATATGTATCAATTCATCAGCAGTTAAGTGTTAAAGTAGTAGGAATAGATTTGGAACGTAAACGAATACAGCTATCTTTGAGAGGTATAAATAGCTAGAACTTATTAATTATGAAAAAGAATTTTTTATTACTAACAATGTTTTTGTTAGGATCCTGGGCTGGGTATGCCCAAAAAGAGAGAAGTATTACCATTAATAAAGTAGGAACATTAGAATCTATAATACCTTTTGAGGAGTCTAATGAAATAACCCACTTAACAATTACTGGAACAATAAATGCAGTAGATTTTAATGCATTAAAATTAGGTTTTAAAAACCTAGAGGTCTTAGATTTATCGGATGTTTATATCCGAAATTATCTAGGTAAAAATGGTACTGCTGGAGATAAAATCCTACTTTATCCTAATAATGGTATACCAGCTTATGCCTTTTCTACTTTTACAGATTACTCTGCTACTGGTAAAAACAGTTTACATAGAATCGTATTACCTAAAAAGCTTAAATCGATTGGTAAAGCGGCTTTTGCAAACTGCCAAAACTTATCGGTTGTAGTCTTACCATCAGAAACAGTACCTACACTGGGTGATAATGCTCTTTCGCCTCAAAGAACAGCAATATTTATTACTCCTGGTAAACAAGAGTCTTATCTATATGACAAATCGTGGGGCCCATTTGCATTAATTGATACAGAACCAATGACTGTTTCTATCGAATTAGATGAGCATACAGATTTAACACAAGCTCTATTAAAAATCAATATTCAACCCAATAAAGTTAACTTTCTAACCATTTGTGGAGATGTATCTTTAGATGATATGCTACTAATTAGAAACTATATGCCTAATCTGGTTAAAATAGACTTGTCGAATACAACTTTGAAAGAGATTCCTGAATTTACTTTTGCTCAAAAAGTTAGTCTATTGGAGGTAGAACTTCCCAATAAATTAATAACCATAGGTGATAGAGCTTTCGATAGTTGTATTAAACTAGGTCCAATTATTAGCTTACCCACATCTGTAAAAACTATTTCTGAAGGAGCTTTCAATAATTGCCCAAGATTAGATGGAGTAGTTGTAAAAAGCAAACTTAAAGCCGTTGCAGATAATGTATTTGGAGCGAATAACGATAATAAATTCATCTTCAAAGAGTAGTTAAAACTATACATCTAGCATAAAGAGGCCTCGTTACCATTTAAGTAACGAGGCCTCTTTTGTATATTGCCGACACAACTCCTCTTTGTCGGCAACATGCCTAAGGCACATCGGCAACGTACTTGAGGTATGTCGGCAAGGAAGGAGTTATATAACTAACTGTATTAGTCTTTTAAATGGCATAAAAAAGGGAGATATCGTACGATATCTCCCTTTTGACTATATTATAATTTTAAATTATAATTTACCTGCAGAACCTAAAACGTTTTCAATTTTATGTTTGTATAGTCTCTTCATGTTATCACGAGCTGGACCTAAGTATTTACGTGGGTCAAACTCAGCTGGGTTTTCAGCAAATGTTTTACGAACAGCAGCTGTCATAGCTAGACGGCTATCTGAGTCGATGTTAATTTTACATACAGCTGAAGCAGCAGCTCTACGAAGTTGTTCTTCTGGAATACCAATAGCGTCTTTAAGAGCACCACCGTATTTGTTAATAGTAGCAACTTCTTCTTGTGGAACTGATGAAGCACCGTGAAGAACGATAGGGAAACCTGGAAGTTCTTTTTCACAACCTTCTAGTACGTCAAATTTCAATGGTGGAGGTACTAGACGACCGTTCTCGTCTTTTGTACATTGGTCTGGTGTAAATTTGTTAGCACCGTGAGATGTACCAATTGAAATAGCTAAGCTATCGCAACCTGTTTTTGTAACGAAGTCAACAACTTCTTCTGGTTTAGTATATGTGTGGCTTTCAGCTACAACATCATCTTCAACACCTGCAAGGATACCAAGTTCGCCTTCTACAGTTACGTCGAATTTGTGAGCGTACTCAACTACTTTTTTAGTTAGAGCAACGTTTTCATCATATGGTAGGTGTGAACCGTCGATCATTACAGAAGAGAAGCCCATGTCGATACATGATTTACATGTTTCGAAAGAATCACCATGGTCTAAGTGTAAAACGATTTGTGGGTTTTTGCAACCTAGTTCTTTTGCGTACTCAACAGCACCTTCTGCCATGTAACGAAGAAGAGTTTGGTTTGCATATGCACGCGCTCCTTTTGAAACTTGTAGAATAACTGGAGAGTTTGTTTCTGAAGCAGCTTGAATAATTGCTTGAAGTTGCTCTAAGTTATTGAAGTTAAAAGCAGGAATTGCATATCCACCTTTGATAGCCTTTGCAAACATTTCTCTAGTGTTTACAAGACCTAAATCTTTGTAATTAATCATTTTGTTTAAAAGTTTATTGTTAGTGAATTTT
>JASLCG010000049.1 GCA_030151885.1 Bacteroides sp.
CTCATCAATGTTTATATTATCAGCAGCCAGTAATTGATCTATATTCTCTACAGGGTAGAACTCAAAACGAGCTACATCATCGTCGCTATCACGAACAAATTTGTAATTAAAATATTTCGATTCAAATTTAAAATCATCAGCATTCAAATTTGTTTGGCAACTTAATACTTCTGGGTTTTCCTCATTAGTAAAAACACTATACGCTAAATGCCTATTAGGTAGTGCTAGGTATTTACCATTTTGCTCCCACATCTCTGCAATACCAGCTTGCCATGTAACAAGCTGATACTCTAAAGAGGTAGTCTGTTTATTTTTAAGTGCCAGTTCTAGAGAAGGCCATCCATCTCCAAAAACGTTTAGTACGTTAAATTTATATTTGTAATTACGCTTTAAAGGTAAGTACTTCAACTGAGCACCAGTAGCTGAGGAATCTAAAAAGTCTATACGGTAAAAAGAGTGTTTACCATCATAGTTACCTTCTACAATTAAAACCACAGGCTCCTCTCCCTCTTTAGGTACTGCAACTTCAGGAATATAGATTCTATGCTCAACAGAAGTACCATTTTCAGGTTTAAAAGAGAGTGCTTTTGTAGCTGGGGTTGACTCTAATTCACTAAGTTTTTTATGCCCTACATGTCCTATTTCGTTGTAGTTATATAGGTAAAGATTTAGGAATTCAAATTTAGCCATATCCTTAGCCATTAACACATCAATTGAAGCTACAGATCTTTGTAACGATATATTTACCGTTTTTAAATTGGCACTGTATTCTACTTCTCCCCACATGGGTATACCCGATGTTAGGTCTTGAGTATACGCAAAGGTATAGCCATCTAAAATATCTTGATAATTATCGCCTACGGTAGGTCTATTCGCAAGTTCGGCAGTATTTGCTATCACCACGATTTTATCTGTTTTAGCCGATACTTCGGATTTTATCCATAACAGATAATTAAGCGTAGATTTTTTCTCTATTTTAGCCTCTGCAATTAGCCTATCTTTACTAAATAGATATACTAGAGGTTCTCCATTAATTCTATTTACTAATTCTAACTGGTCATCGGCTCTAGTAACCAAAGTTGATGGTACAGGTAGGTTTAAAGATAACATTATAGCCTCTTTTCCATCTACAGAAGAACCGACCTCATTAAAATCATTATTTGTACAACTCACTACTAAAAGCAGAGCACAAATTAACGTTATATATTTTTTTAGTATAGTCATTATTCAATCCTTTTATTATTTATTAGATTTTTCTTCAGCATCTTGAATTTTAGCCAACTCTCTCATTGCCCATTTCATTACATTAACAAAGAATGGAGAGTTGTACGTAATTGTGTTAAACCAGCTATCACTAATACCAGAGAAGTTATCTGAACTTTGACTAGCAGGGTAATACTGTCTATTTATCTCAAACGCAGAATCTGCAAAAACAGATGTATTTCCTAACCACATGTAAGCATATTTGGTTGATTTAACAGCCATACATTTTTTAGATTTTTTACCTGGTACGCCACCAGGTCTATATTCTCCGATTTGTTCTAAATCATATCCTTCTTTATATTCATCTTCTAAGAAACTTGAGTCTCTAAAGTTTGCAAATATATTCAAGAACTTAAATAGTGTTTTCTTATCACGCGATGGGAAGAATATACGAGATGACTCTATAGAAGTTACTCTATTATTATACGTCCAGCCAACCTTTGCTTTTAGGGCACTATTTTCTATTTCAACAGAAAGAGCCATTTGCTTCATTGCATCTGTCTGATTTACCTTAACTTCTTGAGAAGCCATTGCAGACAAGATAGGATCATTGTAATTTGCAGCTCCCGTTAGTCTAGAGTGTCTACTTGGTGTCTGTACAAACACAATTTTTTTATCTTTAATTCTTTTCACCAATCTTTGCACGTAAATATTAGTTCCATCTAATATTTCGTCTTCCACTTCCGATCCTAAATAGAATATAATATTGTATTTATCTAGCTCGGAAGGGTTACCTAACTCTCTGAAGCTATTTACATGGTTAAGGTTACGCACTTTCGTTGTGTTTCCACTTTTGTACGAAAATGATTCCATTTTAACAGCACAGAAGTTTGATAATCCAAAGACTCCTTCATTCAATAATAACCTAGCTAAATTTACATCGTAATAACGGCTATCCCAGTAGTTATAAATAATCTTAGGATCAAAAGAGTAAGTTTCACCTACTATTAAAACTTTAGGACTTGCATAGAAGTCAGGTCTAATACTAAGGATATCTATATTGATCATATCTTGATGCTCACCAACGAAATCTCCTGTTTTCTGACTAATTTTATACGTTACGTTGAACTGAGCTTTTTCTCGATCAAAGTGAACTACACTTCCCTTTACAACAGGTACTTTTAAAGAGACGAAGTATTCAGTTATACCCTCTTCATTTACAGAAGATATTAAATCCTCAAATACAACTTTATGGTTCTCTATCTTAAATTCAAAACCAGCATCTTTGGTTGATTCTACACTAATATAATCACCTAATTCAATGTTTACCTCTCTATTTATAACTTTACCATCTTTACTTTGCACCTCGATCTGTGAAGAAGCAGGTATAATAAACTCTAGATAGTTACGTGCTATGTCGGCAGGATTATTACTTACATAAAAACCGTGTGGTACACAAGATGTTAATATTTTATTCTCTAAATTAACCACCTGTTCCTTCTGATAGATTGTCATTGGAATAATCATATTCCCAGCAAAAACATAGAATTCAGTTTTAATTTTATCCATCGATTCAGCAGTCTCTTTTAGAGCACTAATGGTTAATATACCAGTATTGTTTGACTCGGTCTTCACAAAAGAGATGTAATAATTATCGCTGATAATACTATTGTTTGCTTCGTTTCTATCAGAGGTCCAGTTTAAAGCAATATCTTCTAGGTTTGTTTTAAATTGAATTTTCTGTGATTCAATTTTATCAAAGAATAACTCTCTTTGAGGTATTTCAAAATACTCTTTACCATTTAAATAAGTATCTATGCTTTTAGTAACCCACTCTTCAATAGATAAGTAAGCATCACAATAATCTTTCGAAGTAGCCGCCTCTTCTGGAGTTTGAGATCCTTCTCCTTCAACATCTTTAATTAACACCTTATAATGACAGTTACGTATTAAATCTGCCAAGCGATCGGAATTAATATCATCTCTTACCTCTAGTCGGTAATATCTTGTTGCCACTTCAGGGGTCTCATCTTTAACAAGTCCTACTATAAAGATTGTTGCACTTAAATTTCCTAAGCGATCTCCACCGTAGTTTTCAGATACGTAAAGAGACTTATCTAAAGTGTGTTTTTTTGCATTATATTTAACTTCAATCATTGGATTGTAGTTAATCTCTCCGTCAGATCCATAAGACATAAATGGAGTATTAGGAGTGAATCCTTCCCATGAAGTCTGCGTTTCTGTAACAAACAGGTTTGGTGTAACTTTTCCTTCTGCTACACTATTGAAAATATAAACACTGTTTAAATGGTAGTTTTTGGCAGTACCTTCATCGAAATTAGTATGCTCGGAAGCATCCATTTTATTCTTATTCAAAAATATATCTACTTTTGAAAGAGCTCTCATCAGCTTTAACGACTTAGAAAAGCTTGTTGAGCTTGTAATTTCTTTATATTCTGTTTCGCCATACATAGGGAAGCTCAAATCAGATTCAACCCATGGGTAGATAGCAGTCTCTTTATTAAGACCACTGTCGTATGTGAAACTAGCTAATACATTTTTCTTATTTTTACCTACCATGTGGCGTAGGTTTCCTTCTACAGTGCTGTTTGCTAAAATAGAAACACTGTATTTTTCATTATTCGACGACTCTGCTAAAGAGATGTTTACGTCATATTTATTTGTTTTAGAGTTATACACAGGTGTAGTAGCCTGAGCTCTATAAACAAAAGTATTCGCTTCATCGAATACGAGTGCAACTACATTATCTATCCTTGATTCTCTATTTTGTGGCCCATTCGTAGCACCGTTTACAACCTCGTAAGATTGAAGTTGTAAATTAATATATTTTGTATTCTCTTCTTTGGCATTATTCTCTAAATCTGTCTGGCAGGCTCCCAACAGAGAAGATACCAATACTAGCATAAATAAGCTAAAGTATTGACATATGCCTCGAGAACATCTGTTATCAATTAATGACATATTAAAAGCTTTTTAAATTAAGTAGTAAGTTTCAATTATAAGGTTACCCTACATTAGTAGAGGTATCGTTCGAATTCCAGTTTGGAATAGTTACTGTTACGTTTACACCGTTATACTCCACGACTAAATCAATAACCACTTCTTTACCAGAAGATAGGTTTATGTTTGGATAGTAGTTTGATAAAAATTGTTTCAAGTTAATTGCGATAGGATCATTTCCAGCATGCGAGACTTTGATAATAGTTTTATCGATCGATTGAGGTTTCAAAATACTTAATCGAGCTGAGTAAGCCTTTTCTGTATTATCATACGCCACTTCTGGCATAAAGAAATGTGAAAACTCTGATACACCATTACCTTGTAGATCATATATTGCTTGGAGTCCTTCAATTCTAATACGGGGAAAAGCTTCGGCAAAACCTTTAACAGATATGTTCATTTTAATATGTGCAGACTTAAAGTCCATTCTTACCACTCTTTGTTCTGCTTGGCTGTTACTTCCAAAATGAAAAGAAGAAACACCATAATATAAATTATCAGAAGTAATACCACCGACTGTTTGAACTTTTGAACTTGTTAGATTTTCTGAGCCTTGAATTGAAGTGTTACTCCCAACATTAGCCCAGCATACAGCAGTATATTCCTCTCCTAATGGTATATCTAACTCAATACCTCTAGGGTTTTTTAGTTCTTCTTGACTAACTGGTTGTGTTCTTACCAACTCCTTTTTACTATTATATACAAAAACTTTCGCTGAATTTATATACTTTTCTATGGGTTGATTATTATTACTACCACTAAAGTCAAAAGACATTCTCGTAGAAGTACAGCTAACACAGTAGTCTGAACTACAACTTAATAACGACAAAAAACAGATCGCTATTAAAAGTATTTTATTAATATTTTTACACATTAGATCAAACGTAAAAGGTAAGTAAAAAAATAAAAGGATAGATAGACAAATACCTATCTACCCTTTTATGAAATTCTAAAAAACAGGTGGTTATAATTAGTTCACGCTAACGGAAGTATCTTTCACTGTCCATTTTAGAACATCTACAGATACATTAACGTTCGCTTCTTTTTTCTCATTTGTATTATCTTTATCCTCGCTACCACCATTAATATCAGGAGTATATGCATCTTCAAACCCGCTACCAGCAACATTCCATTTCATACCTGTTGTTAGGTTAATTTTGTAAATATTACCTGCTTCATAAACACCTTTAGAAGCTGTATCAAAACCATTAAGCATGAAGTACTCTGTCTTAACTGGGTGTGTTAATAGATTTACGTCATTTTTCATATCGCCTAAAGTTAAAATTGGTTTTTGATCACCTTGTAGTTTAATCTTTACATCGTAGTAGTTATTGTCTTTTTTATAAACGTAAGTATTATCACCTAGAGTATAGATAGGATAAAACTTATCATTTCCTGCAGAAACCATAATATATCTACCAGCATTGTCTGTAGGACATTTGTATTTAACAATATCAAAACCAACTACAACTTTTGTTACGTCGCCAGCAAATAGGTGGTTAGCAACAACTTTTTTTCCGCCATTAATAGTCGTAATATCGCTTCCGCTATATGCTAATGTCGCATCCGAAACTTTATTAAGAGTTTCTGATTTACCATAATTTAAAGTATATTCGGTTGGAGATACGTAGCTTATTTCCATTGATTTAACTAAATCTTCATTAAATTTAGCAGAACCTGTAACTTCTAAACGAGCAGCAATTGGATTAGCTGTTAACCCTGTAACATCATAATTACCTTGTGAGTCTTTTGAACCAAGACTATTGCTTTTAGCTAAATAAACTACATTCTCTAGACCAGAATTTGTATTAGAAGGTTGGATATCGTCAACTGATATCTCATTTTTTTCAGGATTAGCATTAATTACTACCTCAACATTCTCTGTACCATCAACCATTACAGATCCAAAAGGAATAGTATACGTAGTTTTTCCTTCTATCATATCATCTTCCACAAGTACATTCTTTATAACAGATGTACCCTTCTTTATAAAAGCTTGAATGTTTTTAACTTCAATTTTCTGATTTGATGCATCTTGAATTACACCACGAGTAGCAACACCATTAGATGGAATATTTACACTTACGCTTACATCAGCATTTTTAGCTACATTCACAGGAAGGTTTTCTGAGTTATTACAAGCAGTTAAGCCAACAATTGCAGTCGTTGCAATCGCTAAATTTCTAAATTTTAATTTCATATTATTTAAGTTTAATAAAATATATAATCAACACTTTGGTTTATACCCATTAACTATTTCGGATTTTCTATAAGTAAGTAGTAAGAAATACGAACAATACAGTTACTATGAGTGATTAAATATAATCGCTTAATGGATTTATAATTTACTTAAATAGCCTAGTTGAAATAATCTGACATTATTTTAAACTATCTATCTTTTTCGTTTCTGATACAAATATAGAGATCATTATTAACACCACAATACATACTGGTCTTTATTTTACCTTTATTAACATAATTAACACTTACATCATCAATACAATCACTTTCAAATATACCAACATTAAAAAAGCTGTTTATTGCAATATTTACAGATACAAACCTTTAGCTATAAGCATATTATAAACAATAAATTCATTTGTAACCCATATGAAATATTTTGTTATTACGACACAAAATTCAATCTAAACCATACTATTTGATAGTAAAATGTAAAATCAATTAACTAAATACATTCCCCACAAACTCATACTTAAATATGTAATTATTATTACTAATAATATAAATAATTGACATATCTCAAGACATCAGAAAATAGAACATTATTTAATACGAAAAAAACAGATAAATACATTAACTATAAGAATGAAACAAGAGTGTAAAATGATCAAAAAAGGTGGGTATCGGAGCCAATGTCCAACACCCACCTTCACATAGAAATTATACTTATATTAATTGTAAGAGAATTTTAAAGCAAAATGGTTTCCACTATTCGGATCAACATTACCACCATTATATACTTCATATTTTTTTTTCTTATTTGGTTTATTAAAGTTTACATCATTCTTGTCTGTAAATAGAACTGCATCCTTAATTAGTTTAACAAACTCTTTTCCAGAAGGTCCATAAGATGCTACTTCGACC
>JASLCG010000056.1 GCA_030151885.1 Bacteroides sp.
AGCGAGCGCAAGAAGCAACGCAATAAAGCGAAGACTTTAGTCAAGCATTTATGGGGGAATTTCTTGTTAGCGAACCGCTTGGCATTGCCTAATTTTGTGCAATTATTAATAAAAAATAAAACCTAAAAACTAAGTCTCATTAAGACCTAATCACCTTAAATGTTTTTAAATTACTATCTATGAAAAGAAAAAAGTAGAATACCCTCCACAGTAATTCTATCTTTTTTCTATAAGTACCTATTTATTTTGGATCAGTTTCTCTAAACGATTCATCATCTCATCTTTCTCTTTGATAATTCGTTCATACAATTCAATCTTTTCATGGTGTAATTGTACTATGGCAGTAATCGGATTAATAGTATCGTAATGATATTTTTGTGTTGGAGAATCAATGTGTGTATTTGAGATAATGCTTAGAGCTTGTTTTGAATCAAAATTTTTAATGGCTTCAATTGGTACAGCCAGTATATTAGAAATCTCTTGTAGAAGTGAATTATCAATTACCTCTTTTTTTTCCAACAATGAGATTTTCTTCTGAGTCCAATGATCTCCTAAATCAAATGCAAGAACCTCTTGTTTGATTCCAAGCATTTCTCTGAAACGTTTTATGTTTCTTCCCTGGTGTATCTTGTGTTCCATAATTGATTTAAGATTTTGGATGAATACTTGTAAAAGACTGATTACGAATTTACTGCTTGTAATAAAGTAGCGTTTTATTATCAAAGTTGACATTATAAACTACAGTAGCGAACTAATTTTACTTGTAAAATACAATTGAAAATTAGTATCTTACGCTATCATTAGAATGAGATAGGTTATAGGTTTTAATAAACCTCTTTTTTATATTTGTTAAACCTAATAAGTTAAGCCATGACAACAGCTACTCGTAAACATATAGGAAAAAATATTAGTCGAATCCGTGAAATAAAAGGAATGAAGCAAATAACTTTAGCTGAGCTTTTAGGCGTTAGTCAGCAACAAGTATCTATTATTGAAAACAGTGAGTCTGTTGAAGAAACTAAATTAGAAAACATTGCTAAAATATTGGAGGTGCCTATTGAGGTGATTAAAGAATATTCAGACGATAAGGTGATGAATATTATTACCAATAATACCTTTCAAGATGATTCTTCTGCAATAAAGAATTTATATAATCCTACATTCAATCCTCTCGATAAATTGGTAGAAGCTTACGAAGAAAATAAAAAGCTTTATGAGCGCCTATTAGAAGCGGAGAAAGAGAAAATAGCATATTTAGAAAAATTGCTTTCAAAAAAATAATACGAACAAGCCTTAGTCATTTTAAACTAAGGCTTGTTTGTTTTTATCTCTGTTTCGGTTCTCCATTTCTTGTACACTTCATAGTTCTTAGGATTCTCTTTAAAAAACTGATTTAGATGATTTAATTCAAGATCAGTCTTTTTGTTATCATCTATTAGTTTCTCATGCTTAGAACTATCAACTGATTTACCAATGGCAATGTACATTGATACTCCACTTGTGAAGAGGAGAAAAATATTAAGTGCAATTAGGTAAAACATCTTCTTGTTGCTAATAGCTCTATAGACTTTTAAAAGCTCCTCTTTACTTTCTACAAGTTTAGAATGAAATGCAGTAAAATCATTTTGGAGTCTTTCTCTATTTTTAGTTTCAAGATTACGAAGCTCTGACAGGTTTACTTTTACCTCAATGCTGTTTATTTTGTCTGAAAGTTCAGTTTGCTGAGCGATATTCTGCTTCATTGTTTCTTGTAAGTAAACTACTTGTTTAAAAAGTAACTCAGTGAGTTCTGTAAGTGTTGGTTGATGCTTTGCCATAATTATCGTCTTATCGTTCGTTTTTTCTTTCTAGTGATATCAGGAGCATAGTCCTCATAGTAATTGCCGTAGGAGTTTAGAAAACTAAATAGGCTTGCTGTGTTTGTATTCCAATTCTCAAATGAAATTTGTTTGTCTTGGTCTTTGAATAGAACAGTGTGAAATAAATCATCACTACGTTTGGAAGTATTATTTTCAAACAGGTCATTTAGTTTTAGATTGCGGTCAACCTCACTTGCTTTTAGATTTGTATTAGTTGGTAAGTGAATAAATCGATACCCTTGAATATTGCCTTGTTTGTTTACACTCGGTTTTACTTCTATTTGATGCATACGCATCATATCGATATACTGGTGTAAGCTTTTAGGGTGCTCTTTTAAAACATGGTAGTGTGCTTTTTTAATCTCTTGGACTACTTGCTTCTGATTAGCTTTTACTTGTTCTTTTTTGTTTTCGTTTTCTTGTCTTATAGAAGTCCAACCATATTTTAAAGCTATCTCATGAGCGATGCGTTGCGCTTGAAATCCGATGTAATTATCCTTTAATGCCTTAGCATTTTCATCAATACGATTAGCCAGTATGTGAATGTGCTTGTGCTCTTTTTCAGTGTGAACAAAAGCAATGTATTGCGCATGTTTGGGATCTAACTTTAAACCAACTAAAAAATCATGGACAAGATTGTTTAAATCTTTATCTGTCATCTTCTTACTATCTTCAATAGTAGGTGAGATAACAACGGAGATTGTATTGTTCTTACAGCGTGAGTTTTGATTTTGTAGAATCTGCATAGTTAAAAACATATCTTTCGGAGTTTCCCCCGAAAGATTGTTTCTAACAAGTTCATAGCCTTTGTTTGGATTAATCACATAATTAAAAAGAGCTGTTCCTCCAATACATGTTTTTGCTTTAGCTATCATATTACTTTAGTTTTTGAAGGTGATCTCTAATTAAGTTTGCGGTTTCAATAGTAGCTTCTTTTACGCCTGTGGTATCACCAAGTTTAAATAGGTTACTGATTCTTCTGAAATTATCAGCAAACTTGTTTAGGAGTTTGTAAACCTCAATTTCATCTTGTGTTAGTTTGTAGCTAAGTGCGTACCCAAGTGCAGTACTACGCAAGTACGCAGAAACGCTACAACCAATTTTATCTGCTTTGTTTTTTATAAGTAGAGATTCCGTTAGGGTAACTCTAAATTCTATCTTGTGTTCTCTTTTCATCGTCTTACCAATTTTGCGACCTTCGGGAGAAAAACGAGTGGTCTTTATTCCGATTCAAATTTTCAATTTGTAAGGA
>JASLCG010000082.1 GCA_030151885.1 Bacteroides sp.
ACGAGGTATTTAATGAGAGAGGTATTGGGTTCCCATTTCCTCAACTTACAATTCATCAAGCTGGTGAGGGAAAATAACTCTATATCTATATTAAAAGAAAGGGTTGAGTGTAATTACACTCAACCCTTTTTCTATGTAAATAAAATAGTAATGGTTGTGCCTTGACTAACAACTGATTCTATCTTATATTTTATATTGTTTTTTTCTAATATCCGTAAAGCGATAGAAAGTCCTATTCCTGATCCTGCTTTATAGCTTGCGTTATCTGCTCTATAAAAAGGCTTGCTTATAAACTCGAGTTGTTCTTTTGGAATACCTATTCCATTATCTCTAATAATAAGTTTGAGCTGTTCTGCAGTAGAACTTAATGAAATTGTAACATCTTTACCATTAGAGTATTTAGCAGCATTTTCAATTAAGTTAGATAATGCCATAGTAATCTGTGTTCTGCCACAAGCAACTTCTATTAATAAGTCTTCTTCACTACTACACTCATTGACGAATATTAATTTAGTGTTGCTGTGGTTTGCTTTAGTTCTCTGTATAATTTTTTGTATTAATACACCTAAGTCTATAATGTCAGAGGTAAGTTCTGAGTAGTTGTTAGAGTGAATGTCTGAAATAGCTAATAATGTGTTAATAATTTGATTTAAACCTTCTACTTCATCTATCAATTTATTGCATAATTCTCTATACTCTTCTGGAGTTCTATCTTTTATTGAAAAAACTTCTAAATTACCTCTAATAGCGGCAATTGGAGTCTTAAACTCGTGAGTAACATATCTAACGAAGTTTTTTTGAATTATAAAAGTCTCTTCAAGTTGCTTTAGTAGCTTGTTCAATATAATAATTAGTTCATCTAGCTCATCTTTAGAATTAGGAGATACTAACTGTAGGTCTTTTTTCTTTTTATCAATAAGGTCAAGTGCTGCTTTATTTATATCTCTAAAAGGTTTAAAGGCCCTGTAAGCTATTAATTTACTAATTGAGCATACCATGATACTACTAAAGAGTAGCCCTAAGGATAAGAGTATTATTAAAGTTTCCTGTTGCTTTTGTAGGAGTTCTTTTTTCTCTTTAGCTACAATAACAAAGTTTCCCTCATTATCTCTATAGAAAATTCCGTATGCATAATAATAATCGTCTGTAAAATAATAGGAGCTATTTGTTCGTATAGTATCTAATATATCATTTGGTACAGTATCTAAACTAAGTCCATACTTTATGCTATTATCATCGGCATAAACCTGGTAATAAATATTTGAAACAGATTCTTTATATTCATCTTTCACATGAGCAAAGTCTTTGGGTGCTAGCTCATCTTCTTCTAAGTGAAATATAGCACTTATGTTTGCAGCATTTTTAAGTTGCTGAAATATAGAATATGTAGCATATTGAGAATATGTTATTAAGAACAAAATGCTAATTACTATGAAAACAGTAGTAAATAGCAATGTGTTCCAGTAAACAAGTTTAGTTTGTACTTTCATAATTACTTAGAGCGTATTATGTAGCCTCTACCTTTTACTGTTTCTATGAGCTTAGGCGCATCTTCTATTTCTACTTTATTGCGTAGATAAGATATATAAACATCAACAATATTAGTATTAGATTGATAGTCGTGTCCCCAAACGGAGTTTAATATTTCTGCTCTAGACATAACCTTATCAATATGTTGCATTAATAAATGAAGTAACTTAAACTCTTGCAAGGTTAGTTCTATAGTTTTACCAGCTCTTTCAACTCGATGTTCATCTACATTTAATATTAAATCTTGGCAGGTAAGAGCTTCTTTTTTTACAATATCAGAAGACATATTAGCCCTACGAGTTAGTGCATTAACACGTGCTACTAACTCTCTAAAATTAAAAGGTTTTGAAAGGTAGTCATCAGCGCCATAATCTAGCGCCTTAACTTTATCTTCAGGATCACCTAAGGCACTAACTACTAATATAGGTGTCAATACGCCCTTAAAACGGGCATATTGTAAAATCTCGATGCCATCAATGTCGGGCAACATAATATCAAGAATAATGATATCCCAGTTAGATTTTGATATCTGTTCTCTAGCATCAACTCCATTTTCTGCAAGTGTTACAAAGTATCCAGACTCTTCAAGCCCTTTAACCATGAAGTCACTTATTCTTTTGTTATCTTCAACTAAAAGTAAGTCCATATATATTGTCTCTAATATCTAATAAAGTTACTATATTTTAATAACATAAGTTATATCTTAACTGATTTATCTTTTCTATAGGCAAAGTAGAATACTTGTGGAAGTACAGTGAAAGATAAAAGCATACATATAATAATACCACCTACAATCATAATAGCTAATGGTTTTTGTATCTCCGACCCCATTCCTGTAGAGAGTGCTGCAGGTAGTAGGCCCATAGATCCCATAAAAGCAATCATAAGAACTGGTCTAATACGCTGTTTTACGGCATTGTCAATAGCTATCCTAAGGTTGTGGTGTCTCATCATCTCATTTTTCATGATAGACACTAATAGAATACTATCTATAGAAACTATACCAAATAGTATGATAAAACCTATTCCAGCAGATATGCCAAATATAGTATTAGTTAACCATAATGAAGCAAAACCACCTATAAGAGCATAAGGAATAGCGCTAGCTGCAATTAGGGTATCTTTAACTGTTTTAAAATTAAAGTATAGTAAAAGAAGTACAATTAGGAGTGCTATAGGTACTATTATTGTTAAACGTTTTGTAGCTCGTTGTTGGCTTTCGAACTCTCCAGCCCACTCTATTTTATGTTTAGAGGAGATTTGAATGTTTTGCTCAACAAGTTTTTTAGCCTCAGCTATTGTCGAACCTAAATCTCTATCTCTAATACTAAATCCTACACTTACATATCTGCTATTACCCTCTCTATAAATAAATGTAGGACTTGTAATATAACTGATGTCTGATATTTCACTTAGTTTTACCTTATGGCCATTTGATGTTGGTATTAAAATATTCTCTATTTTATCTTTATCGTCTCTAAAGGGCTCTTCAAAACGGATAATTACATCGAATATACGATCGTGTTCATAAAACTCTGTAGCAGATTTTCCAGCCAAGGCAAGTTCTAGAGTAGATTGAGCCTCTGCCATATTAACCCCATATTGTGCTAGCTTTCGCTCATTGATATTAATTCGCAATTCAGGTAGGCCAATACTATTAAAGACATTAATATCTTCTATACCTCTAACCTCTTTAATAACATCAGCTGTTTGATATGCTAGTTCCTCAAGTTCGTATAAGTCATTACCAAATATCTTAACAACAAGTGAGCTTTTTACGCCGGCAACGTATTCTTCCACATTATCCTGAATGGGTTGGCTGAATCCAAAGTCTATTCCAGGATACTTAGATAGCTTATCTCCAATGGCTTGTATAAGCTCGTCTTTAGAGAGGTTACTTTTTCTCTCTTTATCGGGTAGTAATTCGGTGTGAAACTCAATATTGAAAAAACCTGTAGGATCTGTTCCGTCATTTGGTCTGCCCGTTTGTGTTAGTACAAAATCTACATCCTCGAAGCTTCTAATATCTTCTTTCATCTGTTTTGTTAACTCGACAGCTTCGTCTAGATTTATACTGTTAGGTAGAGTTGCTCGAATATAAATAGCACCTTCGTTCATTTTAGGGATGAACTCTGTACCCCAAAAAGAAAATCTAAAACAACATAAAGTCAGTAAAATAAGAAAGCTTAATATAGTTGCAACTCTATGTTTAGAACAGAAACTAAAGAGTTTATATATCCCATTAATTAAATTCTTACTGAGCCAATTATCCTTTGTTTTGACAGGTTTAGTAAGTAGTATTTTAGCCATAACAGGAACGTAGGTCAAACTTAGAATCAATGAACCTAACAGTGCATAACCTAATGTAAAAGCTAAAGGTGAAAACATTTTTCCTTCTACTTTTTGAAAAGAGAAGATTGGAAACAGAGCTACCACAAGAATAAGTTGAGCGAAAAAAATATGTGGGGCAACTTTGTTTGTGAATTGACGAATAATGCCTCCTTTGGAAATACGCTCAAAGCGATCACCATAAATAATGCTGTTTTTTTCTAGACCTACAAATATAGACTCTACTATAACTAAAGTTCCTTCTAATAGCAACCCAAAATCTAAAGCTCCCATTGAAATTAGATTGGCTGGAAGGCCTTGTATTCGGAGCATTAAAATAGCAAATAAGAAAGATAGCGGAATTACAGAAGCCACTATAAGGGTAGTTCTCCAATTATATAGGAAGATAAATACCACTAAAGAGACAAGTATTATGCCTCCTAGCAAGTTTTCCAGTACAGTATGAACTGTTGAATCTACAAGCTTGGTTCTATCTAAAAAAGGAGTAAGAGTAACTCCATCTGGTAAGATTCGTTCATTAAGTTCTTCTATCTTCTCTTTAATAGCCGAAATAACGATGTTTGGATTTTCTCCTCTTAGCATAACAACAATACCTTGTACTATATCATCTTTGTCGTTAAGTCCTACTTGTCCTAATCTAGGCTTAGCAGAGACCTTAACTTTAGCTACATCTTTAACGCAAATAGGTATGTCATTTTCGTTTTTAATAAGTAAGTATTCAATATCTTCTACACTTTCCAGTAACCCTACACCTCGTATAGCAAAAGCTTGATTCCCTTTTTTAAGGATATCACCACCAATGTTTATATTACTATTTTCAACAGCTTCAAAGAGTTCTAGTGGGGTAATGTCATAGGCTTGTAAAAGATTAGGATCTACTTGTATTTCATAGATTTTTTCTTCACCACCAAAGCTTGTTATATTTGCTACTCCAGGAACGGATAACAGCTCTTTCTCAACAATCCATTCATTGATAGCTGTTAACTCTTTGATAGGCAAATCACCTTCAATAACATATCTAAAAATTTCTCCTGTAGCTCCAGATGGAGGTTCTATTTCGCACTCTACACCATCAGGAAGATTGATAGACTGCATTTTATTAACTGCCATTTGCTGTGCGTAGAAGTCTTCTACATCATCTTCAAAAATAACAGTCACTACAGATAAACCAAATAATGAGACAGACCTAACATCTGTTTTTTTAGGTATATTATTCACCTCCCTCATTATAGGAAGTGATACGAATTTTTCTAATTCTTCTGCACTTCTTCCTGGCCATTGTGAAATAATACGTACTCTGGTGTTTGTAACATCAGGGTATGCTTCAATAGGGGTATGAACATATGCCACTACTCCTGCTATAAGTAAAATACCAGTTAAGAATAGTACAAAAATTTTATGTCTTAGTGCTAGCGTAATAATGTTTTTTACAAACTGATGCATAAGGTATTCTATTTAAGTTGAGTGTAATATAATAGGGGGTTTTTCGATAGAATAGAATCTCCAAGTTGAACTCCTTCTTGTATAACTGTATTATTTTTATCTTGTTTTAATATTGTTACTTCTTGAATTTTTAAAGCTCCACTTTTCTTTTTTAAAACATAAAATTTATTGTTGTCGAAAACTAAGCATTCAGAAGGCACATAGATTTTATTTTTAAGATTTTCATTTAATACTTTAACCTCTACTGTAAAGTCTGGTTTAAGGGCAAGATCTTTATTTTCAAATTCAATTCTTGCTTTCATAACTTTTTCTTCAGGATCTATATATGGAAGAACTTTAACGATTTTTCCATTAAAAAGCTTCGATGGGTATGACGGTGACTTTATAATAACACTTTGTCCGACAGTTACCTCTTCGATAGATTTAGCATATATATTAGCCATAATCCATAAGTTGTCAATTTGTCCTAATGTATAGACCTCATCATCTGGGGTAATTGTTGATGCAGGACTTGCATTTTTACTAAATACATATCCATTGGATTGGGCACTTACTTGGTATATACCTCTGCCAATAGCACTTCCATACATTTTTAAAGAAGCCTCTAAGCGTTCTAGAGTAGATTTAGCTTTACTGTACTCTACTTGTGCCTCTATGATTTCTTGTTCCGAAAGAAGTTTATCTTCGAACATCTGTTCAGATTTTTTAAGTTCTCTTTGTGCTAGTTTAAAATCACCCTGTGCAGACTCAATTTCTGTTTGTAGTTCATAGAATGCGTCACTTTTAATATTCAGAAGTTTTTGCCCTGCTTTAACATAATCTCCTGCTGTAAAAAAGCTTTTTACCACAATTCCGTCGCTAATGGGTTTGAATACTACAATTTCATCCTGATTATAGGTAACTTTTCCATTAAGAGTTAGAACATCTATCTCTTCAAGTGTTTGAGCAGTAACATAGTGTAAATACTCGTATGGAATTTTATTGTTTTTCTCTTCATTGCTTGTGCTATTTGAAGAGCAAGCTGCTAATGACAATAATGTTATTGCTATAAAATAATATGCTTTCATAATTTATTCTTAATTAAGTTTTACACCAACTGTTGCTTCTAAGATGCTATATTGATTAAATAATTCTTTTTGAGTTTCTAGTAAGATATTTTTAGTGTCTTTATAGGTGTTCATAAAATCTATAAATTCTATAAGACTTATATTTTGCTTTAAAATATTAGATTCGTATTTATTTAGTAGAAAGTCTAAATCTGCAATGATAGGTTCTTCCTCAAGTTGATTAAGAAAAAGAAGAGTCTGTTGATAATTTAAAAAAGAGGTGTGTATCTTGTTTCTAAGCTTAATATTCTCTTGTTCTACTTCGAAACTTGCTAATTTAGTTAATTGTTTAGCAGCTTTAGTATTGGCTTGATTTCTGTTAAAAACTGGTAAGCTAAAGCTAACACCAAAACCAATAAAGTCTTTCCATACTCCACCAAATCGGTCATAGTTTGCAGATAAAGTCATATTAGGTATTCTTACAGCACGCTCATAGCTTAAGTTCTGTTGCTGTGCTTCTATTTGGGCTTTACCTTTTAAAATAGTAGGGTTGTAGTTTAATAATGAGTATAAGTAATCTACTCCATTTTCAAGTCTCATGCTGTTTGCAGGAATATCTATTTGAACTATCTCATCCATATTGTAGCCTAACAAACTTTGTATGGTTTCGATTCCACTATTAATATCTTTGTAAGTATCGTTTAACTCCTGCTTTAATTGTAGAGCTTCTGCTTGAATACGTAGTAGTTCGGTTGGAGCAATATATCCAAGCTCGTACTGTTTTTTATAGTTTGTGATTATAGTATCGTAAATTTTCTTTTGTTGTTCTAAGACTGAAGCATACTCCTTTGCATAGTGAAGTTGAAAGACCTCTTCTTTGAACTCTAAAAGCATAGTATGTGTCTTTTCTAAATTTTCGAAAGAGGCTACTTCTTTATTCTTCTTCTCTTTTCGTATATTTTTACGTCTTTCTCCTCCTAATCTAATTTCTTGGCTCAATTCTAATGAAAATTGCGTATTCTTAGCAAAGTTTCCAATGATGGGAGGTATTAATTCCTTCTCTCCATCCCTTTGTTTACTAGTGCTCCAAAGGTTTACTTGCTCTATGCTAATTTCTGGGTTGTTTAAAAGTTTAGCTTCTTTAATAGCTGCATTTGCATTAATAATTTCGGTTTGGGTTGTTACGATAAGCTCAGCATTACGCTGTTTAAACAACTCTTCTGCTTCAGATAAAGTAATAGTACGCTGACTTTGTACAGGTACAGCGTAAATTAGAATACTAGCAGAGATTAAAAAGTATAAAATTGAATTTTGCATAAATAATCTTCGATTAAGTGTACTGCAAAGCTATAATTGGAACATTAAAATGAGATTAGAAATATGTTATAACTGAAACTAGGGTATATATAAAATAACTAAACAGCTTGTTTTATGTAATTTGAATGCAATTTTATATCATATTTATTACATTTTTTTCTCATCTTAGAATTATTCTAAGTAATTTTGTTATACTATGATGTAGGTTAATCAATATAAGGCTTATGAAGTTGTTTATTAAAAATATGGTTTGCGATAGATGTATATTAGTTATACGGTCTATTATTTCAGAGATGAAGTTACCTTATACAGAAATTAAACTAGGTGTAGTTAGTTTTAAAAGGGAGTTAACAGTAATAGAACAACAAACTTTATCGAATAAGCTAACAGCCATAGGTTTTGAGTTGATTGATGATAAGAAAGCTCGAATAATAGAGAATATTAAGACAATTATAGTCGAAGTAGTGTATAATAGAATAACTATTAAGACTAATTTATCTGATTATATTGCCGACCAGCTTCATTTAGATTATAAATACTTGAGTACTTTGTTTTCGGAGTCGGAAGATACAACGGTTGAAAAGTACTTTATAGCTCAAAAAATCGAAAGAGCGAAAGAACTATTAGAGTACGGAGAGTTAAATCTTAGTGAAATAGCTTTCGAATTAAATTACTCAAGTACAGCACACCTCAGCACTCAGTTTAAAAAAAATACAGGTATAACTCCAACTCAATTTAAAGAGAGTAACCTTAAAAATAGAACTCCTATTGATAAGCTGTAAAACATATAAACCTTTCAGCAAATTATGTAATAGATAACAGGTATATATCTGCGATATTTGTGATAGATTAAAATAACGTAGAAATATCATGTTGATAAATAAAGATACTTATCCTGTATTAGACATGTCTTGTGCAGCTTGCGCTAGTCAAGTTGAAAAGACTTTACAAACTCATAAAGGAGTGTTATCTGCAAATGTGAATTTTGCTAATAATTCAGTAAATATTGAGTTTGATCAAGAATTAACTTCTCTATCCGAATTACAACAAGCAGTTGAGTCTGTTGGTTATGGCTTAGTTGTTGATACACAATTACTCAATAGTACTAAAATAGACAAAGAGCATGAATTGAAGTATTTAAGACTAAGAAAGAAAACTATTTGGGCTATTTTACTGGCTTTACCTGTAGCTATTATTGGAATGTTCTTTATGAACATGCCTTATGGCAATGCAATAATGTGGTTACTTACAACATTTATAATGTTTTTTTTAGGTAACTCTTTCTATATAAATGCGTGGAAACAATTAAAACATAGAAGCTCAAATATGGATACTCTTGTTGCTTTGAGTACAGGGGTAGCGTATGTATTTAGTGTCTTTAATTCTGTATATCCTGAATTTTGGACTTCTAGAGGTTTGGAAACTCATGTTTATTATGAAGCTGTGGCTGTTGTTATAGCATTTATATTATTGGGTAGATTATTCGAAGATAAGGCTAAGAGTAACACGTCATCAGCAATAAAAAAGTTGATTGGATTACAACCAAACTATGTTACATTAATTGATAAAAATGGAAATTATCAAGTTACTCCTATTGCAAATGTAGTAGAGGGTAATAGGATACTAGTTAGGCCAGGAGATCGTATTGCTGTTGATGGAGAGGTGTTGAAGGGAAACTCTTTTATTGATGAAAGTATGCTAAGTGGCGAACCTATTCCTGTGGAAAAAGAGAAGGGGAGTTTTGTATATGCTGGCACTATAAATCAGAAAGGTAGTTTGGAGTTTATCGCTACTAAAGTGGGAAAAGAGACCATGCTTGCTCAAATAATACGTATGGTTCAAGATGCACAAGGTAGTAAAGCTCCTGTACAGAAGCTAGTGGATAAAATAGCATCCATATTTGTTCCAATAGTTATTGGAGTTGCAGTAATTGCATTTATTACATGGATTGTATTTGGAGGTAATACGGCTTTTTCTCAAGCTTTATTATCCATGGTTACAGTGCTAGTAATTGCATGTCCGTGTGCATTAGGGTTGGCTACTCCAACTGCTATTATGGTTGGAATTGGAAAAGGAGCAGAAAATGGTATCCTTATCAAAGATGCTGAGAGTTTAGAGTTAGCCAAAAAAGTGAATGCTGTTGTATTAGACAAAACAGGTACTATCACTGAAGGAAGGCCTGAGGTGTTGTCAGAAAGGTGGAGTGGCAACGATGATTCTTTAAAGTGTGTTCTAAAAGCATTAGAAAATCAATCGGAACATCCATTAGCAGAGTCCGTAGTTAAACATTATGAGGATGTTTTAGACGAGGGGGTGCTTGTTGATAACTTTAAGAGTTTAACAGGTCTTGGAATACAAGCTGTCGTAAATGGTATAACTTATTTTGTTGGTAACCAAAGCTTATTAGAAAAGGAAAATATAAAAATATCCGAAGCTATGATGTTAAATGGTAAATCTATTGAGGCTTTGGGACAGACTATAATTTGGTTTTCAGATTATGAAAAGGTTTTGGCAGTTCTTGGAGTAGCAGATAAAATAAAGCCGTCTTCTATAACTGCTATTAAAACGCTGCATAAACTGGGTATCGAAATATATATGTTGACAGGAGATCATGAAAAGGCTGCTAATACTATTGCTAAAGAAGCAGGCATTGTACACTATAAAGCTCATGTTTTACCAAATGAAAAAGAACTATTTATAAAGGAGTTACAGGCAAATGGTAAAGTCGTTGCCATGGTGGGAGATGGAATAAATGATAGTGCTGCATTGGCTAGAGCTGATGTCAGTATTGCAATGGGTAAAGGCAGTGATATTGCTATTGATGTAGCTAAAATGACAATTATATCTTCAGACTTAAATAAAATACCTATGGCAATAGAGTTGTCAAAACAGACGGTGAAAACTATTAAACAAAATTTGTTTTGGGCATTTATTTATAATCTAATCGGTATTCCTATAGCAGCTGGAGTTTTGTATCCGATTAATGGTTTTTTATTAAACCCGATGATTGCAAGTGCCGCAATGGCTATGAGTAGTGTAAGTGTAGTGACAAATAGTTTACGATTAAAATTTAGAAAGTTTTTGTCTGTAGCGAAGA
>JASLCG010000087.1 GCA_030151885.1 Bacteroides sp.
CAGGAATAGCTGAAAGCGTTATTGAAATAAGAACAATGTTAGGCAATGTAACCAATACTAGAATGCAAACATTTACACAAATAAATCTAGTGCATGATGAACTCAAAAAGCAAACAGATATTCTATATGAAATGCAACAAGTACAGATGAAAAATTATAATCTAAGCAAAGAGATGAGTACCAATATAAGCGCTTTAGATGAAATAAAATATAACATCGAGGCTGTAGCTAGAAATACGAAGGGGTTGGCCCCCAGATAATATTTATAAAATGAAAAAGACCTATTCCAATATCGGAGTAGGTCTTTTTTACCCCCAAAAACCGACAATAATACCTTCCTATAAAAGGGTATTGTATGATTGGAATAGCATTTATAGAGAACAAGGATATATTCGCCACTTATGGAGCATCGCTTATTGGTGCATCATTCGAAAATTTACTTTGTCGTGCTGATCGTAAAGAGGAAACAGAGAATGATATGATTAGCCATCCAGGAGTGCAGGTATTTAATGATAATATTCAGCCTGATGCCAAGGAAGTAGATCTTATATTTCTTATACAAGGAGAAAACTTATCTGACTATTTGGAGAAATACAATGCCCTACAAGATGCTATAGATAACGATAAAGGTGATGGAAACTTTAAGCTTTATATAGAGCCCTTAAATACAACATTTACTTTACGTAGAAAGACTTATACACCATTAGATACGCTTACAGAAAACACAGGAAAGCTTATGGTAACAGTAAGAGAGTTAAACCCCAAAAATAGGATTAAAAAATGATAAAGATAGGGTTAGTAGATTTTGCACCAGAAGATAAAGTTCTTTCGATTCTTGATAAGAACGATATTGTTAAGGCCAAATATTGTATTGATAAAAATGATATATGGAAACACTCACTAATGAGTGAAAACTACATTGAGATATCCTTCTTTTTAAATACCTATGTAGCGTTTAATCGTACTGATTATATCCTTTGGGAGGGTGATAAATTTGCACTTAGAAATGACTATCAACCAGAGCAAATAAAGAAACGAAAGTATAAGTATACTTTAAAGTTTGAAACGATTGAAATGTTCTTTAAGGACATTCAGTATTACTATTTAAGCCAGGGGGTTAAAGAGGTTGAGTGGCGTTTATTTGGCAATCCTGAATACTTTATAAAGATAGCTGTTGATAATGCCAACCGTTACTTTGGTATTGCTGATTTTAAAATGGGTTCTATTGAACCAACTGAAGCTAAGGATATACTATTCGATGTAAACACTACAATCTTTGATGCACTTACACACATAGCTGAAGAGTATGATGCAGAATGGTATGTTACTGATAAGATTATTCACCTAGTTAATAAATTAGAGTATGGTGATGAAGTAGATTTTGAGACAGAAGTATCTGTGTTAGAAATGAAGCGCAATGAAGGAGATAAAAAAGAACAATATACACGTATACTCCCTTTGGGTTCTACTCGTAATATACCTAAAGAATATAGAGAAGCTGAAGAGGGTGAAGGTGTAGATGCTGTTTACTCGAAAAGGTTGCGTATTCCTGTATTAAAAGGCTCTACTATTGATGCGTATCCCAACATGACCAACGATGAGGTTATTGAGGGAACTGTAATATTTGATGATATTTATCCTAAACGAGTAGGAACGATTGAATCTATTAACGCAGTACAGTATCAAGATAAAGATAAAGAGACAGGTAAAATAGCTAAATGGGATGCTTATAAGATTAAAGATTCAGGAATAGATTTTAAAGAAGAGTATTTGTTACCTGGTGAGGAGTTGAGATTGCAATTTGTGTCAGGTGATTTAAACGGAATGGACTTTGCTCTATTCTTTAATAAGTCTGGCTTTTCAGCTGAAGATGAGTCTCAGAACTTTGAGATTGTAAGAAATGATGATTATGGTAGACCATTACCAAATGCAACACTCAAACCTAATGTCGGAGATAAGTATGTTCTCTATGGTTTCAATATTGCAATGGTAGGTGACCAGTATGTGCCTCTAGCCGAACAAGAACTTTATGATGAGGCTGTAGAGTGGCTGGAGAAGCAACTAAGAGATACGAGTGTATATGAATGCTCAACAGCAATTCAATATTTTACACAAAATAGGTTAGACCTAGATTTAGGCCAAAGAGTTAGACTATTACTCGATCAAGGCAGTAGATCCTCTCGAATTATGGGCTTTGAAAAAAAACTAAATAATGTCTATGATACTACATATATCGTTGGTGACAATCCGACATACTCTCTTGTAGCGCGTATAGAGCAGGATATTAAAGAGCTTAAAGTTGAAGGTTTAATACAAGGGCAAGGTGGCAATATTTATATAATTAAAAATATTGATAGTACCCGACCTACAGATTTTAACGTGCTATCCTCTAAACGTTCACTGAATGCTTTTCTTCGTAAAGACCAAGAGGATAGTACCGAGCATTTAATTACATTTCTTGCAGGTTTAAAGTTAGGGGCAAAATACTCTTTAGATAAGAATGGTAATGCTGCTTTGAATAATATCAAGTCAGGTGTAATAGAATCTCTTAAAGCTAAATTCCACAAGCTAGAAAGTACTAAATTAAACTCATCAGAAGGAGTAATAGATACAATAACAGCTTTGACATTATTTGTTAAGAATTTAGCAGATGTTCAAAAACTAGATGTAAAAGAGACAGC
>JASLCG010000089.1 GCA_030151885.1 Bacteroides sp.
CATCATAAAGTACAAATATCATATTAAAATAAGAGAGGATCATGTGTAAAGATGATCCTCTCTTATTATATATCTAAATGAAGTCCTCACCAAATTTGATATGGACATCGTTTACATAATTTCTAATTTCCTGTTCATTATCTTTTTTGCAAATAAGTAAAACATTTCCTGATTCAGCAATCAGATAATCTTCTAAACCTTCTACAACAGCTAATCTATCTTTAGGTAAAACTACTATATTATTTCTTGATTCATAGAATACTGCATTACCTTTTAAGGTTGCATTTCTATCTTCATCTTTTTCAGAAATATCATATAAAGAGCTCCAAGTTCCTAAATCAGACCACCCAAAATCTCCCAGAAGTACACACACATTATCAGCTTTTTCCATAATGCCAAAGTCGATTGAAACATTTGGGCAGGCAGAAAAAGCTTCTTCAATAAATTCTTGTTCTTTAGAAGTATTATATATGGTTTCGTCTGCTCCTAATTTGGAGGTTACTTCAGGTAATAAACTATTTATAGACCTTAGAATCGTATTAACGTTCCACATAAATAATCCGGAATTCCAATAAAATTCTCCACTCTCTAGGAAAACCTTAGCAAGGTCAAGTTGAGGCTTTTCAGTAAAAGTTTTTACCTTATATAATTTATCTTCAATTTGATTATCTACTTGTATATATCCATAACCAGTTTCTGGTCTATTAGGTGTTATACCTAGAGTTAATAAAATATCATTATCTGATACTATATTTAATCCTTTATTTATTAACCCTAAAAATTCATCTTCTTTTAAGATTAAATGATCCGATGGAGCTACAACAATATTAGCATTTGGATTAATTGCCTTTATATGGTATGATGCCCATGCTATACAAGGAGCAGTGTTTCGTCTAGCAGGCTCTAATAAAATTTGTTGGTCATCAATATTAGGTAATTGCTCTTTAACTAAATCTTTATATATTTTATTGGTAACAATAATTATGTTTTCTTCTGGTATAATCTGTCTAAAACGATCATAAGTGAGCTGTAGTAAAGATTTACCAGTCCCGAAGAAATCTAGAAATTGTTTAGGATTGCTTTTACGGCTAAAAGGCCAAAATCTACTACCTACGCCACCACTCATTATAACGCAGTAGTTATTTTGATTATTCATGCTATCAAATTTTATTAGTTTCTGCTAAAATAAGCTTAATTTTTCAATTCAAAAAGGTTTCAATTCTTTTACAGAAAATTATTTTATTCTTTTTAGAATGATTTATTGTCAGAATAAAAAAAAGAGGTATATTTGCAAACGCAATGCCCAGATGGCGGAATCGGTAGACGCGCTGGTCTCAAACACCAGTGGATTAACCTCCATCCCGGTTCGATCCCGGGTCTGGGCACTAAATTTTCTTAAAGGAGCTGTTATTCAATATAACAGCTCCTTTTTTGTTGTATATTCAAGGTCGATATTAGAAGATAGATATTTGGATATAAGATTATTATTATTAAATCATTTAATACATTCTACAATGAAGGTTAAAAGCTTATTAATATTTCTATTGATTACATGTGCTGTTCAAGCTAAAAAATTTAGCCCCGTTGACTATGTTAGTATTCTTGTTGGTACACAGTCAGAACATTCATTTTCGACAGGAAACACTTATCCTGCTGTTGCATTGCCATGGGGTATGAACTTCTGGACTCCGCAAACTGGTAAAATGGGTGATGGTTGGACGTATACATATGATGCAAAGCTGATAAGAGGCTTTAAACAAACTCATCAGCCAAGCCCATGGATTAACGATTATGGACAGTTTTCTATAATGCCTCATGTGGGTATTCCTGTTTTTGATGAAGAACAAAGAGCTAGTTGGTTTTCTCATAAAGCAGAAATAGCTACTCCTTATTATTATAAAGTGTATTTAGCAGATTATGATGTCGTTACTGAATTAGTTCCAACCTCTAGGGCTGCATTATTTAACATTACTTTTCCTGAGAGTAAACAGTCTAATATAGTTATAGACGCCTTTGATAAAGGTTCTTATGTAAAAGTAATACCCGAAGAAAATATGATTATTGGGTATACAACTAAAAACAGTGGTGGTGTACCAGCTAATTTTAAAAATTACTTTGTACTAGAGTTTAATAAACCTTTTACTTCAGTATTAGGTATAAATAATAAAGAAATTACGCAATCTTTAGATAATAAATCTAACCATTCTGGGGCTATTGTTACTTTTAATACAGAAAGAGGAGAAAAAATAGCTGTGAAGGTAGCATCATCTTTTATTAGTTATGAGCAAGCAAAAATTAACCTAAAAGAGTTAGGTAATAAATCCTTTGAGGAGTTGAAGATGAGTTCTAAATCAATATGGGATTCTACTTTAGGTAAAATAGAAGTTGAGGATCAAAATGTCGATAACTTAAGAACTTTTTACTCCGCACTATATCGATCTGTATTATTTCCAAGAAGTTTTTATGAATATAATGAAGCTGGAGATGTTGTACACTACAGTCCATTTAATGGGAAAGTATGCACAGGATATATGTTTACAGATACGGGTTTCTGGGATACTTTCCGCTCCTTGTTTCCTCTATTAAATTTAGTATATCCTTCACAAAACCTAAAAATTCAAGAGGGTTTAGTTAATACCTATAAAGAAAGTGGATTTTTACCAGAGTGGGCAAGTCCTGGCCATAGAGACTGTATGGTAGGTAATAACTCTGCTTCAGTTGTTGCAGATGCATATATAAAAGGAGTAAAAGTAAAAGACGTTGATTTACTTTGGGATGCTGTTAAACATGGGGCAAATGCAGTCCATCCAGAAGTAAGTTCAACAGGCCGTAAGGGTTATGAGTATTATAATGCTTTAGGTTATGTTCCTTACGATGTAGGTATTAATGAGAATGCTGCTCGAACTTTAGAGTATGCTTATAATGATTGGTGCATTTATGAATTAGGTAAAGCTTTAGGAAAATCAAAAAAAGAACTTAAGCCATATAAAAATAGAGCCTTGAATTATAAAAACTTATTTGACAATGAAACAAAATTAATGCGTGGTAAAAATAAAGATGGCTCTTTTCAAACTCCATTTAATCCATTAAAATGGGGAGATGCTTTTACAGAAGGTAATAGCTGGCACTATACATGGTCAGTTTTTCATGATCCAGCAGGGCTTATCAATCTTATGGGAAGCAAACAAATCTTTAATAATATGCTGGATTCTGTTTTTAATGTACCACCATTATTTGATGAAAGTTATTACGGATTTGTAATTCATGAAATTAGAGAAATGCAAGTCATGAATATGGGAAATTACGCTCATGGTAATCAGCCCATACAGCATATGATATACTTATATAACTATTCTGGAGAGCCTTGGAAAGCTCAGTATTGGACCAGAGAGGTTATGGATAAATTATATACGCCCAATCCAGATGGATATTGTGGTGATGAAGATAATGGTCAAACCTCTGCATGGTATGTGTTTTCAGCTTTAGGGTTCTATCCTGTTTGTCCTACTTCTGATGAGTATGTTATTGGATCTCCTTTATTTAACAAGGCTACAATTCACCTCGAAAATGGTAAAAAAGTTGTATTAGAGGCGCCCACAAATAATAGTGAACGTAGGTATATTAAAAGTATAGAGTTAAACGGTAAAATATATAATAATAACTTCTTTAAACATAGTACCTTTGTTAATGGAGTGAATGTGAAGTATGAAATGGACGATAAACCCAATAAAAACAGAGGAATATCTGAAGAAAACTTCCCATATTCATTTTCAAATCAAAAATAGAATAGTTAAAAACCAACATATAAAACGGAGTAGATAGCTATCTACTCCGTTTTACCTTATGTAAACTAGATGAAAAAGAAAAGTGTATT
>JASLCG010000129.1 GCA_030151885.1 Bacteroides sp.
TTAATGCCCACATTGCTAAAGCATTATCGGTAATTTCGGAGGCTATTAATTAAAATTAATAAAAAAAAGTATGTTTTTGTATAGGACATTTTAAGATTTGCTGCGTCTTATTAATAGAAGCACTTATAATGTACTATGAAAAACAATAAAAATAAAACACAAATAAACTTTTCTGAACTGGAAGATGAGCTTGAAGATAGTTTACTTCGAGACTGCTCTGAGGAACAAAATAAAAAACTGGCTTTTTTCTGGGACCACTGCAATGTGGATAAAAAGCAATTTATGATTAGTAAGAGAATATCTTCAAGAGTTCAAAGTACCATATCGAAAGAAAAATCCAAATCACTAAGCAAAAAAAAGTATATCCAAACTTTTATTGGGGTGGCAGCTTTGGCAGCCTCAGTAATATTAGCGTTTTTAGGAGTTAGTAAACTAACAACTGAAGAGCCATTCTCTGTACTTGCAAATAAAGTGGCTCAAGCTGACTTCTGGTCTAATCAAACCTCTCTATTATTGTCCGACAATAACATAATAACTATTACAGACACCTCAACCATAAAGTTCAATACGGATGGAGAACTTATATTGGATGGCGAAAAAGCTGCAATTACTGCAAAAGCAGGTGTTAATACCCTTTATGTTCCAACAGGAAAAAGAAGTAGAATAGAGTTGGCCGATGGTTCTAATGTTTGGGTAAATGCAAATAGTAAACTGATATTTCCAAGTAAATTTAAGAATAAGCAACGTGAAGTTAAATTAGTAGGTGAGGCTTTTTTTGATGTAACTAAAAATCAGGAGGCTCCATTCATTGTGAATATGAATGAGAGTAAAGTAAAGGTCTTAGGAACATCTTTTAATATATCTAGTCCAAAAGGGGCAGCGCTAGAGTCTATTGTACTGTTAGAAGGAAAAGTGGTTATAGAAGATGCTAACCATATGGATGTCGTAATGAAACCAAATGAAAAGGTAGAGTTAGTAAATAATAAATATCACCTTAAAGAGCAGGTAGATGCACGGCAATATGTGTCCTGGAAAGATGGGTTTTGGCTGCTAAAAGGAGATTCACTAGATAAAATTCTGGATAAACTAGAGGATTATTACGGTTGTAAACTTCAATATAAATCTGACTTATCAGAAATTAAGCTGTATGGAAAACTACTTATTGGTAGTGACATTGAAAGTGTACTAAAATCAATAAATCAAATAACACCATTAAATTTTAATACAATAAATGATGAAATTTACATTAGTAAAAGATAGTGCATAATGAATGTTAACAAAAAAGAGACTGAATAATAGTCGCAATATTACTCAGTCTCAAGCTTGATTTAACCATGTATTATCTAAATGATTAACCAATCTAATTATTACAAATCTATGAAAAACAGCTCGTATTTCAACATAGATATGGGGAGTAAATGCAGATTTATTTTCGTATTATGTTGTTTTATAGTAATGTGTGTAAATACTAACACACTCTATGCTAAAAAGAGTCCATTAAATATGGATGTCTCCCAGAAATTGGAAAATAGGACAGTGAAGGATATTTTTGACTTTGTAGAATCTAACAGTCAGTATATCTTTATTTATGGTTCGGACGTATTAACACTACTAGATGCAGAAGTATCTATTGATACTAGTGGCATGGGTATGGTCGATATTATTCGTGAAGTTGCTTCAAGGGCAAAGTTAGAGTATTCAATTAATGAAAGACAAGTAAACCTCTATGCTAAAGCTCCGCAGCAAGCTGTGGCTAAAGCGAAAACAATCTTAGCTAAAGGACAGATTTTAGACGATCAAGGTATGTCTGTTCCTGGTGCAAATGTTATTGTTAAAGGAAACCCATCAATCGGTACTATTACTGATTTAAATGGTCTTTTTTCTTTAGAAGTTCCTGAAGGCTCTACAATAGTGGTCTCATTCATTGGCTTTAAACCTTTTGAGTACAAAGCACAACATCAAATCTTAAAAATAGTAGAGCTTCTGCCAGACACAGAGTTACTAGATGAAGTTGTAATTACTGCTTATGGTACAGGTCAGAAAAAAGCTTCTGTAGTTGGTTCTATACAAACCGTTAGACCTCAAGAACTGCAAATGCCAAGTTCAAATTTATCAAACTCTTTTGCAGGTAAGTTGGCAGGGGTTGTTTCATACCAAAGAACAGGTATGCCAGGAGATAATAGCTCGGATTTCTTTATTCGTGGTATATCTACAATTAGTGGTGCTACATCTCCATTAATTGTAATTGATGGCGTTGAAGCAAGTAAAGCAGATCTAGATGCTTTAGATCCAGAGATTATTGATGGCTTTTCTATATTAAAAGACGCTACTGCAACTGCCATGTATGGTACACGTGGTGCGAATGGTGTAATGATTGTTACTACAAAATCAGGTGTTGATACGGAAAAACCTTTTATAGGCTCGAGAGTTGAAACCTACATAACCACACCAACTAAACTACCTAAGTTTGTTAATGGTCCTTCTTATATGAGATTGTATAATGAAGCTGTTACTTCTCAAGGTTCTGGAGACGTTTTATTTACAGATGAACAAATAAGAAGTACAGAACTAGGTTTAAATCCTTATCTGTTTCCGAATGTAAACTGGTATGATGAAATATTCCGTGATGTGGCATTTAACCAGAAAGCAAACTTTAATATTCGTGGTGGTTCAAAAAGAATAACTTACTTTATGAACGTCTCTATGAATCATGAAACAGGGATGTTAAAGAACAATAGTAAAGACTACTACTCTTACAACAACTCTATTAATGTGTATAAATACACTTTCCAAAATAACATCGATTTTAAAATGTCTAAATCGTCTAGTATTGCGCTTAACTTAAGTGCTCTGATAGATGATATTAGATATCCAGGAACTGGAATGGGAAGTATCTATAGCTCAATTATGAATACAAACCCTGTTAACTTCCCGATAGAGTTTCCTAACGAAGGAGAAAAATGGGTTAAATGGGGTTCTAAAGCAGGTGGTAACTATACAGGAGAGGCTAACCCTATGCATAATGCTACAAATGGTTATGAAGATAGATTTGCTAGTACTGTACGTGCTAACCTAACTTTTAGACAGAAATTAGACTTCTTAACTAAAGGGCTAGAATTTAAAGCAATAGCATCGTTTAAGAACTGGAGTAGAACAGATACAAAACGTACGCAAGGAGCAAACTTTTACCATGTTACTGATTATAATAAAGCTCCTGATGGTACTTATACTTATGAAGTATCTCCATTAGGCACTCCTTCAAAACCTATCTTGAATACAAATAGAAGCACATATGGTGATCGTCAGATATACTTTGAGTCTAGTTTAAACTACAATCGTAATTTTGATAAACACGATGTAGGTGGTCTCTTAATTTATAGTATGAAAGAGATTGCTCAAAATACGGGTAACGGCTTACTTGCATCTCTTCCTCAGCGTAAAATAAGTGTTGCCGGTCGTGCAAATTATGCTTACGACAATAAATACCTTTTTGAATTCAATGCAGGATATAATGGTACAGAGAACTTTGCGAAAGGTAAACGTTTCGGCTTTTTCCCTGCAGTAGCTGTGGGTTGGAATATCTCTCAAGAAAAATTTTGGAAAAGTATAAAACATGTTGTTTCAAACTTGAAGCTTAAAGCATCTTACGGTCTTGTTGGTAATGACAGGATTGGTGGAGAAAGATTTATTTACCTGGCAGATGTAACGCTTGTAAATGATAAGTTGAACTATCAAACTGGTTATGGAGATAATAAGCAGAGCTTTAATGGTGTTACATACAACCGTTTTGCCAATCCTGATATCTCTTGGGAAATTGGTGAAAAGCTAAATATAGGTTTTGACTTGACTCTATTCAATGGTTTAGATATCAGCTTAGATGTGTTTAAAGAGACTCGTAAGGATATCTTCCAAGAGATGAAATCAATTCCTAACTATTTAGGAACAGCTCAAACAAAGATATTCGGAAACTTAGCTAAAGTTGAAAACAAAGGTATAGATATGTCTTATAGCTATAATAAAGATATCTCTAAAGACTTATCAATCTCTTTTAGAGGAACATTTACTTACTCAAAGAATAAAGTTCTAGAATATAATGAGGCTCCAGGTACACGTCCAGCAAACTCAATAATAGGTCACTCTATTAACCTTCACTACGGATATGTAACAAATGGACTGTACATTGACGAAGCAGATATTGCTAACAATCCTACATCTACATTGGGTAACATCCGTGTATCTCCAGGTGATATTAAATATGTTGACCAACCAGATATTGATGGTGTATATGACGGACGTATTGATGGTAATGACAGAGTAGCCTTAGGTTATCCAACGGTACCACAGATTACTTATGGTTTCGGTCCAAGTTTAATTTATAAAAATTGGGACTTTAGTTTCTTCTTTACAGGTGCAGCCAGAACTTCTTTAATGATGAGCGGTTTTCACCCATTTGGTAGCCAAATAGATAGAAACGTATTGCAGTTTATTGCTGATGACTATTGGTCGCCAACGAATCAAAATGTAAATGCTAAATATCCTCGTCTGACTAAATATGATAATAATCATAATACTCAAGGTTCTGATTTCTGGCTTAGAAATGGTCGCTACTTAAAACTTAAAGAACTGGAGGTAGGTTGTAAAATTAACAAGATGTTTAGAGTTTATGTTAGTGGATCTAACTTGCTTACTTTCTCTCCATTTAAACACTGGGATCCAGAAATGGGTGGTGGAGCTGGTTTAAAATACCCGACTCAGAGAATATTTAATTTAGGTGTACAAATGACTTTTAAATAATTGAAACTATGAAACAAATTAAATATACGCTTTTATTACTTATTAGTGTACTATTCATTGGCTCTTGCGACTATCTAGATATTGTTCCAGATGAGAAGCCTACAGAAGAGGATGCTTTTGAAGACCTCTTAGCATTACAACGTTATATGTATTCATGTTATGCATATCTACCACAATCAAACAATGGTTCAGGATCGTTAGATTTTATGACAGGAGATGAGGTAGTTACTGCTTTTGAACATGAGACATTTGCTGCATTCCCAAAAGGGAATTATACATCGGCTAGACCAGTTATATCATATTGGGATACAATATTTTCAGGTATCAAACAGTGTTATAGGCTGATTAATAATATTGATAAAGTACCAGGGGTTACATCTGAAATCAGAAAAGACTATATTGCACAGGCCAATTTTTTGATTGCATACTATCATTTTCTAATGATAAGATGTTATGGACCAGTAATTATAATTGATTCTGAGCCTGATATGCTGACTCCTCCTGCACACTATAAATCTCGTTCTAAATTGGATGATTGTGTTCAATTTACAGTTGATTTGTTTGATAAAGCTGCAGATAACCTACCTAGTGATAGACCTGTAGTTGAGTATGGTCTTGCTACAAATGTTGCAGCAAAGTCCTTGAAAGCTAAACTACTAACGTATGTTGCTTCTCCATTATTTAATGGTAACTCTGAATTTTATGCAAACTTTAAGAGTAAAACAGGGGAACTTTTAATGCCTTTGGCTTATGATGAAAATAAATGGGTAATAGCAAAAGCTGCTTTAAAAGAAGCAATCAATTTAGCGCATGAAGAAGGACACGCTCTATATGAAAATGATGAATACAATGCAGGTAACCTAGAGCCTGTAGATCCTATACAGCATCGTCTTAGAAATAATATTATTGAAGCTGGCAATACTGAAATTATATGGGCAGAAACTCGTAATGCCGGACCGTATAGTTTGCAAAACAAGTCGGTTCCATATGCAGATGGAGGAAGCGCATGGAATGGTGTTGCTCCTACAATGGCAATGCTTGAAAGATTTTACACTAAAAATGGTTTACCTCTTAGTGAAGATCCTGAGTATATTGAAGATGAAAAGTTCAAGGTTGTTACTATTGGCGAAGAATATGAAAATATGGCTGATGTAGGTAACCGCACTTTCAAATTTAACTTAGATAGAGAGCCTAGATTTTATGCTTGGATTGCTTTTCAAGGGGGTTTTTATGAAATAATGAGTGCCGAAACAAATGGAATCTATAATAACGATCCTTCTTATAAAAAGTACTCAAGTAAAAGAGGCAAAGCTAAACTAGTTTGCGATTTTGTACTAGGTGGTAACTGTTCAAGAGGTACAGTAGGAAAGTTGCGTAATAACAACTATTCGCCAACTGGATATCTAAATAAAAAAGGTGTTAACCCAGCATATATCAAGAAAAAAACTGGAGCACAAGGTCCAATAGAACACCCTTGGCCAATTATAAGATTAGCAGATCTATACTTATTATATGCAGAAGCTTGTGTAGAAACTAACGATTTAGATGTCGCTAAAGAGTATCTGAATAAAGTGCGTGTTAGAGCAGGAATACCAACTGTAGAGGAGTCTTGGGCAATAGCAGGAAAGTCATTAACAAAAGATAAAATGAGAGAAGTGGTAAGACAAGAGCGTATGATTGAGTTTTACCTTGAAAATCAAAATTTCTGGGACTTTAGAAGATGGCTTATTGCTGAGCAATACTTTAATGTAAAAGCAAAAGGTATGAATATAACAGCTGGTTCATTAGAAGACTTTGCTAAAGAAACAGAGGTTGTTTTTGAACGTAAGTTTAGTGCTCCGACTCAATATTTATTACCTCTTCCTCAAGGGGATATTAATAAAAATGAAAAACTAGTCAATAACCCAGGTTATTAATTCAGAATTTTTGAATATGAAAAATATAATAAAATACGCTGCGTTATGCATCCTTGTAGCTATGGCAAGTTGCAGTAAAAGCAGTGACTCGATAACACCAGCAGATATCTCGGATATCACGTCTGAAGCTGGAGCTGGCTTTATTAAACTAAAATGGCAATTGCCAGAAGATAGAAGCTCGATTTACTATACTAAAGTGAGTTATTACGATCATTTGGCGAAAAAGAACATGTGGAGACTCTCCAGTGTTGATACGCTCTTGATACCAGATACAAGAGCTAAGTATGGTGAATACGAATTCAAATTAGAAACATTCAGCTCTACTGATACATCAAATGGAAACGTTCATAAGTTTAAAGCCGTTTCGGGAGTTGCTCCTAAAACAGAAAAAGCAGATAGAATAAATATTAAAGCAGAACACTTATCTACTAATGCACAAGAACCTAGTGAAGGACCAATTAAGAACTTGGTAGAGGATAACTCTGCAAGCTTCTTCCACTCTAAGTGGAGTAGTCCTATTCCTGCTGCTCCTCATTATATTGATATAGATTTGAGTTGGAGAGAGTCTATTACAGATTTTAGAATTGGTACGACTCCTAGAAATGCTAATAATATCCCTGTAGATATAGACTTATTTGGAAGTACAGATGGGGAAGAGTGGTTTTTAATTAAAAACATTACGAAAGAGAAGAATAATATTCCTACTAATGGTAAGGATTCTTATGAGTCAGAAACTTTCAAATCAGAAAGACCATTTAACTATTTTAGGTATTCGGTAAATAAGACAAATACAAACTCTGTATTCTGGAGTATGGCAATATTTAAGCTGTACACTGTAGAGGTTTACGATCCAGAAGCACCAGATGAAGAGTAGTTAACCTTTGTTTAAGAGACTAACTATTGGTTGGTCTCTTAAACAAATTAATATTTTAGATTTATAAATATTATGAAAAAGAAAATATCGTTATTTAGTCTTTTTAGTCTATTTAGTTTGTTTATGGTCTTGGGCTGTACAGACTCAAAAGAAGATACAAAAGTTATATTGACAGACTTTACCCCTGGTAATACGGCCGATATTGAAGATGATATTAAGTTAGTAATTCAAAGAGGAGAGGCTTCTTCATTTCAACAAGGAAGTGGCATAGAAAAATCTTTTGATGGAGACTATAACTCAATTTATCACTCTAATTGGAATAATAAGGCAGAAGACTACTTTCCAATAACACTGACCTATTTTTTTGAAAATCCAGAGTCAATAGACTATTTGGTATATCACCCTCGTCCAAGTGGACCTAATGGTATTTTTAAAGAGACAGAAATCTTAATCTCTAAGGATGGAAGTAACTTTGAAAAATTAATGGACAAAAATTTTAATGGAACACCTACAGCTACAAGAGTAAGTTTTGAAAAAACGCTAGAAGGTGTAAAGGCGGTGAAGTTTATAGTTAAATCGGGTGCTGGAGATGGTCAAGGTTTTGCAACGTGTGCAGAAATGGAGTTCTTTAGTTTAAACCCTGCTAGATTCGACCCTTTAGCTCTATTTACAGATATAACCTGCTCGGAGCTGAAATCAACAGTAACAATTACTGATATTGATAAGTGTAAGAATCCTTTTTATAGAAATATTGCACTCTTTTTACATCAAAATAAATACCCTAAAGATTTTAGAATAGCAGAGTACAAGGCGTATCCTAATCCTGAGATTCAATCTAAAACGCATAAAACAAATCCGTATAGTTTGTTAGATAACCCTACTGGTATATCAGTAAAAAAAGGGGAAGAGCTAATTGCCTTTGTTGGTGATACCCATGGGTATGATATAAGTTTATGCCTATTGAATCTAGATGTTCCTGATGGTGATGGGTTTAACTCCAAACAGATGTATCCATTGGTTAAAGGAACCAATAAAATAAAAATGAGGCAAAATGGATTGCTTTATGTAATGTATCATACACAAACTTTAGATGAGCTTGATAGTACCAAGAAAATCAAAATACACTTTGCTACAGGTGCAGTAAATGGTTATTTCGATAGTCAAAAGCATAATGGAGATGATTGGAAAGATCTATTGAAAAATAGTAAGCATAAGTATTTTGATGTAGTAGGTAAATATGCACACCTGGTGTTTCCTACAAATAGGTTTGAAACTTATACTCCTGATGGTTTAGCACTAATTGATGCATACGATGAGTTAGTTCGTAGCGAAATGGAACTTATGGGCTTGTTTAAATACGATAAAGTATTCTTGAATAGAATGTTCTTTAACGTTATATACACCTCATATATGTATGCTACAGCTTTTCATACTGCATACAATAACAGTACCTTAACAGAACTTTGTGATGTTAAGAAACTGAGAAGCACTTCTTGCTGGGGACCTGCACATGAGGTAGGGCATTGTAACCAGACAAGACCAGGTTTAAAATGGATTGGTACAACAGAAGTTACCAATAATATTATGTCTGAGTATATTCAAACAACTGTTTTTAAACAACCATCTCGTATTCAAAACGAATCAATGGGTAAGTTCTATGTCAATAGATATTCAAAAGCATGGAATGGTATAATAGTTGATAAGGCACCTCATGGAAGATTCTCTAACATAGGAGAAGAAAATGGAAGTGATGTGTTCTGTAAACTGGTTCCTTTTTGGCAGTTAGAGCTATACTTTGGTAGAGTATTGGGAAAAACACCACTACAACAAGAGGATAAGGGTGGTTTCTATCCTGATGTTTATGAATTGGTGAGGAATGAACCAAATTTGGCAAATGCAGGTTTACAACAGACTGAGTTTGTTTATACAGCAAGTAAAGTAGCTGGATATGATCTAACTGATTTCTTTGAGAAATGGGGATTCCTTACTCCGATAGATGTTGTTATTGACGATTATGGTAAGGCACCTCTTAAAGTAACTGAAGAGAGAATTAAAGAGATAAAAGATCGGGTTAAAGCTCTAAATCTTCCGAAATTAGATGTAGCATTAGAATACATATCAGACAATACATGGGAGTTATTTAAAGCTAGTCCAAAAATAGTGGAAGGAACAGCTACTATAGTAGATAATAAGCTTACGATGGAAGGTTGGAAAAATGTACTGACTTATGAAGTATATGATAAAAATGATAAACTTGTATTTGTATCTAGTGGGCAAAACAAACCAACATCAACAGCCTCTTTCACATTACCATTTGATTGGAATGAGAGTTATACAGTAAAAGCTGTAGCTGTAAATAAAGATAGAGTTGTAGTAAAATTCTCATAGAAGAAACACTACAAAAAGAATAAGTTAAATCAACACATCTAGTAGAAAAGCCGAAGCTGATTAATCAATAGCTTCGGCTTTTTATTTATATTATCATAATATTTAAAATTATTCAACCTTTAATAGTTGAATATTCACTATTCAACTAATAATGGTTGAATATGATTAAGCAATTATACTAGAAAGCTTGTAAAGCAACTTATTTAAAGGTTCCGAATAATAAGAAAATTTATTATATGTAGATGCTTTAAAATGAGCCTTGTTTCTTATTGAAAATTTTCTAGATTAAACATTTGCAGTATATTTGTAGTTCCCAAAGTAACACTATTACACAATGAACTTTACACACACAGATTATTGGGAGCAAGACCGAGTGCGATCGGCCAATTATATTGAAGGGTTAAAAGTGCCTTTAAAAGAGGCTAAACTAGTAGATAATTGGTTTTTTGACTTTTTATTAGCATATCAGCAAGCTAATTCTTTCGAGGTTGCTGTTAGCAAAGAGGTTATTTTACAAAGTAAAGCAGACGTCTTAACTCCTAAATTAGGAATACCTGCCATTAATTACTGGGTAGGTAAATTAATTAAGTACAACAATGCAATTCATACTGGGGAATTAAAGCCCCAATTAGTAGCACGGTTGGGGATACTTCTTAAAAACTTAATAAACCAACTATTGGAAAATAAGGGTTTTAAGGTATCCGTTTCTCAATTTATAGCTTTAATTGAATACTTACAAAATGAAGCTATTGCCCCGAACAGTAATATGTTAGAGTATCTTTTAAAAATTCAGCAACGTTATCGAATTTGTAAACTATCTACACATTTTGAACGTTTTATAATAACAAAAGCTGTATTGGAAATTAACGCATCCAAAAAGTTCCATAAAGACATTAAATGTTATAAAAAAGTTCTTGAATGGATTGAGAAAGAGGATAGCGAGCTTGTGAATTTTATATACCAATACACTCCGAATAATAATCAAGGGTGCTATGACTTAATTCAGGCTATTTATAGGCATTATTGTTTGGCAAACTCTTGGGATGATTTTCTTTTAAAGAAAGACCTTATTCTCTGTTTTGATACGGCACGTGGGGCCCAGCCATCTACTTCATGGTCTAAAAAACTATTAGACATTCGTAAACGAATTAATAAAGACACTCTGTTAGAACTCTGTACTGAAATATTGATTCGAGAAGACCTCCTCACTCATGCTGTAACGGGAAAGGCAGACGAAGTGGTTAAACGCTTCTTTAAAGCTGCGGCCTGGGCTATGCCTGGCCTGTAAAGACCATTACCTAAATCTAACATCTACCCCTTACTTAACACATACTGCCTTTATACCTTAACACGATTATTGCGTTTTTTAAAGAATTATAGTATGCGGTCATTACTTAGTATTGTAAGTACAGTAAATCTATAATTTCATGATAGTGATTTATAATCTCTTTGAAGATCTGTAAAAAATAGAGAGGCAAAGAGTTAATAGACCCAAAATAACCACGTATTAAAATTTAAGAGCAATAACCATCATATAATAGCTGCTACTTTTAAAACTCCTTGTGGGTATTATGTAGTAGTGTGCACATAAATATCTTAAAATATAAATTATGGAAATAAGGAAATGGATAGACCGTGAGCTAACTGATGCCGAGAATTCCAGTATAGCACACTTTAATTACTACTTTAATAACGAGCATAACTATGCACTTCTTGAAAAAGAGGTTGTACTACTTTTGCCCGGTAATAGGCAGATTGATCGGAATCTCGTTACTGAAAATAAGAACGAAGCTTTGCGTCGGCATCCTAGTTACAAAAGTTATGTTATGGAAGATGGTTTTGGACTAATTGTAGTTGCAAACCTACTACTTGGCATTACAAACCACAAACTTACCAACGATGAATTAGATGAAGGTATAGTAAGCCTATCTAGTGCCCTTCAGGTCAGAAAAAGATGTTTAGAGGCTTGTAAGTTGGGTAGGGTACTGGCTATAGTGAAAGCCGTAACCTAGTTTAATATGTGAATTAAGTATAATAATCTTTTTATAAGTTGTTTAGGGTACTAGTTAAATAGTGCCCTAATTTTTTACCCTAAAAAGCACTTATCAACCTCACAATAATAAATGTACTACAAATGGCTCAGTTTAATCTTGTCAAGTAAAAAATGCCTGCCCAATAGGTATAAAGGTGCTTTACACTTCGTGTTTTTAGACTTTAATTGTTAGTTTTGTCTTCTGAAATATGTCACATCCTATTTTACATATCGAAGATGCTAGTATCAGTTTTGGTTTTGGAGACCTATTTACTGATTTTAATCTAGAACTCTATCCTAGAGAACTGTGTAGTTTGACTGGAGAGTCTGGTAAAGGTAAAACCACTTTATTAAGAGCTATATTAGGATTTCAACCATTACAACATGGAAAGATATGGGTAAATGGTATCGAAGTTACAGCCGATAATCTATCGAAAACGCGTAAGTATAGTTCGTGGATTCCGCAAGAATTAGCGATACCAACAGAGTGGGTCAAAGAGATGATTCACACCCCATTTAATCTAAAAAACAATAAGCATATTAAGTTTTCTAAAGATAAGCTATTAGAATATTTTGAAGAGCTAGGACTTAGCTCCGAATTATACAATAGAAGGTTAATTGAGATTTCGGGTGGCCAAAGGCAACGCATTATGATTGCTACAACTGCTTTATTAGCTAAACCTCTTATGATAATTGATGAGCCAACATCAGCTTTAGATCATGAATCGGTAATACGTGTAGTAAACTTTTTAAAAAAACGCAAAAAAGAGGGTGTGGGTATATTGGTCGTAACACACGATGCATACTTTGCTCAAGAGTGCGATAGACAGCTTTCCTTAAAATAACTAGTGGAATAAGATTGTAGCGTAAATAATGACGAAAATAAACTATGGGTACTATAGATATATCTTACTTTAATCTGACAATAGGCTTACTTCTAGCACTTATACCTGTTTACTTCTTATGGAAATTCAAAACAGGCCTAGTACGTGCTACACTAGTGGGTATTTTGCGTATGACGGTGCAACTACTCTTTGTTGGAATGTATTTAAAGTACATGTTCGAGTGGAATAGTCCGTGGATAAAATTAGCGTGGGCTATTGTTATGGTTTTAGTAGCTTCGCAAACAGCTTTAACCCGAACAAATTTAAAGCGTGAAGTTATTTTTATACCCATAACGATTGGTTTCTTAACAGGGGTATTAACAATAGGTCTTTACTTTTTGGCTGTAGTATTGCGCATTACAGATGTGTTTAACGCACAGTATTTTATACCCATATTTGGAATCCTAATGGGTAATATGTTGTCTAGTAATGTAATAGCTTTAAATGCGTACTACTCTAGTATTATACGAGAACAGCAACTCTATTATTATTACCTTGGTAATGGGGCTAGCTTAACAGAAGCCCGTGCACCTTTTATTGGCGAGGCTATGAAAAAGGCATTTAGTCCTTTAATAGCAAATATGGCTGTAATGGGCCTTGTAGCTCTGCCTGGTACATTAATAGGACAAATATTAGGAGGAAGTAGCCCGAATGTCGCCATTAAGTATCAAATAATGATTATTGTTATAAATTTTACAGCGTCAATGCTGTCACTAGTAATAACAATAAGATTATCTTCACGCAAATCATTTGATAAATCGGGTGTACTTAAACCTGTATTTAAAGATCTTAAGTAGTAAAAATAGACTTCAGCAAGTAAATAAATACGTACAAACGCTTATAATATGCTAACACTACCCAATTATAGTGAAGACTCGTTAGAGGTTGTCGTAATGAAAAAAGTGGCAAAACTACCTCAGAAGCATTATTTCATAACTGTCCAGTTTATTCAAAAAGGGAGAGAGTTGCCCACAGGTTTTGAAGAAGAGCTATTGCGTAGAATAGATAAAAAATCACCTGAGTCTTTTAAGTTTATATACCACAACAATAGTTGGAGGTTGCTTTTTACACTAATTCGTCAAGATAAACCTACCCCTAAAGCTTTTTCATTAGTTAATACCTTTATTCAATTATGTAAAAAAAGTTAATGACTCTCTTAAAAAAGGGATGCTTTAATTTGAATAAAAGGAAAGAATTTATAGAAAAATGTTTACAATAAGAGCCCTCAGACAGAGCAAAGTTTATAAAACTTATGCGAAATAAAAATAATAGACGATATTTTAATACTATAAATACTGGTAAGGTTAGTAATTGCTTTTCCCTAAAATTGTGCAAACTCAATAATAATGAGTAAGTTTGTAAGGCTATTAATAAAAATCACAACCTATGAATTATTCAATCCGACGCTGGAAGTCAACAGATATTCCAGTTCTTGTGAATTATATGAATAATGTGCATATTTGGTCAAAACTTACTGATGACACGCCTATCCCGTTTACAGAGGCAGATGCTAAAAATTGTATTGCACCAGATGACAAGTTAAACTCTTTAGTATATGCTGTAGAATATGATAGCAATATTATTGGTGGGGTGAAACTAACTTGTGGAAATGCACCTAATAACATCGTGTACAGAATGGACTTTTGGTTAGATTCAGAGTTCTGGGACGACGATGAAGTATGTCATGTTTTAAAAGATATGGTCAAATTTTGCTTTTTCCATCTACCTGCCATGAAAATAGTAGTTAGAACAATGGGAAGCGATACCACTTATCACAAAGTGTTAGAGCAAGCTGGTTTTGAAAAAGAGGCCGTCTTAACAAGAGCAATACTAAAAAGTGGTAATGTAGAAGACTTGTATTACTACACCATTACCGAATAATATAAGACTGATTAGATAGATCAGTATAGTTACTATTGTATAATATGCTTAACTATTGAGTAAATATACTCCTAAAAAGAATCTTTATAAGAGATGATAGATTAATTAAAGATAGATAACGCATCAATTTTATAAATATTAAGAGTTAAAGAACTATTTATTGCTTCTTTTTGACTACTTTTGTAGTTCATATTATTAAGAAGAGATATTCAAAACGAATGAAGATTAAGGATATTATTAATGCCCTTGAACGTTTTGCACCTTTGCCCTTGCAGGATGGATTTGATAATTCCGGCCTGCAAATCGGATTAACTCAGGTGGAAGCTACAGGGGCTTTGTTGTGTCTGGACGTTACTGAAGCTATAATCGACGAAGCTATTTCGAAAGGTTGTAACCTTGTAATCGCCCATCATCCACTTCTTTTTAAAGGATATAAATCTATTACAGGGAAGGACTATGTGGAGCGATGCATATTAAAAGCGATTAAAAACGACATCGTCATATATGCTGCACATACTAATCTAGACAATTCTACAGGCGGAGTAAGTTTTAAAATTGCCCAAAAATTAGGCTTAATAAATCCACGCATACTCGCACCTAAATCAGAAATGCTTGCCAAACTAATTACTTATGTTCCTACTACTCATGTAGAACAGGTTAGAACCGCACTATTTAACGTAGGTTGCGGACATATTGGTAATTACGATTCTTGTAGCTTTAATGTAGCTGGAAACGGTACATTTAGAGCTTTAGAAGGTAGCAACCCATTCTGTGGTGAAGTAGGTAAGGTACACAATGAGGCTGAAGTTAGGGTAGAAACTGTATTCCCAGCATATAAAAAATCGACTATTATTAGTGCTTTATTAAAAGCTCATCCATACGAAGAGGTTGCTTTTGATATATTTGCACTGCAAAATAGTTGGCAAGAAGTAGGAGCTGGTGTAATAGCAGAGCTTCCTGAACCTATAGACGAGTTGGATTTCTTAAAACAAATTAAAGAGACCTTTAAAGTAGGATGCGTAAAACACAGCGACTTAAGAGGTTCTAAAATTAAAAAAGTGGCAATATGTGGAGGTTCTGGTGGATTCTTATTACCACAAGCAATTGGAGCAGGTGCAGACTTGTTTCTATCAGCAGAAATTAAATACCACGACTACTTTGGAAAAGAAAACCAAATATTAATGGCCGATATAGGTCATTATGAGAGTGAACAGTACACTATAGAGCTATTTGAGGAGCTACTATTAGAGGCTTGTCCGACATTAAAAATGCACAAAACAGAAGTAAATACAAATCCTATAAATTATTTATAATTAATTATGGCTAAAGAAGTAAAAGAATTATCTGCCGAGGACAAATTAAAAGTTCTTTACGACTTACAAACTATTTTATCAAAAATAGATGAGATTAAAACACTAAGAGGAGAGCTTCCACTAGAAGTTCAAGATTTAGAGGATGAAATCCAAGGTCTAAAGACTCGTATTGAAAACTTTAACGGGTCTATTGATCAGCTTAAAGAAGACGTTGCGACTAAGAAAACTGAAATTGAAAACGCTAAAGCGCTTATCGAAAAATATACTGCACAGCAAGATAACGTACGTAACAACCGTGAGTACGACTTACTAAGCAAAGAGCTTGAATTCCAAAATCTTGAAATTCAACTTTTCGAAAAACGTATTAAGGAGTTTACTGCAGAAGAGAAAGAAAAACAAGAGGAGCTAAAAGAGACTAAAGAGATCCTTAAAGGTCGTGATGCCGATCTTGCTCTAAAGAAAAATGAGCTTGAAGAGATTGTTAGCGAAACGAAACAAGAAGAGGAAAAATTGAGAGAGAAAGCGAAAAAGCTTGAAAACAAAATTGAACCTCGTTTACTTCAATCATTTAAACGTATCCGCAAAAATACACGTAATGGTCTTGCAGTAGTTTATGTAGAACGTGATGCTTGTGGTGGTTGTTTCAATAAAATCCCACCTCAAAGACAACTAGATATTCGTTCTCGTAAAAAAATTATTGTTTGCGAATATTGTGGACGTATTATGGTAGACCCTGAATTGGCAGGTATCAAAATAGAAGTGAAAGAAGAGGCTCCTAAAAAGAGAAAAACAACTAGAAGAAAGAAAACTGAAGAGTAGTTCAAGATTCTACACTAGTTTAAATATTAAAAAGTCTGTGTACCCATGGGTACACAGACTTTTTAATATTTAAACTAGTG
>JASLCG010000138.1 GCA_030151885.1 Bacteroides sp.
TCCATTTTATTTAGCTTGACTTGGGTTTTTATAATGCTTTACTAATCCCTTAGTATTGAATTTTTCTAAGGTAGGCGGGTAATTAATTAAGTATTTCTTATTAGTTGAAGTACTTACAAGTACTACTTGTTTGAGATTGATCGCTAATGTATTGAAGCTACCTAGTTCTGGACTCCAAAACTTACCACTGTAGTAGAATAATCCCCCATTACCGAAAGTTCTAATGCATTGAGCTAATTGCTTATTTGAGACGACTTGAATACCCTTAATAGGACTAATTGTTTTTTTACCGATCACTCTTTTTATAATTATTTTATCTTCATATATTTGAGTATATAGTGGAGCTTTAGCAATAATATAAATAATTATTGTAATAAAGATTGTCGCAACTATTATAGAAAATATATCTTGCGAAGTCGTAGCTGCATACAATAGTGAAAACCCTCCAAGAATTCCGATTGCTGAGAATATATATACAGTTAAAGAGGGCTTAAAACGATGTTTCATGATTTAGGTTTTTAGTAATTAGGTTTATATAGTAGTAACATGCTTGAAATGAAAAAGTTTAGATATATGTAAGTATATACAGTCAATTTCAGATTGTAATCTTTATATATTGAAGTTTTAATATTTTGATAAACAATATTTAAGATTAAAACTACTCTATAAGAAATATTATTTGTAAATTTGCAAACTGAAATATTCCTTTTTAAAGACTATTTTAAGTTCAAATAACTCAAAAATAAAGAGTAGTGAAAGATAAAGCTATGTATACTATTGATTTTGAATTACTTCAGAGTTCAAATAGAATAGAGAAACGTATCCATTTGGATAAGTCTTTTTTTTCTATGTACGATGAATTTGTTATCAATGATGGTGATGTTGATATAGATGTTGTTGTTGATAAAATTAGCTTTGGACATTTTTCTGTAAGTTTTGATATATATGGTGATGTAGTGTTACCTTGCGACCGTTGTTTAGAAGACATGGAAGAGTATATTGAGACTGAAGGTATTTTTAAAGTTCGTTATGGAATGGATATCCAATTGGGTAATGAAATAATCTCTACTACTGAAGATAGTGATGGAGAATATGATTATACATTGCCCGATGGTGTTACAACTCTAGATATGTCATGGGCAATCTATGAATTGATAGAGCTTGCTATTCCATTACAACATATACACCCAGATGGAGAGTGTAATCCTGATATGGAAGATTTACTTCAACAGCATATAGCAATGCTACCTGGCGGAGAAGATGAAGTAGCCGAAGATTCAGAGGAGGAAGACACAACAGATCCTAGATGGGACGCACTAAAGAAAATATTAAATAATAATTAAATAAAATAGAAGTAAAATGGCACATCCTAAAAGAAGACAGTCTAAAACAAGAACAGCGAAAAGAAGAACTCATGACAAAGCTGTAGCTCCTACTTTAGCTATTTGTCCAAACTGTGGTGAATGGCATGTATTCCACACTGTATGTGGTGCATGTGGATACTATAGAGGAAAAGTTGCTATCCAAAAAGATGCAGCTCTATAAGAAATAACTCGTAAGAGTTTAAACCGAAACAGCCAAAAAGCAAATGCTTTTCGGCTGCTTTTGGATAAAAGATTTGTATAAAATTGCTGATTCAATGAAAAAAATAAATGCAGTAATCACTGGTGTAGGCGGATATGTACCAGAATATATTTTAGATAATGAAGAATTATCTAAAATGGTAGATACCAATGACGAGTGGATTATGACTCGAATAGGAGTTAAAGAGAGAAGAATATTGCAGGAAGAAGGGCTCGGAACGGCATACCTTGCACGTAAAGCGGCTAAAGATCTTATGCGTAAGACGAACTCTAATCCAGATGACATAGATTTAGTCATCTGCGCAACATCTACTCCTGATTATCATTTCCCATCAACAGCTTCTATTGTATGTGATAAGCTAGGTTTAAAAAATGCTTTTGCGTATGACTTACAAGCTGCTTGCTCTGGATTCTTATTTGCAATGGAAACAGCAGCAAATTTTATTCGCTCGGGCCATTACAAAAAGGTAATTATTATTGGAGCAGAAAAGATGTCTTCAATGGTTGATTATAGTGATCGTGCAACCTGTCCTATCTTTGGTGATGGTGCTGGTGCATTTATGATTGAGCCAACAGAAGATGAGGTAGGTATCCTTGATGCTAAATTAAGAACAGATGGTAAAGGTTTACCATTCCTTCATATGAAGGCTGGTGGGTCTGTTTGTCCTCCTTCTTATTTTACTATTGATAATAAAATGCATTATATTTATCAGGAAGGTAGAACTGTGTTTAAATATGCAGTTACTAATATGTCTGATATTAGTGCAGATATTGCAGAGCGTAATAACTTAGATAAAACAAATATTGATTGGGTAGTACCTCATCAAGCTAATCTAAGAATCATCGATGCTGTGGCTCGACGCTTAGAGTTAGAAGACGAAAAAATGCTAGTAAACATTGAAAGATTTGGTAATACTAGTGCTGCTTCTCTGCCTCTTTGTGTATGGGATAATGAAAATAGACTTAAAAAAGGTGATAACATGATTTTTACTGCATTTGGTGCAGGATTTACATGGGGCGCTGTATATGTAAAGTGGGGTTATGACCCAAAATGATTATAAGTCTAGATAAGAAGACATATTAAAAATATTATGATATCTTTAAAAGCGCATCCTAATTTTTTAGTTTGATGCGTTTTTTTGTCTATAAAAATGTATACATGAAGCATAAAGCTGGTTTTGTAAATATTGTTGGTAATCCTAATGTAGGTAAATCTACATTAATGAATCGTTTGCTAGGTGAGAAAATATCTATCACCACATTTAAAGCTCAAACAACACGTCATCGTATTATGGGGATTTATAATACAGATGAAGTGCAAATTGTGTTTTCTGATACTCCTGGTGTAGTTAAACCTAATTACAAGTTGCAAGAGTCAATGTTACAATTTTCTGAGTCGGCTTTAGTAGATGCTGATGTATTGATTTATGTGACGGATATTGTAGAAAAAATAGATAAGAATACTGATTTTATAGAAAAGGTTTCTAAACTAGATATTCCTGTACTACTTCTAATAAATAAAATAGATTTGAGTAATCAGGAAGAACTAGTGAAGTTGGTGGATCAATGGTCAAAGCTTTTGCCAAAAGCAGAAATTTTGCCTATATCAGCTAAGTCTAATTTTAATGTTGATTATATATTAAAACGTGTAACTGAGTTGATTCCATTATCACCTCCTTACTTTTCAAAAGATCAGTGGACGGATAAACCTGCCCGTTTTTTTGTATCTGAGATTTTTAGAGAGAAAATTTTACTATTTTACGATAAAGAGATTCCTTATGCAGTAGAAGTTGTTGTTGAAGAATTTAAGGAACTAGATACAAAAATAAATATTTCGGCTGTGATTTATGTAGAAAGAGATTCACAGAAAGGAATAATAATAGGTAAGCAGGGCAAGGCACTGAAGAAAGTAGCTTCTGAAGCTCGTAAGGATTTAGAAAAATTCTTCGGCAAAAAAGTATTTTTACAGACCTTTGTTAAAGTTGATCAGAACTGGAGAAGTTCTGCTAAAGAGCTGAAGAACTTTGGCTATCAACAAGATTAATAATTATATTTTCGCACATTTGTGTTGAGATTAATAAAAGATGATTTATGAGAAATTTAGTAGCAATAGTAGGAAGACCTAATGTTGGAAAGTCTACTTTATTTAATCGTCTAACTAAAACTCGTCAAGCTATCGTGAACGACGAAGCTGGTACTACTCGAGACCGTCAGTATGGTAAATCTGAATGGTTAGGTAAAGAGTTCTCCGTTGTTGATACGGGTGGTTGGGTTGTTAATTCTGATGACGTTTTCGAAGAAGAAATACGAAAACAAGTACTTATAGCAGTTGAAGAAGCTGATGTACTTATGTTTTTAGTTGATGTACAGAATGGAGTTACTGATCTAGATATGGAGGTAGCCACTATTCTTCGTAGATCAAAAAAACCTGTCGTATTGGTATCTAATAAGACTGATAATACAGAGTTGCATTTTCAATCTGCAGAGTTTTATAGCTTAGGTCTTGGAGATCCTTATAATATCTCTGCTATGACTGGTACTGGTACTGGAGAGTTACTAGATAAAGTAGTAAGTCTATTTTCAAAACAAGTTGATGAGTTTGTTGAGGATGAGATCCCTAAATTTGCAATTGTTGGACGCCCTAATACTGGAAAATCTTCAATTGTAAATGCATTTATAGGTGAGGACCGAAATATAGTAACTGAATTAGCAGGTACTACAAGAGACTCTATCTATACAAGATACAATAAGTTTGGATTTGACTTTTACTTAGTTGACACTGCGGGTATTAGAAAAAAGAAAAAAGTAGTAGAAGATTTAGAGTATTACTCGGTTATTCGTTCTATTCGCTCTATTGAGAGTGCAGATGTTTGTATCCTAATGTTAGATGCAACACGTGGAATTGAGAGTCAAGATTTAAACATTTTTTCTTTAATACAAAAAAATAAGAAAGGTCTAGTAGTTGTTGTAAACAAATGGGATCTTGTTGAAGATAAAAGCAACAAGGTAATTAAGACTCTTGAGAACACCATAAGAGAGCGTTTTGCTCCGTTTTCTGACTTCCCAATAATATTTGCATCAGCACTATCAAAACAACGTATTCTTAAAGTCTTAGAAGAGGCAAGGGATGTGTATGAAGGTAGAAAGACTAAAATATCTACAGCGAAGTTGAATGAAGAGTTGTTACCTCTTATAGAGGCGTATCCACCTCCTGCAATTAAGGGTAAATATATTAAGATTAAATATGTAACTCAGTTACCAAATACAATGATTCCTTCATTTGTGTTTTTTGCTAATCTTCCTCAATATATTAGAGAACCTTATAGAAGATTTTTAGAGAATAAGATAAGGGCTAAATGGAACTTCTCAGGAAATCCAATAAATATCTTTATCAGACAGAAATAAATAAAAAAGGCTTATCATTTTAAATGATAAGCCTTTTTTTTATAGCTATATAGTGGTTACTCTTCGGTTTCTTTAATTCGCTTGAATAAGTCGGATGCAAAGACAAAGTCATTGAGCTGTTTGTTTTGTACATTCATAATTTCAGACTTATTTCCTGTCCACTCCTGGTGCCCTTTATTGATAAACATAATATTATCACCTATTCCCATAACGGAGTTCATGTCATGTGTATTCATAATAGTCGTTGTATTATACTCTACAGTTATATCGTGTATAAGTTCGTCTATTACTAGAGATGTTTTAGGGTCTAGTCCAGAGTTAGGTTCATCACAAAATAAGTATTTAGGGTTTAACGTTATTGCTCGTGCAATTGCCACCCTTTTTTGCATTCCGCCACTTATCTCTCCTGGATACTTGTCTTTTGCTTCGAGCAGATTAACCCTATCTAAACAGAACATAGCTCTTTTAGCACGATCCCTAAATGTATCGTTGGAGAACATATTTAATGGGAACATTACATTTTCAATAACTGTCATAGAGTCAAAAAGAGCAGCATTCTGGAATATCATACCCATTTCCCTTCTTAGTTTTTTTTTCTCAAACTTGTTTAGTGTAAGAAAATTTATGCCATCATAAAGTAGCTGTCCTGTAGTAGGTTCAAGAAGTCCGACTATGCATTTCATTAATACAGTTTTACCTGAACCGCTTTGACCTATTATTAGATTTGTCTTTCCATTCTCAAATGTAAAGTTGATATCTTTAAGTACCTCTTTATCATCAAAAGATTTTGATATGTGTTTAAGTTCAATCATTACATTAATAGTTTAGTAAGTATTAAATCAGCAAATAATATTAAAACACTGCTATATACTACAGAGTCTGTAGAAGCTTTTCCTACATCTTTAGAACCCCCTTCTACTGTGTACCCAAAGAATGCAGCTACACTGGCAATAATAAATCCAAAGAAAAGAGACTTAATGATACCTGTCCATATAAACCTTTCAACAAAATTATATTGAAGACCATACTCTAAATCTGTGGCTGTCATGATTCCTCCAAACCAACAAGTTGCAAATGCCCCAATAATACCTGCTACTATACTAAATATAACAAGAATAGGAACTACTGTAACCATAGCAGATATTTTTGGAAGAATAAGGAAATTTGCTGGGTTTACACCCATAATCTCGAGAGCATCGATTTGCTGTGTTACTCGCATAGTTCCAATTTCAGAAGCTATATTAGAGCCAACTTTGCCAGCTAAAATTAAACACATAATTGCTGAAGAGAATTCTAATAATAGAATTTCTCGAGTTACATAGCCTACAGTCCATCTGGGCATCCAGGCACTTTCAATGTTTAGTTTTATCTGTATTGTTATTACTGCTCCTATGAAAAATGAAATAAGAAGAACAATTCCTATGGAGTTGACACCAAGTTGCTCAATCTCTTTCACATATTCTTTAAAGAACATTCTCATACGTTCGGGGCGTGTGAATGTTCGCCCCATGAGCATAACATAGTTGCCAACTTTCTTTAATAGTTTATACATACCTATTTTATTTAGATACAAATGTAATCATTTTCATCTTATTTCATTAAATTTGCTACAAAATAGCAGATATATGGAAAAGGCAAAAATGACATTGCGTACAGAAAATTTAGTAAAGAAGTATGGAAAACGTACTGTCGTTAATGAAGTGTCTATAGATGTAAAACAAGGAGAAATCGTTGGGCTCTTAGGTCCTAATGGAGCAGGTAAAACTACTTCGTTCTATATGACTGTGGGGTTAATAACTCCAAATGAAGGACACATTTATCTGGATGATTTAGATATTACAAATTATCCAGTATATAAGCGTGCTCGTGCTGGAATAGGTTATTTGGCGCAAGAGGCTTCAGTATTTAGACAGATGAGTGTTGAAGATAATATTGCTTCAGTGCTTGAGATGACAAATACATCAAAGGAGTATCAAAGAGATAAACTAGAGAGCCTGATATCGGAATTTAGATTAAATAAGGTTCGTAAAAATAATGGTAATCAATTGTCAGGAGGTGAGAGAAGAAGAACCGAAATTGCACGATGTTTGGCAATTGATCCTAAGTTTATAATGTTAGATGAACCGTTTGCAGGAGTTGACCCTATTGCTGTGGAAGATATTCAGCAAATTGTGTGGAAGTTAAAAGATAAGAATATTGGAATTTTAATAACAGACCATAATGTGCAAGAAACCCTTAGTATTACTGATAGGGCTTATTTGCTGTTTGAAGGTAAAATTTTATTTCAAGGCCAACCTGAAGAATTAGCTGAGAATGAGATTGTACGTGAGAAATACTTAAGTACGAGTTTTGTATTTCGGAAAAAAGAGTTTCAATTGTAAAATAAAAAAAGGCAAGAATTAAATTCTTGCCTTTTTTATAGTTATTCGATTTAATTATCTGTTTTCTCTTGGTCTAGCTTCTTTAGCTACGATAGCACGACCTGAAAATTCTTGACCATTAATTTCTTCGATCAAGTTAGCAGGACCTTCCATTTCGATAAATCCAAATCCTTTAGAACGACCAGTTTCACGATCTGTAATGATTTTAACAGATTCTACTGTTCCAAAGTTGCTTAAAAAATCTTCTAACTCTTCTTCCCTTACTCTATAGTTAAGGTTACCTACGTAAATGTTCATTGTAATAAAAAATTAAAAACGCTCTAAAATAAATAGATGAATAAATAATCTGTAAGATTATATACAGAGTGTTTACAATACATTACGATAACGGTAAATACTATGTATAATGGAATCTAAAACTAGAAATACATCTATAATGTCGGTAGCAAAGGAATACATAATATTCAAATAAACAATAGTTTTCGAGATTTATATTTGATAAAGTGGCAAATAGTTTTGATATATGGTACAAATGGGTAAAAAATCTGATTTTGAAGTCTCTTTGTAAAAAGGTTAATAATATTACAAGAATTGAATGTACTAATATTTTGATATAGTGAAAGAAGTAATAAACTCTTGCTATTTTTGATAAATTGAAAGATATGCACTAATTTTGTGCCCTATTTAATAAGTAGAGAAACAAAGTAATAATCAAAAAATAATATTGTCAGAATGAACGTTTCATTACAAAACATTGACAAAGTAAGTGGTTTGCTTACAGTTAAAATAGAAAAAGCTGATTATCAAGAAAAAGTTGATAACGCATTAAAAGATGTACGTAAAAAAGCACAGGTTCCTGGTTTCCGTAAAGGAATGGTTCCTGCAGGCATGGTTAAAAAAATGTACGGAGAATCTGTAATAGCTGATGAAGTAAATAAACTTCTTTCAGAAGGTATCTATGGTTATATTAAAGAAAATAACTTAAATATCTTAGGTGAACCTCTTTCAAATGAAGAAAAACAAACTCCAATTGATTTTAAAACAATGGAGGACTTTGAATTTGTTTTTGATTTAGCGTTCGCTCCAGAAATAAAAGCAGCTGTTAGTAAAGATGTTAAAGTTAATTACTATACAATTGACGTAACAGATGAGATGGTTGAGCAACAAATTCAATCTCATACTCAAAGAACAGGCTCATACGAGAAAGTAGATAGCTACCAAGATAAAGATATGTTGAAAGGTGCTATTGCAGAAGTGAACGAAAAAGGTAATATTAAGCGCACAGGTCATAAAGCAGAAGATGTAGTTCTTATGCCTTCTTATATGAAAGATGATGCTCAAAAAGCTCTATTCGCTGATGCTAAAGTTAAGGACAATATCATTTTTAACCCTTCTGTTGCGTATGATAATAACGAGGCTGAAATTGCTTCTTTACTAAAAGTTGAAAAAGAGCAACTAGAAGAACTAGAATTAAAAGGTGCGGAGTTTAAATTCCAAATAGAAGAAATTACACGTTTTGTACCAGGAGAACTTAATCAAGAACTATTTGATCAAGTTTATGGTGAAGGCGAAATTAAGTCTGAAGAAGAGTTTAGAGCTCGCATAAAACAAGATATCGCAAAACAATTTGAAATGGATAGTAACTATCGTTTCTTATTAGATCTTCGTGAAACTCTTGTTGCTAACGAAGGAGACATTCAATATCCAGATGCAATTCTTAAACGTATCATGTTATTAAATAACAAAGATAAAGGTGAAGAATTTGTTGAGGAGAATTATGAAAACAGCCTTAAAGAGTTAACATGGCACTTGATTCAAGAAAAACTAGTTAAAGAAAACGAAGTTAAAGTTGAAGAGGAAGATGTTAAAGCTATGGCTAGTGCAGCTACAAGAGCTCAGTTTGCTCAGTATGGTATGACTCAAGTTCCAGAAGAACTACTTGAAAACTATATTCAAGAAATGATGAAAAACCAAGAAACTGTAAATAGTCTTGTTAATAGAGTCGTTGAAACTAAACTAGCTGAAGCTGTAAAAGGTCAAGTTACTTTAGAAGATAAAACCGTTTCTGTTGAAGAATTTAATAAGCTATTCCAATAATTGTAGCTTAATAAAATATTAAAGAGAAAGAACACAGGGTTATTTAGGAATAAATAACCTTGTGTTTTTTTTGAATCTATTCTTTTTACTTTCTTTGTGAAAGGATTAAATAAAAAAAGAAAAACTATGGATGATTTTAGAAAATATGCCACAAAGCATTTAGGAATGAATGGTCTAGCTTTAGACGAAGTAATTAAGTCTCAAGCTGGGTATTTAAATCCATACATTCTTGAAGAAAGACAGTTAAATGTGACTCAGTTAGACGTCTTTTCACGTTTAATGATGGATAGAATTATTTTTCTAGGTACACAAATAGACGACTATACGGCCAATACATTACAAGCTCAACTGTTATATTTAGATTCAGTTGATTCTACTAAAGATATTTCTATCTATATAAACTCTCCAGGAGGTTCTGTGTATGCAGGTTTAGGTATTTATGATACAATGCAATTTATAACAAGTGAAGTTTCAACTATCTGTACTGGTATGGCAGCTTCAATGGCTTCTGTATTGCTTGTAGCTGGTGCAGAAAAGAAAAGATATGCATTAAAACACTCTAGAGTAATGATACATCAGCCACTAGGTGGTGTACAAGGTCAGGCTTCTGATATTGAAATTACTGCAAGAGAAATTCAAAAAATTAAAAAAGAACTATATACTATCATTGCAGATCACTCTAAAACTCCTTATGATAAGGTGTGGGCAGATTCTGACCGTGACTACTGGATGAATGCAGAAGAGGCAAAAGAATACGGGATGGTAGATGAAGTTTTGATTAAAAAATAAATATGAGTAAAAGCGAAAAGACGCAAAGAAAGTGTAGCTTTTGTGGTCGTCCTGAAGCAGATGTAGAAATATTAATATCTGGTATAAATGGTTTAATCTGCGAAAGCTGTGCAGAACAAGCTTATGATATATCAAAGGAGGCTTTGACTGCTATGCATAATAATGGCAGTGAAGAGGATTTAAAAATGGAAAATCTGCCAAAGCCTCTAGATATTAAAAACTTTCTAGATGAGTATGTTATTGGACAAGACGATGCAAAAAGATACCTTTCAGTAGCTGTCTATAATCACTATAAAAGAATACTTCAACACGTATCGGCAGAATCTTCTGATGTTGAGATTGAGAAATCGAACATTATTATGGTTGGTAGTACTGGAACTGGTAAGACACTATTAGCTCGTACTATTGCAAGGCTATTAGATGTGCCATTTACTATTGTAGATGCTACAGTTCTAACTGAGGCTGGGTATGTGGGCGAAGATATAGAGAGTATCTTAACTCGTTTACTACAGGTGGCAGACTATGATGTTGAAAAAGCAGAAAGAGGTATTGTATTTGTAGATGAAATAGATAAAATAGCACGTAAAGGAGATAATCCATCTATAACAAGAGATGTTAGTGGAGAAGGAGTTCAGCAAGGATTGCTAAAGCTTCTAGAGGGGTCTATAATTAACGTGCCACCACAGGGAGGTAGAAAGCATCCTGATCAAAAAATGATTCCAGTTAATACTAAAAATGTATTATTTATTTGTGGAGGAGCATTTGATGGTATAGAGCGAAAAATTTCTCAGAGATTAAATCGAAATGTAGTAGGCTACAATGCCTCTAGAGAGGCGAAAAAGATTGATGAGAAGAATATAATTAGCTATATATCTCCGCAGGACTTAAAGTCTTTTGGATTGATTCCAGAGATAATAGGCCGTTTGCCTATACTAACTTATTTAAATCCTTTAGATAGAGAGGCGTTAAGACAAATTCTTACTGAACCTAAAAACTCGGTCATTAAGCAGTATGAAAAATTATTTGCTATGGACGGAGTGAAGTTAGAGTTTCAGCCTGCTGTCTTTGATTTTATAGTTGATAAGGCTATAGAGTTTAATTTAGGGGCCAGGGGATTAAGATCTATTGTTGAGACTATCATGATTGATGCAATGTTTGAAATACCATCTGATAATGTAAATGAGTACTTAGTTACTTTAGAGTATGCTGAAAAGCAATTAGAAAAATCTAAATTAGCTGGGAATTAGTAATTTTCGAGATTTAGTTTGTCAAATAAGTAAAATCTCTTATTTTGATATGAAATTATAACAATTATTATTCTTGAATATTAATAAGTTGTTTATAACTTTGTTTGAGTAGCTCCTTTGTTTGCAGAGGAGTTTGCTCAAAAGCTAACAAACTAAATAATCGAATATCGATGGCTAGTAAGGTAAATTTAAAAGCTCAGCTCAAAAAGTATTTTGGGTTTGACAACTTTAAAGGAAATCAAGAAGCTGTGATTCAGAATCTACTATCTGGGGCTGATACTTTTGTGTTGATGCCAACAGGTGGAGGAAAATCGCTTTGCTATCAATTACCCTCTTTATTAATGGACGGTACAGCAATTGTTATATCTCCTCTGATTGCCTTGATGAAAAATCAAGTAGATTCTATGAGAAGCTTCGGTGAAGATGATGGTATAGCTCACTACATTAATTCCTCATTAAATAAAGGTGAAATAGATCAGGTTAAAGAAGATATTATTAGTGGAAAGACAAAACTACTGTTTGTTGCTCCCGAATCTTTAACAAAAGATGATAATATTGATTTTCTTAAGTCTATTAAAATATCATTCTATGCTATTGATGAGGCCCACTGTATTTCGGAGTGGGGGCATGACTTTAGACCCGAGTATAGAAAAATAAGACCTATTATTAATGAAATAGGATCTGCTCCACTTATTGCATTAACAGCTACGGCAACACCAAAAGTTCAACATGATATACAAAAGAATTTAGGTATAACCGAAGCTAAAGTGTTTAAGTCTTCGTTTAATAGAGAAAATTTATATTACGAAGTAAGAGCTAAAACTAAAGATGTAGATAAAAATATTATAAAATTTATCAAGAGTAATCCAGATAAATCAGGTATAATCTACTGTCTAAGTAGGAAAAAAGTAGAAGAGTTAGCTGAGATACTTCAGGCAAATGGAATAAATGCAAGAGCATACCACGCTGGTATGGACTCAAATACGCGAAATGAAAATCAAGATGATTTTTTGATGGAGCGAGTTGATGTCATAGTAGCGACTATTGCTTTTGGAATGGGAATTGATAAGCCTGATGTTAGATTTGTAATTCATTATGACGTACCTAAAAGCTTAGAAGGCTACTATCAGGAAACTGGACGAGCTGGACGTGATGGTGGAGAAGGTAAATGTATAACGTATTATTCAAACAAAGACTTGCAAAAACTTGAAAAGTTTATGCAAGGTAAACCTGTGGCAGAACAGGAAATTGGTAGGCAGTTATTATTAGAAACAGCTGCGTATGCCGAGTCTTGTGTATGCCGTCGTAAGTCATTACTTCACTATTTCGGTGAAGATTATGAGGTGGTGAATTGCGAAAATTGTGACAACTGTTTAAATCCAAAAAAACAAGTGGAGGCTCAAGATTTATTATGTTCCGCAATTGAAACTGTTCTTGCGGTAAAAGAAAATTTTAAAACAGATTACATTATTGATGTACTTTTAGGAAATGAAACTTCTGAGATTTTAGATCATAGACACGAAGATCTTGAAGAGTTCGGTACTGGTAATGGTGAAAGCGAAAAGCTTTGGAATTCTGTGATTCGTCAAGCTCTTATAGCAGGATATCTTGATAAAGATGTCGAACATTATGGTACATTAAAAGTAACTGCTAAAGGTAAGAAGTTTTTAAAGAAACCTGAATCTTTCAAAATTATTGAAGATAATGATTTTGATGAGATTGAGGAAGATATTGAAGCGTCGAGTAGTGGTGCATCTTTTTCTGTTGACCCAGCACTGTTTTCGATGTTGAAATCTCTTCGAAAGAATATGGCTAAGAAGCTAGAGGTACCTCCTTATGTTATATTCCAAGAGGCTTCTTTAGAAGCAATGTCTACCATTTATCCTGTAACAATTGAGGAGTTACAAAACATTCCTGGGGTTGGTGCAGGTAAAGCTAACCGTTATGGTAAAGAGTTTTGTGAGTTAATTAGAAGACACTGTGACGAGAATGAGATAGAACGCCCTGAAGACTTAAGAGTTCGTACTGTGGCTAATAAGTCTAAAATGAAAGTTGCAATAATTCAAGCAATCGATAGGAAAGTTGCATTAGATGACTTGGCTATTTCTAAAGGTATTGAATTTAACGATTTACTGGATGAAATAGAGGCTATTGTTTTTTCTGGTACAAGATTAAATATTGATTATTTTATTGATGAAATTATGGATGAAGACCATATGTGGGATATCTATGATTACTTCAAGGATGATTCAACATCTGAAGATATTGAAGAAGCAATGGATGAGTTGGGTGATGATTATACAGAAGAGGAAATTCGTCTGGTTCGTATAAAATTCTTGTCCGAAATGGCAAATTAATTTTCCAGCGTAAAGACATTATAAACGGTTTAATCTACATC
>JASLCG010000157.1 GCA_030151885.1 Bacteroides sp.
TTAATAGAGTTATCTATGTCAGATTGTGTTACAGCTGATTCTCCAAGAGTAGCTAGTTCGGCTTTAATCTCAATCCAGTTAAGTAGGATTTCAGAATATCTTAACACAGGATAATCATTGTCGTTAGTAACACTGCCATACTGAGGAGGAATATTTCCAGAGTTCCAATATGTTGGCCCTTCTCTATTGATGAATTTTGAAGCATACAATAGAGTCGCAGATTGTACTTTTGGATAATCTAAGAATGTAGCCTCAAATCTAGGGTCTCTAGATTTTATTACATTTTTAAGGTCTAGTTTACTTGCTCCTTCAGCCGTTGATGTACTGTATGGTTTACCATCATTACAAATAAAGGATTTAGCTAATGCTAAGTTTGGCGCAGGATGTTGACCTTCGTATCCATTTGAGTATGAAGCGATGTGATGAGATGAGCCTTTGCTAGCATCATAGTGTCTATATAATATAACCTCAGGGTGTCCTTTTAGATCGAAACTACCAAATAGGCTTTTGAAGTCGCCAGATATACTATATTTATTACTATTGATAATTATTTCAGCAGCATCTTTAGCCATAGATAAATACTTCTTAGCTAGCTCATTATCTTGTTCGTGATACTTAACCCAAGTTCCTTCAAATAGCATAATTCTTGATATGAAGGCAGCTGCAATATATTTGGTCATATTATGACTTTGTATGTCTGACTCCCTTAGATTCTCAAGAGCATACTCAAAGTCTTGGTACACAAGATTCATAACCTCATTTCTAGGAGCTCTGTCTTTCCACATCTCTTCTTGCTCGGTCATAGGAAAATACTTTGTGTATAAAGGAACATCTCCAAATACACTAGTAAGTCTATGGTATTCAAAACCTCTAAAGAATTTAGCTACTGCCATCCAGTGCTTATATGCTTCAGGAGAAACTTTATTTACCATCCTATTTTCTAGTCTATCTATAAAGATGTTAGATTTTGTTATCCATGCAAAATTCCAGTTCGTACCTGCATATTGACTAAGCCAATCAGTAGATAGAGCAGTTGTCCCTCTACTTGATGGCACATTGTTTTCAAAGTTTGCTTGTTTCCCTTGCGAAGCATAATCATCAGAAAAATTATAACCTCTAAGAGGAGCGTATTGAGATGCCCATCCACTATTATAACCCACAAAGTAATGTGGATAATAATCATTGGTGTATAGTCTTAAACTTGTTTCGTCTATCCAATACTTGTCGTCTGTTGGTTGTGTCTTTTCAGGTCTGTCAAGTACATCATTGCAACCTGTTAACATAAATCCAACTAGGGCTAATATATATAAAATATTGTTTTTCATGGTTCAATTATTAAAAGTTTAGTTGAATTCCTACAGAAACATTTTTAAATGTTGGAGTACCAACACCTGTTCTTCCTGAGTTGTAATTACTTGTGTTAAACATTGAGTAACCAGCAACTTCTTCCGGATCAATAGGTAATCCTCTTAAGTTATCAAATGTAAAGAAGTCTTCTAGCGATAAGTAAACTCTTGCTTTTTCTAACTTAGCTTTCTTAATAATATTTTTTGGGAGAGAGTAACCTAAAGTAATATTCTTTATTCTAAAATACGCCATGTTTAATAGGTATTTAGATTGTGTAACCATATTGAATGCATTGTTGCTATTAGATTGGTTGTATGGTCTTGGGTAGAATGCGTTTGTACGATCCTCTTTCCAGTAGTCTTTAGCAAAGGTATTTGGCATTGCACCGTCAGAACTATTATATCCAGGTATTGCTAAGAATCCATCTCCCCATACTTTCCTTTTACCTACGCCTTGCATAAATATTGAGAAGTCTACTCCTTTGTAGTCAGCACCTAAGCGTAATCCATATTCGTATCTTGGTGTAGAATTACCAATAACTTTTCTGTCTCCAGGGTTATCAATACTTGAAGATCCAGTGTCAATCTTACCATCACCATTGATATCTTTAAGCTTAACATCACCAGGTCCAAAAACAAAGTTACCACTCTGTATAAAGTCTTGGTATACTCCATTCGGGTCGCTAAGTTTGTTTACGATTTTGGCTCCAGATGTTCCTTTTGGAACTTCTTTACCATTAAGAGCCCATGTTTGAACAATTTGTCCATTGCCGTCGTATACAAAGTCGTCTTTTTGGTACAATCTATCCGTAACATATCCCCAGATTTCTCCATATTTTTTACCTACATACCAGCTGTTAATGCTTCTTGTATCACTGTATTTCGTGATTTTAGTTTGTGCGTCAGCTAATGTAAACATTGCATTAATTCCTAGTCCATTCTCGAAGCGTTTGCTATAATCTACAGACATTTCCCAACCTTTAGTTCTAAGTGATCCGTAGTTTCCTTGAGGAGCCCCTTGTCCTAATGTTAATGAAACGTCTCCACCAGGAACAATCATGTTTTTAGTGTCTCTCTGGAACCAATCAAAAGAAAAACCAAGTTGACCATCTAAAAATCTAGCATCAACACCTACGTTTGTTGAAACAATATCTTGCCATGTAATGTGTGGGTCTACGAAGCTAGGCATACCTACTTCAGGGAGTTTTTCTCCATTATAGTCTAACCAGCCGTTTTGTCCAATTGGTAGGAATGATGTGTACAGTCTGTTAGAAACAGTTTGGTCACCAATTATACCCCATGAACCACGGACTTTAAGGAATGATAATACGCTTTCGCTCCATTTCATCCAGCTTTCTTCAGAAATAATCCAACCTGCAGAGAAAGAAGGGAATGCTCTCCATCTTAAATCTTTAGGGAATTTTGATGTTCCGTCATATCGAATATTAGCTTCGAATAAGTATCTTCCTAGTAAAGAGTAGTTAACACGGCCGAAAAATCCTATTTGGCCATCCCATGCATGATTTCCACTAGACTCTTGTTGTCCAATAGATAAATCAAATTGTGGATTATTAATGTCTACTAAGTCTTTCTTCCTAGACCAGTTGTCAGTATAGTCATATGTAACTCTATTCATTCCAGCCATAAACTTGAATTTGTGAATATCTTTCAAGTCAAGACTATAATTTGTTACGATGTTGAGTGTATTTCTTTTGCTGTTACCAACTTTTCTATAAATGTGGTCAGGATTTGAACCATGAGCAGTGTATTCTGTTAGACTAAGTTTTTGAGCTTGCATTGCTCCAGGAGTGTTTGAATTAACTACTGCACCAGATGCATCTACATATATTGGTTCGCCATTTGAATCAAGTTTAGGAATAGCACCACCCCATGAATTCAGAGCTTTGTATCTAGTACCACCCTCTTCAATGATTTGGTCATTACCTGAGTATGCATAGTCAATGTCAACTGTCCAATCTTTCATAAGATTGAATGTAGCTCCTAGGTTAATGTTATTGTAGTTCCACTCTCTTTTAGCTGTGTTTGCTTGTTTTATTTCTGAGTGTGGACTTCTTATTAAATTATTTTCATCATCATATCCTAGTGGCATATTACTTCCCCATCTGTATAGGTATAGCCATGTATCTGCTGTGGTTGAACTTGTAGCATATGCATATCTTTTTTCACGCTTAGAATACATTGCTCCAGCTCTTATTGTAACAAAGTCATTTAGTTCAGTACTTAATTTTATCGTAGCATTATAGCGCTTGAAGTCATCTTTACTTGCTGGTTTGTTAATTCCGTCTTGTCCTAAATAACCTAAACCTATATTATAAGTTGTTTTGTTACTTTTCCCGTTAACAGAAAGGTTGTGGTTCATTGATGGTGCCCACTCTTTAATCATATAGTCATATGGGTCATATGTTCTAAGACCAATTTTTCTGTTTTCACTATCTACATACCAGTCTCTTCCATAAACCATAGGGTCATTTTTGCCAAGTTTCCCACGGTAGTTTTTATCCCAGTTTCTAGCATGTTCTAATCCTTCGCTAGTCATTTGATAAAATGCTCCAGCTACACCTGCTCCGGCACCTTTTACTCTTTCAGATGCTTCTATGGAGTATTCTAGACCATTTAAACGAGCCATGTCCATCTTCTTAGCAATATTCTGCCAAGTAAAAGTTCCACTATAACTAACGTTTACACTCTCTTTCTTAGCACCTTTTTTAGAGGTAACTAATATAACTCCAAAAGCTCCTTTAGCTCCATAAATAGATGCTGATGCGGCATCTTTAAGAACAGATATTGACTCAATATCGTCTGGGTTTATAAGTTGTAAACTAGGTATTTCTACGTTGTCTAGAAGAATTAGAGGCGAAGATCCACCTTGTAAAGATCCAATTTGACCTCTAATTTTTATTGTTGGGTCTGAGCCAATCTCTCCACTTGGAATAGTTATTGATAGGCCTGGAGTTGTTCCTTGAAGACCTCTTGCTACATCAGGAACTGGGCGTCCATCTAATGCTTTTGCAATATCTACTGATGCTACTGCACCCGTTAAATTTTCTTTCTTCTGAGCTCCATAACCAACTACTACAACCTCTTCAAGTAAATGAGTATCTTCTTTAAGAGTAACTTTCATTTTAGACTGAGCTTTAATTTCTTTCGTTTCAAATCCAATAAAGCTTACTACTAATACTGCATTTGGTGAAACTGTTAAATTAAAGTGTCCATCTATATCCGAAATTGTACCATTTGTAGTACCTTTTTCTAAGATACTAGCTCCAATAATTGGTTCTCCACTGTTTTCAATGACTAACCCACTAATAGTTACCTTTTGTTGGTCAATGTAGTGAGTAGTAGGAGTAGTATTACTCTCTGCTTTGGTTGTTTGGCTATACATCAGCATGGATGTAGCGCAAACTGCAACGAGAAATTTGCTGTATATCAAACCTCGTCTTCTGTGTTTTTCATTCATAGTAAAATGATATTTATTAAATAATCTGCTGAATCTATTATTAATATTTAAGGTTATATATTTAATAATATTAACAATTTAAAGTCTAGTGATACATTTTTATATATCAGTGTTTGAAACAAATATAAATTTTATTTTTGTATCGGTAACAATTATTTATATATTTTTAGCAATTGATTTATTTATTATCAATATGATACTGCGCTAGGCCATCCATGGGACTATCAACAATAAGATCTACATATGCACCATAGTCGTGTGCTATTTTACGTATTAATTCAGCATGGACCATTGCTGTAGAACCCATAAATCTAATTGGGTAGGTATGAAAGTCATATTGCTTAATATTTCTGATGAAGAAATTCTTTATATTTTCTGATAAAAGAGTGTGTACATAATCATTATCAGTATGTTCTGCTAGAAAAAAAGCAATAGTAGCTAAAAATCTATTTGGGAAGGGGTGTCTATATACAGAATCCATTGCAGTACTTGGTGTTATTCTGAATGTTTCGTAGAATAATTCTGTTAAGTGTTTAGGAGCAAGTTCCTTTAAAGCATCCGATAAAAACATTCTTCCTAAAGCAGAACCACTGCCCTCGTCTCCTAGAATATAGCCTGCAGATCTTACATTCTTCTCTATGATATTGCCATTATAAAAGCAGGAGTTAGATCCTGTTCCTAAGATGCATGCAATCCCTGGCTCTTGTATGAAAAGTCCTCTAGCCGCTGCTAGAAGGTCGCTTTCAACTTCTATTGGTGTCTTAAACTGTGCTACTAACGATGCTTCAACGATCGCTTTCTTATCATCTGTCGTACATCCAGCACCATAAAAATATACGCTTTCAAACTTTCTTTTAAAAAAGTCTTCAGGCAAATTTAGCCTAACACACCTACTAATTTCTCTTCGAGTCTGGAAGAAAGGATTAATTCCCTCAGTAAATATTTTTTTTGTGATGGAGTCCCCCTCTATTACGGCCCATTCTGTTCTTGTAGAACTACTTTCAGCAATTAGTATCATATAAATATTTGTATTAAGCAGGATTGATCTTGCAAAGATAGAGATATTATTTGTTAAAATAAACAAATAGTAGTTCTTAATAATTAATAAATAAGGAGGTGCTATAACTTATAGCACCTCCTTATTTATTAATTAAAGCCCAACACTGATTAAATATTGTTCTCTTTAATTAGGTACTCAGCAATTTGTACAGCATTTAAAGCTGCTCCTTTTTTAATTTGATCTGCTACCACCCAAAATGTTAGGCCATTAGGATTTGAAAGATCTTTTCTAACCCTTCCTACATAAACAGGATCTTTTCCTGTTATATGAAGAGGCATTGGATACTCTAAGTTGGCATCGTTGTCTTGTAATATGATTCCATCAGCATGTTTAAAAGCTTTTTTTGCTTCATCTAGAGAAACAGGTCTTATAGTCTCTACCCAAATGCTTTCAGAGTGTGCTCTTAAAGATGGTACTCTAACGCATGTAGCACTAACCGCTACGTTTGAGTGCATAATCTTTTGAGTCTCATTATACATTTTCATCTCCTCTTTAGTATAACCGTTTTCAGTGAACTGGTCTACTTGTGGTATTAGGTTAAAAGCTAACTGATGTGGGAACTTCGAAACTGTAACAGGATCTCCAGCAAGAACCTCTTTATATTGTTGATAAAGTTCATCCATTGCTGCAGCACCAGCACCACTTGCTGCTTGATAAGTTGAAACATGTACCCTTTTTATTGGTGAAATGTCATTAATAGGCTTTAAAGCAACTACCATTTGTATGGTTGTGCAGTTAGGGTTAGCTATAATATTTAATGGTCTGTTTTTTGCATCTTCAGCATTTACTTCAGGTACAACCAACGGAACATTTTCTTCCATTCTAAAAGCACTTGAGTTGTCAATCATAACAGTGCCATGCTTAGTAATAGTCTTAGCGAATTCTGTCGAAATGCTTCCTCCAGCAGAAGTAAAGGCTATATCAATACCTTTAAAATCATCATTGTGTTGAAGAAGCTTAATCTCAATTTCCTGCCCTTTAAAAGAGCATTTTTTACCAGCACTTCTGTGCGAACCAAATAACACTAATTCATCAATAGGGAAATTTCTTTCCTCAAGTACGCGTAAGAATTCTTGTCCTACAGCTCCACTTGCTCCAACAATTGCAATTTTCATTCCTTTATTCAATTTTCTAATTATGTACCTAAACTATATATTATACAATAATATGTCACAAAATTACTATAATTATAATAACTAATGGTAATATTTAACATTTTATGACTTACAGAATGTAATAAATGTGTGGTTATGAATAGTTCTTTTATTTACTTTGCAATAGTCTTATATTTATAGTACTTATATGGATTTATCACTTATTCAAAATAACTTGCCAATAACTAATCCAACATGGATTTTCTTTCTGGTATTAACTATTATACTTTTTGCTCCTATGGTGTTAGGAAGATTAAGAATTCCACATATAATAGGAATGATATTAGCCGGAGTTTTAATAGGTGAATTTGGCTTAAATATTTTGGATAGAGATAGTAGCTTTGAGCTCTTTGGCAAAGTAGGTCTCTATTATATTATGTTTCTGGCAGGTCTAGAAATGGATATGGAAGATTTCAAGATAAATAGGGTGAAAGCTTTAGTATTTGGGTTGTTGACATTTGCCTTGCCTATGATCCTTGGAATAGTGAGTGGCATATACCTATTAAATTTTCATTTGACTACTGCTGTTTTATTAGCGAGTATGTATGCTTCTCATACTCTAATAGCATATCCAACAGTTAGTAAATATGGATTAAGTAGAATGCGTAGTGTGAGCATTACCATTGGAGGTACTGCAGTAACAGTAACGTTGGCTTTAATTATACTAGCTGTGATAGCAGGAATGTACAAAGGTGACATTAGTGAATATTTTTGGTACTTTATGTTTGCAAAAGTATGCTTCGTTGTTCTTTTAATTGTCTTAGCAACCCCTCGTATAGCCCGTTGGTTCTTTAGGAAATACGATGATAATATAATGCAGTTTGTTTTTGTCTTGTCGTTAGTCTTTCTTGGAGGTGGTTTATTAGAAATAGCAGGTCTAGAAGGCATTTTAGGTGCTTTTATGGTTGGTCTAGTTTTGAATAGGTTAATACCAAGACTCTCTCCACTAATGAATCGGTTAGAATTTGTGGGTAACGCACTATTTATACCCTACTTTTTAATAGGAGTAGGGATGATAATTGATGTTAAATCTCTTTTTAAAGGAGGGGAGGCTTTAAAGGTTGCTATTGTGATGACTATTATTGCTACCTTATCAAAATGGTTGGCTGCATGGTTTACACAAAAAATATATAAAATGCGTAGTGATGAGCGATCTATGATTTTTGGATTAAGTAATGCTCAAGCAGCTGCCACGTTAGCTGCAGTTTTGATAGGTAATAAAATAGAGCTATCTCCAGGAGTGCCCCTTTTGAATGATAATGTTTTAAATGGCACTGTGGTTATGATACTTTTTACATGTATTATAAGTTCTGTAATAACAGAAAGAGCTTCTCAAAGAATGGTCGCATTTAATCAATCAGACGATACTGAAGACTCAGATGGAGCTAAAATTAAAGAAGAAGAGAATATTTTGATTCCTGTCGCTAATCCAAATACAATTGAAGATCTTGTTAATATAGCAATCCTATTAAAGAGTGATAAAGTACAAAATGGAGTTGTAGCTCTTCATGTCATTAATGATGAATTATCTTCTACCTCAAGACTGTCAATAGGGCAACAATGTCTAGATAAAGCTGCATCAGTTGCTGCTTCGGCTGATGTTACAGTATCAAGTATAATTAGATATGATATAAATATTGCATCAGGAATACTTCACACTATAAAAGAGCAAGCAGCTTCCGAAGTTATTATTGGTTTGCATAAAAAAGCTAATGTTGTTGATAGCTTCTGGGGACAGAAAGCAACTAATTTAGTGAATGGAACAAACAAGCAGATCTTGATTGTAAAGGCTACAATGCCAGTAAATACATTACGTAAAATAATAGTTGCTGTACCAGCAAAGGCAGAACGTGAGTCTGGATTTACTAAATGGATGTCAAGGTTATGTCGAATGACAACACAACTAGGTTGTAGAATACAGTTTTTTTCTACAGAAAAAACATTGGGCTACATTAAAGGATATGTAGATAAAAACTATAAAACACTGAGAGTTTTATATAGTGAACTAGAGAGTTGGGATGACTTATTATTATTGACTGGTACTGTAAATTTTGATCATTTACTAGTGTTGATTACGGCTAGAAAAGGAAGTGCCTCTTATAATCCTGCTTTTGGAGAATTACCTAATTTATTAACTAAGTATTTTTTAGAAAATAGTATTGCTATTTTATACCCAGATCAATATGGTGAATCAGAAGAAATGATCACTTTTGCAGAACCGATACGTAGAAATAATACAGCTAGTTGTCAACAGCTGATAAAGTGGTTTACAGAAAAATTTAAGAAGATTAATGAATAATTGGCAAGAAAGAACCTCTCTTCTATTTGGTGAAGAGAAGATGAGAAGAATAAGAGAAGCCCATGTGTTAGTTGTAGGAGTTGGTGGAGTAGGAGCTTATGCCGCAGAAATGTTGTGTAGAGCTGGCGTAGGAGAGTTGACAATAGTCGATGGGGACTGCATACAACCAAGTAATATTAATAGACAATTACCTGCTTTGCAAACTACAATAGGCCAGCAAAAGGTAGTACTTCTAAAAGAACGATTTGAGCAGATTAACCCATCAGTTCAAGTAAATAGCTATCCTATTTTTTTAAAAGATGAAGCTATCGGAGAATTATTAGATAATGGCAAATATGATTTTGTTATTGATGCTATTGATACGTTATCACCGAAATGTTTCTTAATAGCAGAAACTATAAAGCGTAATATTCCAATCATATCAAGTATGGGAGCTGGGGCTAAAGTGGATATCTCGCAGGTACAATTTGGTGTGATATGGAAAACTCAAAACTGTAATTTGAGTAAAGCTGTTCGTAAAAGATTAAAGAAAATGGGAATATCTTATAAGCTCCCAGTTGTATTTAGTACTGAGCAAGCGCATAAAGAAGCTATTATTCTAATAGATGATGAGAAAAACAAAGTATCTACTTGTGGTACTGTAAGCTATATGCCAGCTACGTTTGGATGTTATTTATCTCAGTATGTTTTAACCCGTTTGTAGGCTATGATAAAAATCGAAGGAATTAAAAAGAGTTTTGGATCTCTAGAAGTTCTAAAAGGTATAGACTTAGAGATAAAAAAAGGAGAAATTGTAAGTATTGTTGGTCCTAGTGGTTCTGGAAAGACTACTTTATTACAAATAATAGGGACTTTAGATAGACCGAATGAAGGTTCTATTCTGATTAATAATCAATATGTTAATAAATTGTCAGATAAAGATCTAGCACATTTTAGGAATAGTGAGATAGGTTTTATATTTCAATTTCATCAATTGCTGCCAGAGTTTTCGGCAATCGAAAATGTAATGATACCTGCTTTGATAGGACACAAGTCTAAAAAGGAAGCATATAAAAAAGCTCTATCAACTTTAGAATTATTAGGATTAGCAGATAGAATAGATCATAAACCAAATGAAATGTCAGGAGGTGAAAAACAACGTGTTGCTGTAGCAAGAGCTCTTATTAATGATCCAAGTGTAATTTTAGCAGATGAGCCTTCTGGTAGTTTAGATACAAAGAATAAAGAAGAACTTCATAAGCTATTCTTTGATTTACGTGATAAATTGGGACAAACTTTTGTTATAGTAACTCATGATGAAGAGCTAGCCAAAACTACAGACCGTACAATTCATCTTGTAGATGGGTTACTGAGTACTGAAGTAATACTTTAGTCTATTAATATCATCAGTCGAAAACTCGTCTAATAATGATAATTGATCAAAGCTAACAATACTTCCAAGTTGATTTTTTAGATTAAAAATAGCTTTAACTTGATCGTATTCTAAATATGGATGCCTTAACAACTCCTTAAAGGTTAGTTCGTTTATATTTCGGGTTAATATATTTGAGTTCTCTATTATAAACCACTTTTTAAAATACAGCGTGTCTAAATCTAAATCAGCAAGTTGACTTGTTGAGTAAAAGCCTCCTAAGCGTTCTTTATATCGCAGAATCTTAAGAGCTGTATATTTTCCTATTTGTGGAACTTTGACAAGGAGGGTTGAGTCTGCTAGGTTTAAATCTACAAGCTCTCCAGGAGTAAGTTTGTTACTTTTTTTAATCCTTACGGCTTTACTAGCTTTGGGGTTTGGATATTTAGTATTGGCTTTGGTATTTTCTTTTACTGATTCAGGTAAATCAATAAAAGGTTTTAAAATTTGATATGTAGAATCTGTTATGCTGTATAGTTTTAACAGGTCGCTTTTAATTTTGAACGAAGCTCCTGTCTTTCGGTAGTTTATAATATTTCGAGAGATTTTTTCACTAACTCCTGCCGAAATAAGTCTCTCAATACTATCTATATTAGGATTAAAGCTTGATAAAGTATTCTGCTTTATTTCTTCTATAGGTTTGTTTTTATTTTCAGTATTCTTTTTGTACTCTTGTAAGGCAGTAATGAAGAGTTCATCACTGCTGTCTGAAGTAGGTGTTGTAATTATCGGATTAATATATTTATAACCTAAAAGAATAAGTAGTATTAATAATAAGCTAATTACAGCTAATCTTTCTCTTTTACGGAAGTAAAAAAACCTGCGCATAATTAATAAATAAGTTAATAAAGTATATGCTAAAAATAAGACATTATATTTTCTCTTTAATAGTTTTTCTAATAATTTGTTACTTGTCTTTTTTTAAACCTCCATCGATAGAGAGTATTCCAGCTATTCCTCATTTAGATAAATTAGTACACTTCTTGATGTATGCAGGTTTCTCTAGTATAATATGGCTAGATTATTGGCGTAGGAATAGAGCCATAAGTAAATGGTCTAGTGGTTGGTATATTGGTTGTTGTTTGCCCATTCTTATTAGTGGAATTATAGAGTTGCTCCAAGAGTACTGTACAGAGCATAGAGGAGGTGAATGGCTAGACCTACTAGCTAATAGCTTAGGTGCACTAGTAGCTAGTAGTTTAATTTATCTATTTTTCAAAATTAAAGTAAATCGATAATTGTTGATAACTTAATGCTATTCGATCCTTTAATCA
>JASLCG010000025.1 GCA_030151885.1 Bacteroides sp.
ATTGAGATTAAAGCCGAACTAGCTACTCTTGGAGAACTAGCTGTAACACAATCTGACATAGATAACTCTATTAATCTTATCAGAAATAGACCTCTAGATTCAGAAGCTATAGCCAAAGGTGTTAAGCAAACTGCTCCAATGAAATTAGCAGATATAAATGAAACCTTTGACACAGAAAGAGATCCTGATGTTAGCCCTCTAATCTGGGAAATAAGACGTGAAAGAAGAATGGAGTTTGTATACGAATACTCTAGGCTTTTAGATATCAAACGCTGGAAGAAACTTAATTATATGGATAACAACAAAAACCCTGATACTATGCTAGGTTTATGGATTAACATTCCTGAAGAACTTCCTGAAATACTTGTTGATAAAGAAAACAAGCCTAAACCTGTACAAATTATGAACAAGGATGGAGAAATTATTACATTCGATGGTACAAATAGCGACAAAATGGTTGGCTTCTACATACCAACGAAAGCTTCTCCAAGAGATCCATTCTCTGATAGATCTTACCTATCACCTGTTGGTAAAGCTCAAATAGATCAGTATGCTGATAAAGGGTTTAAATTATCACAAACTGAAGGATGGTAGTATTATACATTTAAGCTCTTATTTCTAACTAAACCAAGCTTTAGTTAGAAATAAGATATAGTATATAAAGTGCCATTTAAGCCGACTAAGAAGGGTTTAAATGGCACTTTTACAATTTAAGATATACATATAAACAAGACATTTTACATGAAAAAAATTAACATCATATTAATCCTACTTATCTGTAGCTGCTTGCAAATATCTGCACAGTCTTGGATAAGAATTAACCAATTAGGTTATCTGCCCCAACTTAATAAAGTAGCTGTATATATATCACAAGTTGAAGGATTGAATTCAAACTTCTCTGTTATTAATAGTTTAACTAATGAAGTTGTATTGACAGATAAAGCTAAAAGCACAAATGCGAAAAGATGGGGTATGAAGTCATCTGCCCGTCTAGACTTTTCAAAACTAGAAAGAGAAGGAAGCTATTACATTGAATACCAAGGCGTAAAATCACCTGTGTTTAGTATAAATACTGATATATACAATGGTGCAGCAGACCATATCCTTAATTATATGCGCCAGCAACGATGTGGTTATAATCCTTACTTAAATGCAGAGTGCCACCAACACGATGGATACATTGTAGATGATGCAAAAAATGAAGGGAAAAAGATAGATGTAACAGGGGGCTGGCATGATGCAACAGACTATCTTCAATACTCAACAACCTCTGTTAACGCTGTTTTCCAAATGCTTTTTGCATGGCAGCAAACTCCAGACAAAACAATTTTTAAAGACAATTTTGACAATCTTGGAAGAGCAAATCCTAATGGCATACCAGACATTCTTGATGAAGCTATTTGGGGATTAGACTGGATGCTAAAAATGAACCCTGACTCGGCTGTTATTTATAACCAAATAGCTGATGACAGAGATCACTCTGGCTTTAGACTACCAACAAATGATAGTGTGGATTACGGATGGGGTAAAGGTACTGGACGCCCTGTATTTCCTGTTACAGGTAAACCTCAAGGATTAATAGAAAACAATAAGAACAGATCTACAGGGGTCTCCTCTACTGCTGCCAAATTTGCTTCTGCTTTCTATTTAGCAGCGAATATATTGAAAGACATTGACCCACACAAAGCTAGTATAATGCATAAGAAAGCAAGAGAAGCTTACAACTGGTCTAAAGCCAAACCTGGTAATAATCAAACTGCTTGTACAGTATCGCCCTATTTTTATGAAGAGGATAATTGGGTTGATGATATGGAACTAGCAGCTGCTACCAAGTATGAAATTACAAAAAAAACAGATTGGCTTAATGAGGCAAATTATTGGGGACAGCTAGAAGAAATAACACCATGGATGGAGTTAGGACGGGCTAGACACTACCAATTCTACCCTTTTGTAAACTTAGGTCACTATTATTTAGCAGCATCTTCAAACCCTGAGGTCAGTACTCAATACACTAATTATATGAAAAAAGGACTAGAAGCTATTTTAAAAAGAGCTAAGGAATCTGATGACCCTTTTTTAAATGGTATTCCATTCATTTGGTGTTCAAATAACTTAACAGTAGCAGCAATTACTCAAGCTCAGTTATACTATCAAGTTTCAAAAGATAAAACTTTCTTAGAGATGGAAGCTTCACTTAGAGACTGGTTGTTTGGTTGTAATCCATGGGGAACATCAATGATATCTGGATTACCTGAAAATGAAAACAATGCAAATAGAGTACATTCATCATACTATATATTACAAGGCGACCAAAATAAAGGAGGTTTAGTAGATGGACCAATCTATAAAAATATTTTCTCTACACTAAGAGGAGTAAATTTAATGTATGAAGACAAATTAGCACCGTTCCAAAATGGTATAGCTACATATCACAATGATCCGGGAGACTACTCTTCAAACGAGCCAACTATGGATGGAACGGCTAGTCTTAGTTTTTACCTTTCAACACTAGAAAAAATAGGTAAAAAAAATAAGACAAAAGACTATTTAGATTCTCATGGAGCCATAACACGCAAAAATATGGATTCAAATGAAATCAGATTAATATTTTCGATAGATAGTAATTTTGAGGGATTAAAACACATCTTAAATGTCTTAAAAAGAAAGCATATTAAAGCTTCTTTTTTCCTAACAGGAAATGCACTTAACAACACTAAATTAAAGCCATTTATAAAACAAATCATCAAAGAGAGCCACTATATAGGAGGACATTCCGACAAACATATATTATACGCTAATTGGGAAGATAGAACCTCTCTTGTAAGTAAAGATAGCCTAATAGCAGATTTAGATGGAAATAGAATAGCCCTAGAAAAATGGAAAGTAGATAAGAAAAAAGCACAATATTATCTACCTCCATACGAATGGTATAATAGTCAAAACATACAAGATATTAAATCATACGGATGGACTCCTGTTAATTTCACTAATGGATTACGAACAGCTGCCGATTATACTACCCCAGAAATGAGTAATTACTTGTCTTCTCAAGAAATTATAAATCAACTATATGATTTCGAAAGTCTCAAAGGACTTAACGGAGCCATTATTTTGATTCACCCTGGAACTGAAGAGACTAGAACAGACAAACTCTATTTACGCTTAGATGAAATTATAGAAGAGCTCCAAAATCGGAATTATAAATTCACTAAATTCTAGCATAATACATCAATACAAAGAATATGAAGCGAATAGAATCAATAGATATTTTTAGAGCTATTACAGTATTCCTTATGATCTTCGTAAATGACTTACCAAGTATTAAAGGCGTGCCTCATTGGATGGGGCACGCTACTATAGAAGAAAACTTTCTTGGATTAAGTGATTTAGTCTTCCCTACATTTCTATTTATTCTAGGAATGTCCATACCATTAGCTATAAATAGTCGGTTAAAACGTGGAGACTCTAAGTTAAATGTCATTATTCATATTGTTAGAAGATCATTAGCGTTAATTATTATGGGCGTATTTTCAGTGAATAGTGGCAGTAATCTTTCAGACTTATCATACATTAGTGCCCCTGTATTTTCAATCATAACACTAGTTGCTTTTTTCCTAATTTGGAATGACTATAATAACAGTAAGAAAGAAAAGAGAACAACATATACTATCCTTAAAGTAATTGGAGTTTGTACACTTATATATTTAACATACACCTACAATCAATTTTCAAATAGCCCTATTAGTGTTAAGTGGTGGGGAATCTTAGGATTAATAGGATGGACATACCTCTGCTGCGCTATACTATATATATACTTTAATAAAAAACACAAATACTTAATCTACATTACAGTCTTTTTTATATCCTTGTGTATATTAAGCACTGCTAATAAACTTAACTATTTTAATGGAGTTATTTTAAGCAATGGGTGTTTCCATTCATTTACTATGGTCGGTATGATGTGTAGCCTACTTTTCACTTCAAAAAGCTACAACTCCATTTCGCTTAAAAAGAAATTTAATATAATACTATCAAGTTCTATTATATTTTTATTACTTGGATTCATTTCTAACCAATGGTGGGATATATCTAAATTAAGAGAAACGGCTCCATGGTTATTTTATTGTCTTGGCATATCAATGTTAACATATTTAATAATATATTGGATTGTAGATATCAAACAAAAAGGACACTGGTTTAATATCCTTAAACCAGCAGGTATTGCTACACTAACGTGCTATCTGCTACCATCTTTTTTCTACGCTCTTATCCAACTTACCGAACTTACTTTTTCAAAAGTATTAACATCGGCACCTATTGGTATATTAAAATGTGTATGCTTTTCTATTGTATGTATTTACACCACTAAACTTTTAGGTAAAATAAATATCAAGCTAAAAATATAAAAGGAAATTAACACCTTCATTTATTAATAATAATACTACAAGTGATTCTTCTATCCATGTTAAAATATTAAATATTAGTTTACAATTCTAAATAAACCAAAACAGATGTTTCTAATATTAAAATATAAGTTATATTTGTTTTAAGTATAACTATAAATCCGATCTTATGAAAAAGACTATGCTAATAATAATATCTTTATTAGTAACAACCTCTATATTTTCACATACAAATAATGAGAATCAAGTCATTGTAGGTGCTCAACGATTAGCTGAATACCTCCCACTCCTAGAAGGGAAAAAAGTTGCAATTTATTCTAATCACACAGGAATAGTTGGAGAAGAACACTTGCTAGACCTTCTAATAAGAGAAAAAGTAAATGTCACAGCCATATTCTCACCAGAGCATGGATTTAGAGGTTCTGCAGATGCAGGTGAACTAGTAAAATCTTCCAAAGACCCAAAAACAGGGACTCCTATTTTATCATTATATGATGGTAAGGATAAAAAACCTAGCAAAAAATCAATGGAAGAGTTTGATATATTAATAGTAGATATACAAGATGTAGGACTAAGGTTTTACACCTACTACATTACAATGGTTCGTTTAATGGATGCGTGTGCAGACTACAATAAAACCATGTTAATTCTTGATAGACCAAATCCAAATGGGCACTATGTAGATGGGCCTATTTTAGACATGAAACATAAGTCGGGAGTAGGTTATTTACCCATTCCAGTTGTACATGGAATGACTCTAGCAGAATTAGCTCAAATGGTTAATGGAGAGGGCTGGCTACCTAATAAAAAGAAGTGCACATTAGAGATAGTTACATGTAAAAATTACACTCATAAGACATTGTATCAAGTTCCGATAGCACCATCTCCTAACCTACCTAATATGAGGTCTATATATCTTTATCCTGCGATATGTTTATTTGAAGGAACCCCTATTAGTTTAGGAAGAGGTACTAATAAGCCATTTCAAGTTTATGGTCACCCTGATATGTCATCCAAATATAGTTTTACATTTACCCCGAAGAGTGTACCAGGAGCTAAAAATCCTCCTCTACTAAACAAGGTGTGTTACGGAGTAGATTTAACAACTATAAAGGAGGACAATCTACCCTATATTAAGCTAGACTTAGCTTACATTATAGATGCATACCACACCATGAATATAGGAAAAGATTTTTTTACTCCTTTCTTTGTTAAGCTTATAGGAGTTGATTATGTACAAGAGATGATTATTGCAAATAAATCTGCCTGCGAAATTCAAGCCATCTGGAAACCTGATGTAGAGAAGTTCCAAAAGCAACGCAAACCTTATCTGCTTTACGAAGAATAATTTTATAGAATAATAGAAAAACACACATATGAGTCCATTTGTAGTCATACTTACTGTAGCGATATACTTTATAGTATTATTCGGCATTTCATTTCTAACAAGTAGAAATACAGACAGCAATGGTTTTTTTATAGGTAATAGAAAATCCCCATGGTTTCTGGTTGCCATAGCCATGATTGGTTCTAGTATTTCTGGAGTAACATTTGTATCTGTTCCTGGTATGGTCGGAGCTAGTAATTTTGCCTATCTACAAATGGTCTTAGGTTTTGTAGTCGGGCAAATTATTATAGCATTTGTACTAATACCCCTTTTTTATAAGATGAATCTAGTATCTATTTACGAATACTTAGAAAATAGATTTGGAATTGCTTCTTATAAAACAGGAGCATGGTTCTTTTTTATCTCTAAAATGTTAGGTGCATCTGTTAGGTTATTTCTCGTATGCATTACACTTCAACTTTTAGTATTTGATCCTCTTAAGCTTCCATTTATTCTAAATGCATTTATTACCGTTCTATTAGTTTGGCTATATACCTATAAAGGTGGTGTTAAAACGTTAATTTGGACTGATGCTTTCAAAACTCTTTGTCTAATAATATCTGTAGTATTAACCATTGTTTTTATAGCGAAAGATCTACAATTAAACTTTACTAGTATGATTAATACTATTAAAGAATCAGACCTATCAAAAGCTTTCTTTTTTGAAGATATCAATGATAAACGTTTCTTTTTCAAACAGTTCTTAGCAGGTATTTTCACTATGATTGCTACCACAGGACTTGACCAAGATATGATGCAAAGAAACTTGAGCTGCAAAAACCACAAAGATTCTCAAAAGAATATGATTACAAGTGGAATATCTCAGTTTTTCATCATTGCTATGTTTTTAATGTTAGGTGTTTTACTCTACATCTATGCTGCAAAAATGAATATAGCATTACCAGAATCTAGCGACCAATTGTTCCCTTTAATTGCAACTGGGGGCTATTTTCCATTAATAGTAGGAATATTATTCATTATAGGATTAATTTCAGCGGCCTACTCTGCTGCAGGATCAGCCTTAACCGCACTAACGACCTCTTTTACGGTAGATATACTTCAATCCAAAAGTAAGATGTCCTCTGTACAACAAGATGAAACTAGAAAAAAAGTACATATAGGTATGGCATTAGTCATGATACTAGTAATCATTGTAATTGAATTACTCAATAACACTAGTGTTATTGACGCAGTATACATCTTAACGAGTTATACTTATGGTCCAATACTAGGCCTATTTGCCTTTGGAATATTTACTAAAAAACAAGTAAAAGACAAGTACATACCTCTAGTAGCAATAACAGCACCAATTTTATGTTTTATAATAGACCAAAATTCCGAGGTTTGGTTTAATGGCTACTCATTTAGTTATGAACTACTCATACTAAATGCCTTATTTACAATACTTGGATTAACCCTATTAATTAGGAAAGCTTAAATTATCATTGCCATGAAACTCACAAAGAAAATTACGTCACTTATCGCTGTTAGCTTTTTATCACTATCTATAGTTGGCCAAAACAATATAGATAAAAAGGAGCTTAGTGCACTTATTGACAAAGAGGTTAAAAAAGAGATATCTGTTGGCCCTATCAAAGTAGATAGCATTGCCTATAAAGAAGATGTTGCAGAAATTTATTGTAACTACAATCTGGCATATTATCCATTTAGGCCTAACTCAGTTAATAACTTTAACAAGCTGGTTAAGTCCTTCCTCTCAAAACAGGGATATTCTAGTAAGCAAATAGCTATTTATGCTTCTGGCGAAAATATTGAGAACTTAATACCCAATATTTATCGTAAAAAAAGAAATCGAGATTTAGCTTTTACTAATATAGTAAGTGCTCCATTAGTCCTGAATAAATCACTCCTATTTGAAGCTAACAAAGGACTAAAGAACAAATACATAGCACTTTGGCAAAGTCATGGGTACTATTTTGAGCCAAAACTAGATAGATGGGAATGGCAACGTGCTCGTATCTTCCAAACGGTAGAGGATTTATACACACAAAGCTATGTCCTTCCTTTTCTTGTACCCATGCTTGAGAGTGCAGGAGCAACTTTAATACTACCAAGAGAAAGAGACACTCAAATCCATGAAATTATTATAGATAACGATACAAAAAACTCTTCATTATATACAGAAACTAATGGGGATAAAGACTGGAGCACAGGAGAACTTACAGGTTTTGCCCATAAAAAAGAGTTCTATACAGACTATGAGAACCCTTTTAAGGATGGAACTTATAGAGAAATAGAGACTGTTAAACGTGGGGAAGAAAGTACAATACAATGGACTCCCAACATTCCTAAAGATGGAAAGTATGCTGTATATGTATCATATAAATCACTCCCAAAAAGCACCTCAAATGCGCGTTATACCGTTTTCCACAAGGGTGGAAGTACCGAGTTTCATGTAAATCAAAAAATGGGAGGAAGTACATGGATTTACTTAGGTCATTTCGAATTTAATAAAGGGATATCTAATCAAAATAAAGTTATACTATCCAATATTTCTAATAAAAAAGGAGAGATACTTACTGCTGATGCCATAAAAATAGGTGGTGGGTATGGAAACATAGCTAGGAAAGTGTCTGAAAATGGAGTTATGAACAACTCAAAAAGCTCCGAATCACTAAACCAAGTAGTGTCAGAACAAGATACCTCTTTTTCAGAGTACCAAATAAGCACTTACCCACGCTTTACTGAAGCTGCTAGATATTGGATGCAGTGGGCAGGAATACCTGACAGCATCTACTCTCCAAGTCAGGGTTTAAATGACTACACAGATGATTATAGATCGCGCGGTATGTGGGTTAACTACATAGCTGGTGGTTCATCAGCTAACCCAAACGAAGAAGGTCTCAATATCCCTATCGACTTAGCCTTTGCATTCCACTCAGATGCAGGCACAACGTTTAACGACTCAATAATAGGTACATTAGGCATCTACTATACAAAATCGCACGAAGGTAAATTAGCTAATGGAGCATCCAAAGAACTTAGTCGTGATTTAACAGACTTAATTCAAACACAAATTGTAGATGACATTAGAGCCCTATATAACCCTCAATGGACTAGAAGAGGAATGTGGGACAAAGCCTATAGTGAAGCGGCCATACCTAAAGTACCAACGATGTTACTGGAGCTATTGTCTCATCAGAATTTCGCAGATATGCAATATGGTTTAGATCCTAGATTTAGATTTACGGTTAGTAGGGCTATCTATAAAGGAATACTAAGATACCTTAGTTCACAGTATAACACTGAATATACAATACAACCGCTACCAATAAATAGCTTTAATATAGGAAGCCAAGAGGGTAAAGCTATTCTTACATGGGAAGCTACTCCAGATACGCTAGAAGCCTCAGCCATACCTACAGCCTATATTGTATATTCTAAAATAGGTAATCAAGCCTTTGATCAAGGTAAGCTAATTAAAAAGAACCAATACGAGGTTACAATACCGAAGGGCGTTGTATGTAGCTTTAAGGTAACAGCCATTAATGATGGAGGGGAGAGTTTTCCTTCCGAGACTCTAGCTATTGGAGAGTCTATCCACAGTAAAGGAAAAATTTTAATTGTCAACGGGTTTACAAGAGTAAGTGCACCTGACGACTTCGATGCACAGCCTGACTCTATTGCTGGCTTTCTAGATGAATCTGATCATGGAGTGCCCTATATTTCAGACATTAGCTATATCGGAAAAATGAAAGAGTTTAGAAGGACAGTACCTTGGATGGACGACGATGCTTCAGGATTTGGAGATAGCTATGGAAACTTTGAAACGCAAGTTATAGCAGGAAATACTTTTGACTACACAACTCTTCATGGAGAAGCTATTCTTAATGCTGGTTTTTCATTTACATCGACTAGTAAACAAGCTCTAGAAAAAGGCTTGTTAAATACTAGTAAGTATGATGTTATTGACCTTATTCTTGGAAAAGAAAAACAGACTAAGTTTGGGCCAATAAGTATGAACCAAATAACTTATAAAACATTCTCAAAAAAAATGCAGCAAGTAATTTCAGAATACTGCAATAATGGAGGCTCTATATTGGCTTCTGGAGCTTACATTGCAACAGATATTTGGGATAACCCACTAGTTAATAAACAAGAAGAAGATATAGATTTTGCAACAAACATCCTAGGATATAAATGGAGGGTTAATCAAGCCGCAGTTATGGGGGGAGTTAAAGAAGTCAACTCACCTATTGGAAAAGCGAACTCAAAATACCAGTACTATAATACCCTTAATAATGAATCGTACATAGTAGAGTCGCCAGATGCTATAGAACCTGCAAATGCAAAAGGATATACCACCATGCGATATACAGAAAACAACCTAAGCGCTGCTGTTGCTTACAAAGCCGATAACTATAAAACCTACATCATGGGAATTCCTTTTGAAGCTATTAAGACAAGCAAGTCTAGAGATAGTCTGATGAAGAAAATATTGACGTTCCTTACAAAAGAATCGAACTAAACTAACATTGAAAAACATGAAAAAGAAATTAATAATTTTATTGAGTATAATACTCTACTGCGGATCGTTATGTGGACAGGAGTTTACTTTTGCTCTTTTGTCAGACACACATATTTCGCATAGAAACCCAGCACCAGCAGAAGATTTAAATAAAGTCATTAAAGAGATTAACGAATCTAACTCTTTAGATTTTGTAGTAATATCTGGAGATATTTCTGAAGAGGGAGACTACAAATCTTTAAGCCAAGCTAAAGCCATACTTAATAAACTAAATAAAACTTATTATGCAATTCCTGGCAATCATGAAACAAAATGGACTGAATCTGGAATGACTGATTTTAGTAAGATTTTTGGAAGTGAAAGAATTCAGTTTGAACACAATGGCATACGCTTTCTTGGATTTAATACAGGTCCTCTTATGAGAATGGCCGATGGACATGTAGTGCCACAAGATATTACTTGGTTAAAAGAAGAGCTTTCTAAGAACCCTGATCAACCAACCTTTTTAGTAACACATTACCCACTAAAAGATGGAGATGTAGATAACTGGTATGACGTTACAGATGCCGTAAGACCATATAATATCATCTCTTTTTTAGGAGGTCATTATCATAGTAATAGATTGTTTGACTATGATGGAATTCCTGGTATAATAAGCCGTTCAACACTAAGAGGAAAGGAAAACAGTGTTGGTTATACCATCATAGAGGTTAAAGAAAAAGAGATAAATGTCTATGAGAAGCTTATTAATAAGAATCCAAGGAAATGGGCTACAGTAGATCGTTCTAAAAAACAATACTCTTTAAAAGGAGATCCTAATAAATACCCTAGTTTTTCTGTAAACCAAGAGTATACCAATGTATCAAAGAGATGGATTCATCAAACAGGTGTTGGCATCTACAGCTCTCCTGCTACTTATAAAGACCTAGTCTTTGTAGGTGATGATATGGGTTACCTTACAGCTTATAAAGTTAAAAGTGGGAAAGAAGTATGGAGTTACAAAGTAGGACATAGAATTGTAGGTACTCCTGACGCTCAAGACGGAGTTGTTGTCTTCGGATCGGCAGATGAACATATTTATGGTTTAAACACCAAAAATGGCAAACTACTATGGTCTATTAAAGCTGAAGCTGCAGTATTAGGTGCAGTTACTATATCAAAAAAAATAGCCTACATAGGTGCTAGTGATGGCATTTTTAGAGCAATAGATATAAAAACAGGAAAAATAATCTGGGCTTATACCAAAGTAAAAGATTATATAGAAACAAAACCACTTATCATAGATAACAAAGTTATTTTTGGAGCATGGGATAATACACTATATGCACTAAACGCAATGACCGGAAAAGAAGAGTGGCTGTGGAATGGAGATATTAAAGGAATGCACTTTTCTCCAGCTGCTGTTTGGCCTGTCAGTGCACATAATAAAGTATTTATTACTGATCCAAAACGAGCTATGACGGCAATAGATTTACAAACAGGTGAAACTATTTGGAGAACTAGCCAATCTATGGTACGAGAAACTATAGGCCTATCAGAAGACCACAAACGGATATACAGTAAAACCATGAACGACAGCATTGTATGTTACTCTGCAGAACTAGATAAGCCTCAACAAATATGGGCTACGGATGTTGGTTTTGGTTATGAACATGCCCCATCAATGCAAGTTGAAAAAGATGGAGTAATGTATGGAAGTACAAAGAATGGATTAATGTTTGCTTTAGATGCACTAACAGGAAAAGTTATTTGGAAGCATAAAGTAGGTAACTCACTTATTAGCACATTAGTACCATTATCTAATAAAAGAGTACTCTTTACAGCTACAGGTGGAGAATTAGGATTACTAGAATGGAAATAAAAAGAAACTATAAAAACATACAAATATGAAAACAAGAATTAATTGCTTTATCCCATATCTTGAGGAGAGCCAAGTAAAAGATACAATCAAGAATTTAGAAAGTAACGAATCGCATATCAACATTTTCTTACTTACAACGGATAAAAGTGCTAAAACATTTAATAATCTACCACTTTTACATGTCCCTACTCTATCATCTACCGAAACTATCAAAGTTATTGAAAAGCACTCTGACTGTGATTTTATTCTATATTATTCTAAATATTCAACCTTAGAACTAGGGTACTTTGCATTAGAACGATTAGTAAAACTAGCACAAGATACACAAGCTGGAATGGTCTATTCAGACCATTATCAAATTATAGGAAAGGAGCGTAAAAGCACCCCAGTTATTGACTATCAAAAAGGGAGTTTAAGAGATGACTTTAATTTTGGGTCACTACTACTTTTCAATGCTAAAGCTTTTAAAGATGCAACAAACCGTATGAGTAACAATTACAGTGTTGCAGGATTGTACGATTTGAGATTAAAACTAAGCCAAAACACGAGTTTAGTACACATCAATGAGTATTTATATGCTGAAGTAGAAAAAGATACCAGAAAAAGCGGAGAGAAAATATTTGACTATGTAGACCCTAGAAATAGAGCGGCTCAAATAGAGATGGAACAAGCTTGTACCGAACACCTAAAAGAAATAGGAGGATATCTTAAACCTAATTTTAAAAAAATTGAGTTTAACGAAAACAGCTTTGAGTTCGAAGCGTCCGTTATTATACCAGTTCGTAATAGAATAAAAACTATTAAAGATGCTATAAGCTCTGTTTTAATTCAAAAAACAAACTTCAAATTTAACCTTATAGTTATTGACAATCATTCAACTGATGGTACTACTGAAGCTATAAAGTCTTTTAATGACGATAGGCTAATACATGTTATTCCTGAAAGAAATGACTTAGGAATTGGAGGCTGTTGGAATGCAGGTGTCCATCACGAAAAATGCGGTAAATTCTCTATTCAACTTGATAGTGATGATGTCTATAAAGATGAAAACACATTACAAACTATGGTAAATGCTTTTTATGAGCAAAACTGCGCTATGGTAGTTGGAACCTATATGATGACAGATTTTAATATGAATATGATTGCTCCAGGTATAATAGATCATAAAGAGTGGACACCTGATAATGGTAGAAATAATGCACTACGTATTAATGGGCTAGGAGCTCCAAGGGCTTTTTATACACCAATACTTCGAGAAGTAAAAGTACCAAATACAAGTTATGGAGAAGACTATGCCCTAGGATTAAACTTCTCAAGAAATTATCAAATTGGCAGAGTTTATGATGTTGTCTATCTATGCAGAAGATGGGAAGATAACTCTGATGCATCGTTAGACATTGTAAAAATGAATAATCACAACATCTATAAAGATAAAATTCGCACTTGGGAATTGGAAGCTAGAATTAATTTAAACAAGAAGAAATGATTAAAAACGATTTAGAAAATCTCTTTAAAGAGCAACTTCTTAATTGGGAATTGGCTTCTAATAACTTTAAATCTCTATCTCTAGTGAAAACTAAATCACTAGAGGTAGCAGGTATCAAGTATGGAGTACAATTCAACCCTGCTAGGATTACATCTTCTTCGGCAAAAGTGGATACAAAATCAATACAAGAGCGCAAATGCTTTTTGTGCGAAGAGAACAGACCTAGTGAACAAAAAGGAATTGATTTTGGTAGATATACTATTTTGCTCAATCCTTTTCCTATTTTCAAAAAGCACCTTACAATACCTGACAAATCTCACGTCATACAGAAAATAGAAAATAGGATGAGTGACATGCTAGACCTAGCAAAAGCCTTAGATGATTATGTTATTTTTTACAACGGACCGAAATGTGGTGCTTCAGCTCCAGATCATATGCACTTCCAAGGAGGAAATAAAGGCTTTCTCAACCTTGAACGCGACATAGATAGAATTGAAGCTATTAATTTAATTTCTACACACAACGTCCAGTTATCTTTGCTAAAAGATGCCCCAAGAAATGCACTTCATATCAGGAGCTGCGACAAGGATGCATTAACAAGAACTTTTGAAAAGCTCTACAAAAGCATACCACACACTCCCGAAGATATAGAGCCAATGCTAAACCTATTGGCTTGGTACACAAAAGGAGAATGGCATTTAATTGTTTTCTTACGTAAAAAGCATAGACCTTCTTGCTATTTTGAAACAGGAGATAAAAAGCTACTTTCAAGCCCTGCATCCGTCGATTTAGGAGGAGTATTTATAACCCCAATAGAGGAGGACTTCAACAAGATATCTGGAGATAAAATTGAAGAAATATTATTAGAGGTGTCTCTTTCTAAAGAAGAAGTTATAAACATTGTTGAACGTCTTAAATTAAATCAATGATACGAACTCCACAAGTTAGTGTAGGAATTATGGCTGAACCCACTATAAAATTCACACTACATAAGCCTTACTTACTACAAAGTACAGAAGTAAGTAATGATTGTAAAGTCTCATTTATAAATAATAAACTCGAATGGAATAACATTCTATACGATGAACTTCTATTTATACCGATAGATGCAGATACTGCTTTCTTCGAATTAAAAGATGTAACTATTGGTATAGATTTTCACTGGGAAAGAAAAGAACATCAGCAGTTTAGAGGATGTCTTCGCTTAATTCCTGAAAATGGAAAAGTTAGAGCAATCAATATTCTTCCAATCGAGGAGTATCTTGTTAGTGTAATATCATCCGAGATGAGTGCTACAGCATCTTTAGAGTTACTGAAGGCACATGCTGTTATATCTAGAAGCTGGTTAATTGCACAGATAAAAAAGAACACACTTATAAAAGAATCAGGAATTGCATACTCAAGTACAGAGCAAAACTCGGAAGGTGAGCATATAATTTGGTATGACAGAGAAGATCATACAGACTTTGATGTTTGTGCTGATGACCACTGTCAAAGGTATCAAGGTATAACAAGAGCCTCAACAAAGATTGTAGAACAAGCTGTTAAAGAGACAGATGGGCTTATACTTACCTATAATGGAAAAATATGTGACACCAGGTTCTCTAAATGTTGTGGTGGAGTTTTTGAGGAGTTCAGCTCATGCTGGGGTGAGGAGCCTCATCCATACCTTAAACGTCACTTAGATGCTTTTAGTGAAGACTTGCCCGATCTTAAAAATGAAGAGAATGCAGTCCAATGGATTTCAACATCTCCCGATGCATTTTGCAACACCACAGACAAGAAAATTTTAAGTCAAGTACTAAATAACTATGATCAGGAAACGACCAACTTTTACAGATGGGAAGTTACCTATACACAGAAAGAGATTAAACAACTTTTAAACAGTAAGTCTGGGTTTGAATTTGGAGACATAATAGATCTTAAACCTATAAAAAGAGGACCATCTGGACGACTTATAAAACTTCAAATTGTAGGAAGCCTTAAAACATTAACCATTGGCAAAGAGCTTGAAATTAGACGGATTTTATCTAAGTCGCACCTTTATAGCTCTGCTTTTATTATAAAAAAAGGGGAGGTTATTAACGGCATACCTCAGAACTTTACACTAATAGGTGCTGGTTGGGGGCATGGTGTAGGTTTATGCCAAATTGGAGCAGCCGTAATGGGAGAGCAGGGCTATAATTATGAGGCTATTTTAAAGCACTACTACATTGGAGCTACACTAGAAAAGAACTATTAAATTGAAAAAATACTATGAGTAACATAAATAAAAAATTCTCACCTTGGACATGGATACCCACGCTCTATTTTGCACAAGGATTGCCATATGTAGCTGTTATGACTATAGCAGTAATAATGTACAAACGACTAGGCTTAAATAATACAGATATAGCATTATATACATCTTGGCTATACTTACCATGGGTAATAAAACCAATATGGAGCCCTTTTGTGGACTTAATAAAGACAAAGCGAGCATGGGTTATTGCAATGCAAGGACTTATTGCGGCAGGCTTTGCAGGAGTGGCTTTTTTCATACCAACTAGCTACTATATACAACTAACCTTAGCTTTTTTCTGGTTACTCGCTTTTGCTTCTGCAACACACGATATAGCTGCTGATGGGTTTTATATGCTCGGACTAACTACTGGAGAACAGTCTCTTTTTGTAGGGATAAGAAATACAGCATACAGACTAGCAACAATATTTGGGCAGGGTGTACTTGTTATGTTTGCAGGACTAATGGAGAAGGGAGTAATTATACCAAATACGAAAGGTAATATAACACTAGCTTGGAGTATCACCTTTTACCTATTAGCTGGTATATTCTTAGGACTAATGCTATACCATAAATGGGTTGTCCCCCACCCTAATTCGGATAAGCCTCAAAAAGACACTAATGCAAAAGAACTGTTTGAGAGTTTTTTAAAGACCTTTGTTACATTTTTCAAAAAGAAAGACTTAGGATTAATGTTTTTCTTTATTCTAACTTACAGGCTAGGAGAATCACAGTTAGCAAAGATAGCATCTCCTTTTTTACTTGACCCTGCCAATAAAGGTGGACTAAATCTAGATACAGAAGTTGTAGGAATTATTTATGGAACTATTGGTGTTATTGCACTACTAGCTGGTGGTATTATAGGCGGAGTTTTAATCTCTAGAGATGGATTTAAAAAATGGATAATACCTATGGCAATTGCAATTAACCTTCCAGATATTTTATACGTATGGCTAGCATCAGCAATGCCTTCTAACTCTATTTTGATTGCATCGGCCGTTGCTATTGAACAGTTGGGCTACGGATTTGGATTTACAGCATACATGTTATACCTCATATACATAGCAGATGGAGAGCATAAAACAGCTCATTATGCTATCGCTACGGGCTTTATGGCTTTAGGAATGATGCTTCCAGGTATGGTTGCTGGTTGGATTCAAGAGATGATTGGATATACTAACTTCTTTATTTGGGTTTGTATATGTACTATCCCTGGTATAGTAGCTTCAATATTGGTTAAGAATAAAATAAATCCTGCATTTGGAAAAAAATAAACTTTACAAAATGAAAACATTTAAATATATAGCATTAGTACTAGTTGTACTTGTATCGATACAAGCATCAGCAGCTAAAAAAATTACAATTAAAACAGGTATAGAGGTTCTGAAAGAACAAAACTTCAAAATTCTGGAGGGGAAACGTGTCGGGTTAATAACCAACCCTACAGGAGTTGATAATACATTAACATCTACAATAGATATTTTACATAGTGCTCCTAATGTAAATTTAGTAGCTCTATATGGGCCCGAACATGGTGTAAGAGGAGACATACACGCAGGTGATAAAGTAGAGAGTTCGACAGATGCAAATACAGGACTACCTGTTTTTTCTCTTTACGGAGCTACTAGAAAGCCTACACCAGAGATGCTAAAAGATATTGATGTACTTGTTTACGATATACAAGATATAGGTTGTAGGTCGTTTACCTACATTAGCACAATGGGTGTAGCAATGGAGGCTGCTGCTGAAAATGGAAAAGAGTTCATTGTGTTAGACCGTCCTAATCCTCTTGGAGGAAACAAAGTAGAAGGCTGTCCTGTCGAAGATGGGTTTATATCTTTTGTTAGTCAATTTAAAATACCTTACCTATATGGATTAACATGTGGAGAGTTAGCAATCTTAATTAACAAAGAATACATGAAAGAGCATCCATGCAACTTACAAGTGGTCAAAATGAAAAAGTGGAAACGAAAAATGACTTACGATCAGACAGGACTACAATGGATTCCTTCTTCTCCACACATACCACATGCTCTATCTGCCGCTTTCTACCCTGTATCTGGAATTCTTGGAGAACTAGGATATATGTCTATCGGTGTAGGCTATACAATTCCATTTGAAATGTTTGCCGCTCCTTGGATTAAAGCTGAAGAGTTTGCACAAAGTTTAAATGAACTAAACATAGCAGGAGTTTATTTCAGACCTATGCACCTAAAACCCTTCTACTCGGTTGGTAAAGGTGAGCACTTACAAGGTGTACAAATTCATATTATGGATTACGACAAAGTTTCACTAAGCGACATCCAGTTTTACATAATGCAACAAGTAGCTAAATTATATCCAGATAGAAAAGTTTTTGAAAACGCTAATAGCAAGAGGTTCAATATGTTTGATAAAGTTAGTGGCACCGACAAAATACGCATAAAGTTTACAGAAACGAACAATTGGAATACAGTTAAACCTATTTGGAATAAAGGAGTTAAGGAGTTTAAAGATTTTTCAAAAAAATACTACCTTTATAAATAGTATTTATATAAATCAACCATTATGAAAACTCAGAAAGATTACAACGCATTTCTTAAGGAAGCGATGAACTTCATTCCTAAAGAAAGAATTTTTACAGACGAACTAAGAAGATTAGCTTGGGGTACAGATGCTGGTTTTTACCGAATGATTCCTAAAATCGTAGTACAGTCTAAAAATGAAGAGGAAGTTTCAAAGCTACTTTCTTGTGCTCATAAGTACAAACTACCAGTAACTTTTAGAGCTGCTGGAACCAGTCTATCGGGCCAAACAATTAGTGATTCAATCATTATCGTGGCTGGAAAGAATTGGGAAAAGTACAACATTTCTGAGGATCATAAATCTATAACACTCCAACCAGGAATAATTGGGCAAAGGGTTAATGAGATACTAAAACCTTATGGCAAAATATTTAGTCCTGACCCTGCTTCAATAAAAAGTGCTATGGTAGGTGGTATAGTTATGAACAACGCATCTGGGATGAGTTGTGGTACACACGCTAATAGCGACAAGGAGATTATTTCTGCAAGAATAGTCTTTGTTGACGGGACTGTCCTTAATACAGCAGATCCTGATAGTAGAGCTGCATTTACAAAAAAGCACCCTGAGTTCATAAACAGAATTAAAGAGCTTAAAGAAAAAGCTTGCTCAGATAAAGCATTAGCCGATCGTATTAAGTTTAAATATTCAATCAAAAATGTTACAGGACTTAATATAAGACCTCTAATTGCATATGATGACCCTTTTGATATTTTGACACACCTATTGGTTGGTTCAGAAGGAACATTGGCTTTTGTATCGGAAGTAACGATGAAAACAGGCTATGACTATCCACATAAAGCAAGTGGCATGTTATACTTTGAAGATATCAAAGAGGCTTGTAGAGCAGTGGTTACGATGAAAAAACTCGTTGATAAGAATGGAGATACAATTGTTAAAAGTGCAGAACTTCTAGACAAAAAGTCTCTTTCGGCTGTAAAGGATCCTACTGGAGAGGGGCTAACTGCTGTCTTAACACAAACAATGGCCTCCACTAAAGAAGAACTTGAAGAGAGAATAAAAGTTATAACAGAGGCTCTATCTGTATATAAAACATTTGTACCAATCTATTTTACAGATAAACCAGAAGAATATTCTAAATATTGGGCTATACGTGCAGGTATTTTCCCAGCAGTAGGAGCGACAAGAAAACTTGGAACAACTTGTTTAATTGAAGATGTAGCTTTCCATATAGACCATTTACCAGAAGCAACAGCAGAACTTCAAGAGCTTTTAGTAAAGCATAAATACGATGATGCTTGTATCTATGGACATGCATTGGAGGGTAATTATCACTTTATCATCAATCAAGCTTTTGACTCACAAGAAGAGGTTGATAGGTATGAAAACCTAATGGAAGATGTTATTAAACTTGTTGTTGATAAATACGATGGGTCATTAAAAGCCGAACATGGTACAGGTAGAAACATGGCTCCTTTTGTTAAATATGAGTGGGGTGAACAAGCATACACACTAATGAAAGGCGTAAAAGAGCTTTTTGATCCTAATAACTTACTTAATCCTGGAGTTATTTTTAATGATGACCCTAAATGCTTTATAAAGAACTTTAAACCCCTTCCTCTAACTCATCCTATTGTTGATAAGTGTATAGAGTGTGGATTCTGCGAAATTAACTGCTTAACATGTGGTTTTACTCTTTCCTCTAGACAACGAATCATTATTCAACGAGAAATATCTAGACTCGAGAAAGAGAATAGTGATCCAGAAAGACTGAAAGCTCTTAAAAAAGGGTATAAGTACCTTGGAGAACAATCTTGTGCAGGTGATGGATTATGTGCCACATCTTGCCCTATGAGTATCAACACAGGAGAGCTAACACACGTTCTTAGAGAGCTGAATCTACCAAAAGGTAGTTTTGGATATAAAATTGGCAACTATGCTGCCAATCATTTTGCAGGTATAAAATCCTTCATACGGCCTACACTATCTCTTGCTAATACAACACATAGTATCGTTGGAACATCTGCTATGTCGGCTATAACAAGAGGTATGCATAACATTTTTAAGATACCACAGTGGACTCCTGCCATGCCTAAAGCTTATAAACTAAAGGAGAGTGCTATTGAAAATGCAAAATCAAATAAGAAAGTGGTTTATTTCCCTAGTTGTATAAATCAGACAATGGGATTGGAGAAGAAATCTCCAGAAGAACTTCCATTAGTTAATAAAATGGCCTCTTTACTGCATAAGTGCGGATATGAAATTATATTTCCACAAAACATGAGTAAGCTATGCTGTGGTACTATATGGGAAAGTAAAGGAATGCCTGATATTGCTAATAGGAAAACAAAAGAGCTTGAGGAGGCCCTTTGGCAAGCTAGTGAACAAGGAAAATACCCTGTACTTTGTGACCAAAGCCCTTGTCTTTATAGAATGAAAGAACAAATGAGTAAAATATCTCTATATGAACCAGCAGAGTTTATACTTACATTCTTAGAAGAAGCATTAATATTTACACCATCAGAAGAGCCTGTTGCCATACACATTACATGTTCTATGAAAAAAATGGGGCTAGAAAATGAGTTAATTCGTCTAGCTAAAAAATGCTCTAAAAATGTACTTATACCAGAGGAGGTTGGCTGCTGTGGTTTTGCAGGAGATAAAGGTTTTTCTAACCCAGAGGTTAATAGTTATGCACTACGCAAATTACGTCCTCAAATAGAAAAAGCAAATATTAAAATGGGGTACTCTAATAGTAGAACTTGTGAAATAGGACTTGCTACTAATACAGGTATTCCTTATGCATCTATCATTTACCTTGTTGATAAGTGCACTAAGTTAAAACAATCTTGACACTTTAATACGTTATGAAAAAGACAAAAAATCAACGCTTATTAGCTCTCGATATCCTAAGAGGAATAACTATTGCTGGTATGATTATGGTTAATAATCCTGGCAGTTGGGGAAGCATGTATAAACCATTGACCCATGCTCAATGGAATGGGTTAACTCCAACCGACTTAGTTTTTCCTTTCTTTATGTTTATAATGGGAATGTCTACCTACTTTTCTTTAAGAAAATACAACTTTACCTTTTCAAAAGAAGCTGGTAAGAAAATTCTAAAAAGAACCATTATCATATTTCTTATAGGTATAGCTATAGCTTGGTTTTCACTCTTTTTCAGAACATGGAATAGTTTATCAGCAGAGCCTATTAGTGTGTTAACGCGCATAAGCAAATCTGTTTTTGTATTCGATCATATTAGAATTTTAGGAGTTATGCCACGTTTAGCACTAACCTACTGTGCAACATCACTAATAGCTCTTGCTTTTAAACACAAACACATTCCATATATAATTGCTTTTTTGCTAGTAGGGTATTCCATCATATTATTACTCGGAAATGGTTATATATATGGCGAAGAGAATATTTTATCTATTGTAGATAGAGCTATTCTTGGCACTAACCACATGTATAACGACAATGGTATAGATCCTGAAGGAATATTAAGCACCATTCCTGCTATAGCACATGTTCTTCTAGGCTTTTATATTAGTGAAAAATTTGTTAGAGAAACAGATATCACACTTAAAGTTCAATACCTATTTATTGTAGGAGCTATTCTTACTTTTTCGGGATTTCTATTGTCATATGGACTTCCTATAAACAAAAAGATTTGGTCTCCTACTTTCGTAATGGTTACCTGTGGTTTAGGGTCAACGCTACTTGCGCTACTCATTTGGATTATAGATATAAAAGGGCACAAAAAATGGAGCCTATTTTTTGAATCATTTGGGGTAAATCCTCTTTTTGTTTATGTTTTTGCTAGCCTTATCTCTATCTGTTTTAATAGTATATTATTTACTATTGGAGGCAAAACAATGACTATACATAGCCTCATCTACAAAGATGTATTATGCATATTTTTAAGCCCTATAAATGCTTCATTACTCTATTCAATCCTGTTTATAACCTTAATTTGGTTTATGGGTTACCAACTTTATAAAAGAAAAATATATATAAAAATATAATTAGACATGATACTTATAGCCGACAGTGGATCTACAAAAACAGACTGGACTGTAGTAGATAATAAAAAAGTCACTAAAAAGATTACAACAAATGGTATAAATCCATTTTTCCAAACAGAAGAAGAAATTGCCTTAGAAATTAAAGAAAAGCTAGTACCTTATTTAGATACGAGTCAATTTGAAGGCATCTATTTTTATGGAGCAGGGTGTGCTTTCGACGATAAAATTGCACTTGTAAAAGCTGCAATTAGCACACACTTAACCAGCAATATTATCGAGGTTAATTCTGATATGTTAGCTGCAGCACATGCCTTGTGTGGAAGAAATTCTGGAATAGTATGTATCGTTGGTACAGGCTCCAACTCGTGTGAATACAATGGAAAAGATATTGTTTCAAATGTTTCACCACTAGGGTTTATCCTAGGGGATGAGGGTAGTGGTGCAGTATTGGGAAAACTATTTATAGGTAGTTTACTTAAAAATCAATTAACACCAGGCCTGAAAGAGGAGTTTTTAAGAGAGTATGATCTTTCTCCTGCTGATATTATTCATAAAGTCTATAAAGAGTCTTTCCCAAATAGATTTCTAGCTAGTCTTGCTCCATTCATACACAAGCATATTAAAGAAGAATCTGTTCATAACTTAGTATTAAATAGCTTTAAAGAGTTCTTTATCAGGAATGTAAAACAATATAATTATAAGAGTAATAAAGTTCACTTTATAGGGTCTATCGCTTTCCATTTTAAACAGGTTATCGCTGAGGCTGCTAATCAGACTGGTATCCAAATAGGAACCATAGTGAAGAGCCCAATGGAAGGGTTAATTAATTATCATATAAATTAGAAATATGGCATTTGATAAAATAACAGAGAAATCATCTCTATATAACGATTTAGAAAAAAAATCGGTCAAAGAAATTTTAGAAGGTATAAACAACGAAGATCAAAAAGTTGCTATAGCTGTACAAAAATGTATTCCACAAATAGAAAAGCTGGTCACTCAAATTATACCTAGAATGGAGCGTGGTGGTAGAATATTTTACATGGGAGCAGGCACTAGTGGAAGACTTGGCGTACTAGATGCATCTGAAATACCTCCTACATTTGGAATGCCTCCAACATACGTAATAGGGCTTATAGCTGGTGGTGATATCGCTCTTAGAAATCCCGTAGAGAATGCTGAAGACGATGAATTAAAAGGATGGAAAGAACTTGAAGGGTATAATATAACTACTGATGACACTGTTATAGGTATTGCCGCTTCTGGAACCACTCCGTATGTGATTGGTGCACTTAGAGAAGCTAGGAAAAAAGGAATTCTTACGGCAAGTATAAGTAGTAATCCAGACTCACCAATTTCTCAAGAGGCAGAAATAGCTATTGAAATGATTGTTGGTCCAGAATACGTTACTGGAAGCTCTAGAATGAAATCTGGAACAGGTCAAAAAATGATTTTAAACATGATTACTACATCAGTCATGATTAAAATAGGCCGTGTAAAAGGGAATAAAATGGTTAATATGCAGCTTAGTAATAAAAAGCTTGTTGACAGAGGTACTAGAATGATTATGGAAGAGTTAGACCTTCCTTATGAAGAATCTAACAGCCTACTGCTAAAACATGGTTCCGTTAAAAAAGCAACTGATGCATATAAAGCCAATAAAAGATGAGATTAAGAGGATTAGTTATAACAATACTAACATTAGCAAGTTTACAATTGGTAGCTCAAAAGCTACCAGTTGTTATTCCTGAATCTGTGAATCTAAATACTGTACATTTAACAAATATAGATAGAGTTGTTAATCAAGCAGTAGAGTTAAGTGAAATACCAGGCGCAGTAGTAGCAATAGTCAAAGATAATAAAATAGGATATCTAAAAGCTTTTGGTCATAAACAGACCTTTCCTACTAAATCTCCAATGGATATTAAAACAAACTTTGATTTAGCATCTTGTACTAAGCCTCTAGCTACTGCTATTAGTATATTTATACTTGTAGATAGAGGCTATATTTCTTTACAAGACCCTGTAAGCTATTATCTACCTGATTTTAGAGATTGGAAAGATGGTAATAGAACCACAACCATCCGGATTAAAGATCTTCTAGCACACACCTCTGGTTTACCTGCTTATGCACCAGTGAGCACCCTAAAGAGAGACACATCTTTAAGTAGTCCTGATGTACTAAAGAAATATATAGAGAGCTGTAATTTAATATATGAACCAGGAGCCGATATGAGATATAGTTGTTTAAACTACATAACTCTCCAGTATATTATTACACAAGTAACAGGTCAAAGCATCGCACAATTTGCATTAGAAAATATTTATAATCCATTACAATTAAAAGATACAGGATTTAAACCCGATATATCCTTAATAGATAGAATAGCTCCTACTGAGTATATTAATGACTCTACTCTACTTAAGGGTGTGGTACACGACCCTATGGCTCGCGAACTTAATTATGGTATATCTGGAAATGCTGGACTTTTTTCTACAGCAGAAGATGTTGCAGTATTGGCCAATTTGTTTCTTAATGAAGGAGCCTCACAGGGTACAAGAATATTAAGCCCTGCATCAATCAAGCGAATGAGTAATTTACCTGATGACTTTAACTCCTTTGGAAGATCTTTGGGCTGGGATGTATCTTCTCCTTATGCCAATAATCAAGGTGATTTATTTAATAAGACAACTTTTGGACATACTGGATATACAGGAACCTCTATTATTATTGATAAAGAGCAGAATCTAGCACTGATAATATTAACTAATAGTGTACATCCATATGACCAAGGCAAAGTAGTTAGACTAAGAAAGCTTATAGCTAATATAGTCTCGGCATCTATTGGAACAGCAAATAATAAAGGGTATTTAGATCATTATAAACAAAGAATGGATCTATTTAAACAAGAGAAATCTATCAATAACAAAAGCATCGTTATGCTTGGAGATAGCCAAACTGAAAATGGAGGGAACTGGGCAAATAGGCTCAAAAACAAACACGTTATTAATAGAGGTATAATTGGAGATAATACTGAAGGAGTCCTTAACAGATTAGCAGAAATAACCATAGGGAAGCCTAAGAAGATTCTCTTAACAATTGGTATAAACGACCTATCTCAAGGACTAAATACAGCCTCATTAATAGAAAATGTTGAGCTTATTCTGACAAGAATACAACAAGACTCTCCAAATACTAAAATTCTTTTACAGAGTGTACTCCCTATTAATGATAAAAAATGCAAGTATAGACTTCTAAAAGATAAGACTCCTGTTATACAGAATTATAATTTAAAGTTAAAAGAGCTTGCCATACAAAAAGGTATTGTATTCATAGACTCCTATAATCTGTTTTTAGAAGATGGTAGTAATAATCAATTAAACCCTACTATCACTAGCGATGGACTTCATATCAATGAATATGGTTACAAAATATGGAGTAACTATTTAGAGCCTTATATTTAAATTGTAAAGAAACTCTTTTAATAGAGATATAATGGGCTTTAGTGATATAACACAAATAACTAAGTGCCATTGACTTTATCAATGGCACTTAATATCCCTTTCTATACTCTTTCGAATTAAATAGTATAAGTCACACTCTTTTAAAGTTGCCGACATACCTCTATCTAGTCGGCAAGGAGACTGAGGTATATCGCCGACTAACCTGAGGTATGTCGGCAATCAACAAGCCTCTTGTCAGGCTCTAATAAAAAGATGCCTACAATCCATTTAATCGATGCTTTACTTAATATATTCTTATATAAAAAATGCTTGGTAACTTTTGTTTTAAGTTACCAAGCATTTATGTTTTATAAAAGATATTCTGTATTTCTAGAACAGAGTTCTTTTCTATTATTGTTCAATGATATCTACAAGTGTCAAATCAAATATTAACGTAGAATACCCAGGGATAGGACCTGACGAGTTTTTTCCATAAGCATATTTATATGGAATATAAACCTCTACACGATCTCCTGGACTCATCTCTTGCAACATTGCAGAAAAACCAGGCACAGTACTTCCAGGAATCATAATCTGACTATTATTAGGCTCTTTAGTAGTTAAATCTAAGTCAATAGAGATCAATGGATCTGGATGGTCCTCATTTGGTTTGGTAGCAAAGTTTGCATCGAAGTTAACAAAGTTCTTATAACCGCTAGTTATAAAGTATGGCTTTGGTAACTTATGCAACAATTCTTCTTTTGTAAATAACATTCCCCTATAAAACACTCTTACTTTACTAGTCTCATAAGGTTTTTTATCTAAGCGAGCTTCAATACCTTCAGGGAAATCTTCTTTTGCCCAAATAGAGTTTTCATCTGTATAAAAGTTTCCATATTTTTTATAATAAACTTCTATTGCTCTTCCTGAGTTGTTTTCAGAAGTTCCTAATATAGCTTTTAGTCCATGATCTACTTCTAGGTTTTGCTCTTGCTCGTCATAAGCCATTGCTAGAGAGTCCACAAACTGTATTGAACGTTCTTGCCAATTATGGAATACTCCTACATCTTCTTTCGTTTCACTACAAGAAGAGAGTAATAGCCCTATCATTAAAAATGGATATAGTATAAATCTCGCTTTAGTCATAACTTATTGTAATTTTTTTAATAATGATGTGATACTAACTCTATCAGCAATAATGTTATTTAAATCTGCAATAGCTACACGCTCTTGCTCCATAGTATCACGATTACGTAAAGTTACACAATTATCTTTTAACGTATCATGATCTACAGTAATACAATATGGAGTACCAATTGCATCTTGACGGCGGTAACGTTTACCAATTGAATCTTTTTCGTCGTATTGACAGTTGAAGTGGAACTTCAATTCATCAATGATTTCTCTAGCTTTCTCTGGAAGACCATCTTTTTTAACCAATGGTAATACTGCTAGCTTAACAGGTGCTAGTGCAGCAGGTAGTTTAAGAACTACTCTCGATCCATTTTCAAGCTCTTCTTCTTTATACGAACCTGCTAGAATACTCAAGAACATTCTATCAACACCGATTGAAGTTTCTACAACATAAGGTACATAAGACTCATTTAATTCTGGATCAAAATATTTGATACTCTTACCCGAGAATTTTTCATGCTGACTTAAATCAAAATCTGTACGAGAGTGAATTCCCTCTACCTCTTTAAATCCAAAAGGCATTAAGTACTCAATATCTGTAGCAGCATTTGCATAGTGAGCAAGTTTGTCGTGATCGTGGAATCTGTAATTTTCACTACCAAATCCTAAATTTTCGTGCCATTGTAGTCTTGACTCTTTCCATTTTTTAAACCAGTCTAGTTCTGTTCCAGGACGTACAAAAAACTGCATTTCCATTTGTTCAAACTCACGCATACGGAAAACGAACTGACGAGCAACTATTTCATTTCTGAAAGCTTTACCAATCTGAGCAATACCAAATGGTATTTTCATACGACCACTTTTTTGCACATTCATATAGTTTACAAATATACCTTGTGCTGTTTCAGGACGTAAGTAAACTTTCATTGCACTTTCTGAGGTAGAACCCATCTCTGTTGAAAACATCAAGTTAAACTGACGTACTTCAGTCCAATCTCTTGTTCCTGATATAGGACAAGCTATCTCTTCATCAACAATAATTTGTCTTAGTTCAACTAAATCATTATCATTTAAAGCTTTAGAAAAACGTTCGTGCAAAGCATCACGTTTTTCTTGGTAACCTAAAACTCTAGGATTAGTTTCTCTATACTGTTTTTCATCGAATGCTGCTCCAAATCTTTTTTGGGCTTTAGCTATCTCTTTATCTATTTTATCATCATACTTAGCTAGTTGATCTTCAACCAACACATCAGCACGATAACGCTTCTTTGAGTCTTTGTTATCAATTAACGGATCATTAAAGGCATCAACGTGACCAGAAGCCTTCCAAATAGTAGGATGCATAAAAATAGCAGAATCGATGCCCACAATATTTTCATGAAGCAACACCATGCTATCCCACCAGTATTTCTTTATGTTGTTTTTTAATTCCACACCCATCTGACCGTAGTCATAAACAGCCCCTAACCCATCATATATATCGCTTGAAGGGAAAACAAAACCGTATTCTTTACAGTGTGAAACTAATTTCTTAAAAACATCTTCTTGTGCCATCTTAAAATTCTATTTTATAAATTGTTATATTTTTGCTATTATTGTATAGGGCATAACCCCCTATAAATTAAATGCAAAGTAAGCGAATTTTTCAATTAAATTAGTATTTTTGTCTACTCATCATTGATAAATTGATGTAAAATTGAAAATTTGATGTTAAATATGGAGGAAAAAAGACTTTATGAGTGATGATAAGCTAAACAACACTGACAAGACCCCTGAAAATAATAACGAACAACCTACACCTCAAGCCTCTTCTGAGAACATAAAGCACCATTTAACTGGTATGTATAAAAACTGGTTTTTGGACTATGCCTCCTATGTTATTCTTGAAAGAGCAGTTCCTCATCTTTTAGATGGTCTTAAGCCTGTACAAAGACGTATTTTACACTCTATGAAACGCATGGACGATGGTAGATACAATAAAGTAGCTAACATCGTTGGACATACTATGCAATTCCACCCGCATGGAGATGCTTCTATTGGTGATGCGTTAGTACAACTTGGGCAGAAAAATTTACTGATTGACTGCCAAGGAAACTGGGGTAACATATTAACTGGCGATAGAGCTGCTGCTCCTAGATATATCGAAGCTCGACTTTCAAAATTTGCATTGGAAGTTGTTTTCAATAATAAAACCACCTTATGGCAAAAATCATACGATGGACGTAACAAAGAGCCAATAACACTACCCGTCAAATTTCCACTTTTACTAGCTCAAGGAGTAGAGGGAATTGCTGTAGGTTTATCTTCCAAAATTTTACCTCATAACTTTAATGAGATTTGTGATGCAGCAATCAATTATCTTAACAATAAACCATTTGCCTTATACCCAGATTTTGAAACTGGTGGATATATAGATATCTCTAGGTATAATGATGGGGAACGTGGTGGAAATGTAAAGGTTAGAGCTAAAATAAACAAGATTGATAACAGAACACTATCTATTACAGAGATTCCTTATGGAAAAACTACATCTTCTGTTATTGACTCTATTTTAAGAGCTGTTGATAAAGGCAAATTTAAAATAAAAAAGATTGATGATAACACCTCTGCAGAAGTAGAAATTCTACTACATCTGCCTACAGGAGTTTCATCTGATAAAACAATAGATGCACTATACGCATTTACAGATTGTGAGATTAGTATATCGCCTAACTGTTGTATTATTGGAGACAATAAGCCCCATTTTTTAACAGTTAGTGATAATCTAAAACAATCAGTAGATAACACACTATATCTTCTTCAACAAGAGCTAGAAATTCGCAAACAAGAATTACTTGAAGCTTTACATCTAGCCTCCTTAGAAAAAATATTCATTGAGGAGCGTATCTACAAAGATAAGGAGTTTGAAGATGCTAATACTGTTAATATTGCCTGTAAGTATATAGACAAAAGATTAAAGCCTTTCTATCATCTATTCATCAGAAAAATAACTCAAGAAGATATTCTAAAACTGATGGAAATCAAGATGGCGAGGATTCTTAAATTCAACTCTAAAAAAGCTGAAGAATCTATCGTTAAAATGCAAGATGAGGTTAAACACATCGATAAAGAGCTTTCAAATATGAAAGATTACACTTGTAGATGGTTTAGAATGCTTAAAACTAAATATGGGGCAGATTTTCCTCGTAAAACAGAAATTAGAAGCTTTGAAGCAATTGAGATTACTAAGGTAGCAGAAGCCAATTTAAAACTCTCTTTTAATGCTAATGAAGGATTTATAGGAACTGACTTAAAAGAGGGAACTTTTGTTAATAATTGCTCTGAGTTTGATGATGTAATCATCTTCTATAAGAACGGGACGTATATGGTTACTCCAGTAGCTGATAAAAAGTTTATTGGACATGACGTTATTCATGTTGACGTATTCATAAAAAATGATGAGCGCACCATTTATAATGTTGTCTATAGAGATGGTAACGAAGATGGTATTTCTTATATTAAACGATTTGCAGTTAATGGAGTTATCAGAGATAAAGAGTATGATGTTACTCAAGGGACTCCAAAATCTGAGATAACTTATTTTAGTGCTAATCCTAATGGTGAAGCAGAAATTATACATGTCGCTCTTAAAATAAAACGTGGACAAAAACGTTTTGCTAGAAAAACAGAGTTTGAAAAAGACTTTAGTGAGATTGGAATTAAAGGTAGACAAGCCAAAGGAAATATTCTATCTAAGAGACCAATTCGTAAAATCAGCTTAAAAGAACAGGGTGTATCAACTTTGGGCGGTGTTGACATTTGGTTTGACCCAGATGTTAAGAAATTAAACCACGATGAAAGGGGTAAATATCTTGGTGAGTTTAAAGAAGAAGATAAAATACTTGTAGTTACAGATAAAGGTAATTTCTATACAACTTCTTTTGACTTAACAACTCACTTTGAAGGTAATATTCTTCACATTGAGAAGCTGGATACAGAAAAAGTTTGGACAGCCGTATTATTCGATATAAACAATAATAACTACCCATATATTAAGAGATTTAGCTTTGAAGAAACAAATAAGGTTGAAAGCTACTTAGGTAGTGAGAAAAGTGAGTTAATACACTTACTAGAAAAAGAAAGACCTTTGTTTAAAGTTACTTTTGGTGGAAAAGACAAACATAGAGATTCTATAACAATTGATGCAAGCCTCTTCATTGATAAAAAAGGATTTGGTGCCAAAGGTAAAAGAATCACAACCTACTCTGTTGCTAAAATTGAAGATATTACTCCCGAAGAAACCCCTAAAGAGGTATGTGAACAAAAGTCTGAAACTAAAAATAAAGGTGACAAGGAAGAGAGTAAAAAAGATACTACTGAAGGAGACAAGAAAGGTACTAATCAAATGGAGCTATTCTAAAGTCGAATGATATGAAGAAAATAATACTGTTGAATATATTGCTGGTGATATTTAGTTTTAAAATATTAGGGCAAAAGACTGAAGGGCTAGATCTTACTACAGATTTTCAAAAGATTAATAGAGCTATCTCATTTGGTGTTGGGCATGCTAATGTATTTGACACGTATCTATCTCCACAAGAGTATAAAGGTATTGATTTTAGAGTGTCGAGGGAGTCTTTTCGAATGACAAATAGGATTAAGAATGTATCTATTCAAAATATGATACAAACCAATATATCCTATACCAATAATTATATTAATAATAATAATTCACTGTCTGGCCTGGTTAATTGGAATTATGGACTTCACTATCAGTTTTTAATCAGCCCAACTTTTAAAATTTTAGCTGGTGGGTTAATTGATGCGAATCTTGGGTTTATTTACAACATGAGAAATGGAAATAACCCAGCAACCGCAAAGGCATATTTAAATATCGCAGGTTCTGGAATTGCTATTTGGAAAACAAGAATCAAAAAATACCCGCTAATCTTAAGATATCAGTTGAATATTGCTTTAGCAGGAATGATGTTTTCACCTCATTATGGACAGTCTTATTATGAAATATTTTCGGTGGGAAATGATAAAAACACGTTTAGTTTTACATCTATTCATAATCAACCAGCATTTAGGCAATTCATCACTGTTGATTTCCCGATAAGGCAGGTTACATTAAGGTGTAGTTACGTATGTGATATTCAGCAGTCTAAAATTAATCATATCAAATCTCACATGTATGGACACTCTTTTATGATTGGATTTGTTCATAATTTATATAAACAGCGAAACAGACCTGTAGAAGCAAAAAACAATCATTTAAACGCTTACTAAGCTTATATGAATCTAGTAAATAAATATATAAAACTGAGTTTAATCCTCTTAACAATCTTTATTTCAAGCTGTTACAAAGAGGATAAAATAGACAATACGCCCTTAGGAAACTATAATGCTCTATGGAAGATTATTGATGAAAGATACTGCTACTTAGACTATAAGCAAATAGACTGGGATGCAGTTTATGAAAAATATCTGCCAAGGGTTACTAAATCTATCAAAAATGAAGATCTGTTTGACTTGTTTTCTGATATGCTTTCCGAATTAAAAGATGGGCATGTTAATTTATCGAGTACTTTTAATTTAGGTAGAGAATGGAGCTGGTACGAAGATTATCCTAGAAACTTTGAGGAGTCTATTATAGAAGAATACCTTGGAAAGGATTATAAAATAGCTGGTGGCATTAAATATAAGATATTAGACGATAATATAGGATATCTTTACTACTCTAGTTTTACAAGCCCAGTAGGAAATGGAAACCTGGACCACATCCTAAATTATTTAGCTTTATGCGACGGACTTATTATAGATATTAGACACAATGGTGGTGGTAACATTATCAACTCCTCAACATTAGCTGCACGTTTTACAAACGAAGAAGTTTTAACAGGCTATATAATGCATAAAACGGGCAAAGGACATAGTAGTTTCTCAGAGCCATATCCTGTGAAAATAAAAGCTGCAAAAGGAATTAAATGGCAAAAGAATGTAGCAGTTTTAACAAATAGAAGAACTTATAGTGCAGCAAATGATTTTGCCAATAATATGAAATGTATGAAGAATGCTGTCCTAATAGGCGACCATACAGGTGGTGGAGGTGGACTACCCTTCTCTTCTGAACTGCCTAATGGCTGGTCTGTACGTTTTTCTGCAAGTCCAATGCTAGATGCAAATAAACAGCATATAGAGTTTGGTATTGAACCAGATATAAAAGCTGAGATGGACATAGAAGATAAACTAACAATGAAAGATAGTATTATTGAGGTAGCTAGAGATTATTTGAAAAAAAATAAATAATAAATTTGTGGTAACAAAAAAAGTTCCTATATTTGCATCGCTAAAGAAAACAAAGCATCTGCGGATGTGGCGTAATTGGTAGCCGCGCTAGACTTAGGATCTAGTGACGCGAG
>JASLCG010000063.1 GCA_030151885.1 Bacteroides sp.
TAAAAGAAATATCCTGATTACAGGTGGAGCTGGTTTTATTGGCTCGCACGTAGTACGTTTATTTGTAACTAAATACCCCGATTACCACATTATCAACCTTGATAAGTTGACCTATGCAGGTAATTTGGCCAATCTAACAGATGTCGAAGAAGCTCCTAACTACACCTTTGTAAAGGCCGATATTTGCGATTTTGAGCAGATGATGTCCCTTTTTACAACTCACAAGGTGGATGGAGTAATTCATTTGGCTGCCGAGAGCCATGTAGATAGAAGTATAAAAGACCCTTTTACCTTTGCACAAACCAACGTAATGGGTACACTATCGTTGCTTCAAGCTGCCAAGTTAAGTTGGGAGGGAAATTACGAGGGTAAACTGTTTTATCATGTATCTACCGACGAGGTTTATGGAGCTTTAGAGTTTGACGATACGCTATTTACAGAAACAACATCGTACGATCCTCACTCTCCATACTCTGCTTCTAAAGCTAGTAGCGATCACTTTGTTCGTGCTTATCACGATACGTATGGTATGCCAACTTTAATTTCAAACTGTTCGAATAACTACGGACCATACCAGTTTCCAGAGAAGCTGATTCCACTATTTATCAATAACATTCGCCATCAGAAGCCGCTTCCTGTCTATGGAAAAGGTGAAAATGTACGCGATTGGCTCTATGTAGTCGATCATGCACGTGCCATAGATATGGTATTTCATAAAGGATCAGTAGGCGATACGTATAACATTGGAGGCTTTAACGAGTGGTCTAATATTGACTTAATTAAGGTAATTATAAAGACTGTAGATAAGCAACTGGGTAATGCCGAAGGTACAAGCGATAGCCTAATAACCTACGTTACAGACCGTGCAGGGCATGATTTACGCTATGCCATCGACTCTAATAAAATAAAGAGTGAGTTGGGTTGGGAGCCGAGCTTACAATTTGAAGAGGGTATTGAGAAAACTGTAAAATGGTATTTAGAGAATCAAGCATGGATGGATAATATAACATCGGGTGCTTACGAAAAATATTACCAAGATATGTATAATAATAGATGAGTGATTCGCTAAAAAATAGAGCTGTAAAAGGGGTAGGTTGGAGTTTTGTAGATAATATAGCTAATCAAGGGGTTACTTTTTTAGTGGGCCTAATATTGGCGCGTATTTTAACTCCTGCCGAGTTTGGTATTCTAGGGATGATTACCATATTTATTGCTATATCCAATTCTATTGTTGATAGCGGCTTTTCAAATGCTTTAATACGTAAACAAGACGCTAAACGGATTGACTATAATACGGTATTTCTATTCAATATAGGTATATCGATTCTCTTTTACTTGTTACTCTATGTTGGATCACCTTATATTGCTCAGTTTTTTAAGGAGCCACAGCTTACAGCCATAACTCGAGTGATGGGACTTGTACTGATTGTCAACGCTTTTGGGATTATACAACGTACATTGTTGAATAAGCGTATAGATTTTAAGACACAAACTAAAGTTTCAATAATTTCTTCTGTAGGAAGTGGTGTGATTGGTATAGGAATGGCAGTTAAAGGGTTTGGAGCATGGAGCCTTGTGGGGCAACAACTATCTCGTCAATTTTTTAATACACTCTTCTTGTGGGTATTTAACAGTTGGAGGCCTGTGTTAGAGTTCTCTAAGCAGAGTTTCAAAGAGTTATTTGGGTTTGGTTCTAAATTACTCTTATCGGGAATAATAGATACTACCTATAAAAATATCTATTATATCATTATAGGACGTCTCTATTCTGCCAATCAGTTGGGTCAATATACTAGAGCAGAGCAGTTTAATACAATATTTGCAAGTAACTTAACCTCTATTATTCAACGAGTAAGTTACCCAATGTTATCGGCTATACAAGATGATGCCGAACGACTAAAACAGGCTTACAGAAAGGTTATTAAGATAACCATGTTAATTACATTTGCCAGTATGTTGGGACTGGTAGCTATTGCTAAGCCAATGATTTTAGTTTTAATTGGAGAGAAGTGGTTACCTGCTGTAAAGTATCTACAAATCATCTGTTTTTCGGGGATGCTTTATCCATTACACGCTATAAACTTAAATATACTTCAAGTAAAAGGTCGTTCAGATCTGTTTTTAAAACTAGAGGTTATAAAGAAATGTTTGGCTATCTTCCCCATCTCTTTAGGTGTTTTTTTAGGAATAGAGTATATGTTGTGGGGAAGTGTTTTAAATAGCTTCATAGCGTATGGCTTAAATAGTGCATATTCGGCCAATTTAATTAATTATGCCATAGATAAGCAAGTTAAAGATATTTTACCCTCTTTTGCGTTGGCATCTGTTGTGTCGTTAGCTGTATGGGGGGTTACTTTTTTGGAGTTAAATAATTATTTAACTTTGTTTTTACAGGTTGGAATAGCTATATTACTCTATTTTATTTTGTTAGAAAAGTTGAAATTTGATGAATATAAGGAGTTGAAAAGTATTGCACTTTCAATTCTTAAAAGATAAGTTTTAAGATGGACAATAAGAAACCAATAACAGTAACATCGCCTCTGCTACCAAGCTTAGACGAATTTATTCCTTATCTAGAAGATATTTGGAATAGAAAATGGTTAACTAACAATGGGCACTATCACAAAGAGTTAGAGAACGCTTTGGCAGAGTACTTAAAAGTGCCATACGTTAGTTTGTTTACCAATGGCACATTACCTTTAATGGCTGCACTGCAAGCATTGCGCATTACGGGCGAGGTAATAACTACTCCGTATAGCTTTGTAGCGACAACACACTCGTTGTGGTGGAATAATGTAAAGACTGTTTTTGTTGATATTGACCCAGCTACAGGTAATATGGATCCAGATAAAATAGAGGCTGCTATTACCCCTAAAACTACGGCTATTATGCCTGTACATGTTTATGGTAAACCATGTGATACGGAGCGGATTAAGGCCATTGCTGATAAATACGGGTTGAAGGTTATTTATGATGCTGCACATGCTTTTGGTGTAGAGGTAGATGGTAAGTCGATTTTGAATGCAGGTGATATGTCCACATTAAGCTTTCATGCTACTAAAGTGTATAATACAATAGAGGGTGGAGCTTTGATTTGTCACGATGCTAAAACGAAAGAGCGCATAGACTATCTGAAGAATTTTGGCTTTGCGGGTGAAACAGAGGTGGTAGCTCCTGGAATTAATGGTAAAATGGATGAGGTTCGTGCAGCATACGGCTTGCTTAATTTAAAGCAGGTGGATGCAGCAATAGATGCACGACAGAAGATAGCCAACATTTACCGTGAGGGTTTAAGAGAAGTAGATGGTATTACTTTTATGGAGGACATACCAGGTGTAAGACATAACTACTCTTACTTTCCCATTTTTATTGATGCAGAGGTTTATGGTAAAACGCGTGATGAAGTTTATGAATTGCTGAAAGAGCATTACATCATGGGGAGACGCTACTTTTATCCACTGATTAGTGAATTTACTACATATCGAGGATTACCAAGTGCAGGCAAAGAAAATTTACCCCATGCACATCGAATGGCTGATAGTGTGATTTGCTTACCAATTTACCATGACTTAACTGAAGCAGATGCAAAAAGAATTTTAAAGTGTTTAAAAGTATGAAGAAAAAACTACTAATATTAGGTGGTACTTATTTTCAGATTCCTGCAATCGAATATGCAAAGAAGCAGGGTTACTACGTCATTACTTGTGACTATTTACCGAATAACCCTGGGCATCAGTATGCAGATGAATATCACAATGTAAGCACAACAGACTTGGAGGCAGTATTATTACTCTCTAAAAAGTTGCAAATTGATGGAATTTTATGTTTTGCCTCAGACCCTGCTGCTCCTACAGCTGCCTATGTATCTGAGCAGTTAGGTTTACCTGGCAATCCTCTTTCTAAAATAGAAGTGTTAGGAGAGAAACATTTGTGGCGTCAGTTTCTAAAAGAAAATGGATTCAATACTCCAAAAGCTAAGTCATATTCAGATATAGATGACTTGCTGATTGATGAGTGGAGCTTTCCTGTAATGGTGAAGCCAATAGATTCTTCGGGAAGTAAGGGAGTAACTAAGGTATCTAAGCAGAGTGAGTTTGGTAAAGCATTTTCGTATGCTTTGGAATATTCTAGAGCTAAATTAATTATTGTAGAGGAGTTTGTAGAGCGTGTAGGACCGCAAATTGGAGGGGATGGATTTTATGGAGATGATAAGCTTGATTTTGTTTGTTTTGGTGATCAAGTAGTTGATATTGATGTTAATCCTTTTGTTCCGTGTGGTATGACATTTCCTGCTCATATATCTTCGGATTTGGAACAGAAAATAGCTAAAGAAATAGAACGTGCTATCTCTATGATAGGTTTAAAAAACCTCTCGTTTAACCTTGAAGTAATGGTTGATAAAGAGGGCAGAGTCTTTCTAATGGAGCTTGGTCCACGTAATGGAGGAAACTGTATTCCAGAAGTAATTCATAACTATGCAGGAGTCGATATGGTAGGGTTAGCTGTAGAAGCAGCTATGGGCAATAGAATGAATATAATGCCAACCTATTCGAATCACTTTTTTGCCTATTATGCGCTTCATAGTTCTACAGAAGGGATATACAATGGATATGAATTTT
>JASLCG010000037.1 GCA_030151885.1 Bacteroides sp.
AGGGACTAAAATAGGGTAAGTCTATGTGCTTTTAATAGTATTAATGAAAATATAGAAAGCAGTAAATAGTTGTTTAGAGTGCTTGTAAGCTGTATTTAGTATTAAAGCTGTTTATATCATTACTCCCCTGTGGGTGTACAATGCTTACTGATAATCAACTAATTACAGCTAAGCGGGATTAATTCAGGGACGAAAAGGAGATTTAGCAATTAAATTTATCCATTTCGTCCTTTTTTAATTGATCAATAATCTTGGTATACGGTTTCATGGGATCAATCCCAAATGTTGTGTGTAATTAAAGAAAAATAATTTACTTTACGGCTATAAATAAAACGTTATGGAAAATTACATAGAGTTTGTAAAGTTGATTCTCCTTGAATTCTTAGTAAATCACTTTAATCTAGTAAAAACAGTAAAGTAAGATGAGGTGATGTATCTCTACTTTGAGGAACTAAATAATCTGGTATTTCAGTAAAGAAATAGTCATAATATTCTGGTAGAAAAAACGAGTTAGATTGGCTGTGTCTTGGTTTAAAAATAACACTTTGACCTTCGTACTTTATAAAATCTTGTTCTTTAGGAGTAGATCTTAAATTACCTATAATTCTAAAATCTATTACTAGGTAATCTATGTTAGGAGTAGTTATTATCTGAGTTGTATTAGAATCAAATTTTTCATGTTTTAGTTGTTCTACCTTTTTCCTCTCTAATAATTATTTGAGCATATCTTTCAGTTTTTCAACTATTTATAAAGTGTATAGCCTGTGATTTTATAGTTTGTTGTTTTATTTATTAAGTAAATTTACTTAATAAATATTCTAAATATAGCATTTTACATTTAAAATGTTTTTAGCTAAAAACAGTAAAACCGAATTAGTATTTACTAGAAATTACCAATTCGGTTTTATTAATTAGATGAAATTTAGCTTATAACTATTCTACTTATCTTTGACTAATTCGATGTCATAGCTGAAACCATGTTGACAATAAACAGTAATTTCTGTTTGAGCGTTTACTACCTCTACACTATAGTTTTTATCCTCTTTAGTAGGTTTCCACTTCCCATTTACTACCAGTTTAACAGGCATTACTTTACTTTCGTTATTTCTCCATGGAACGGCATAAGGATTAACCATTCTCCTTTTTCCATCCTTATCTCTAATCTCTCTAGATTCACCAGTATAGAATGCTAAATCTGGATTAGCTACTGAAATAATTCTAGTTTTTCCTTGTTCTTTAGCCATCACAAGGCATGGTGTATCTACGCTCTTTATAACATCAACACTTTGATATATGGGTTCAAAAAACACGAAAGAGGTGGTCTTACTACTTTTATCTTTGACAACATGTGCAATGTTGTCATGTTTTATCACTTCGTATGATTTAGCTGCCTTTTGTAACTCTTTTCTAGAAGTTTGGGGCATAACCATATATTCATATTTTTCGTTTTTAGGAGCTTTCCCATGATTGATTGTTAAACTAACCCAATCACCTTTTGACTTTTCTCCAGTATTTAGTCTAGAGTGTTGTGGGTAATTCTTTTCGAATAGTAGTTTAGAACTGTAATTGTTTGGAATGTAGTAACCTGTACCAATATGATCCATCCAGAAGTTTACATTAGGATTATCTTCCCAAAAACTCTTATCTTCTTGATTTAAAATAGCCAATTGGAATAGGGTTGTTTCTGTAGTATATTCTTTATTATTATTTTGAATATCAGAACCTAAAGCTATAATCTTATTACCAAAGAAGTGGTAAGACTTTCTAGCTCTATGGCTACCATCGTATCTGTCGTGTTCGTGTAATTTAATGCCAAAAGCACCATTTTCACCTTCTTGGCTAATACCTCCAGAGAAAGATTCATCCGAAAGGAGCATTTCAGAGCTGTTTTTAGCAGCTCGCATCAATTCAATAGGTAGGTTTATAGCTGTAGTACCAGGTATTCTAGCCCAGTTAAACCCTTCTTCTATCCATCCACTAGTTTTAGGAGTTACTACTTCTCTATTTTTGCTAGTTAAGATTTGAAGTGTGCCGTAAGATAAGTATCGTCCGTAGAAATTTTCTCTAGCATAGTGTTCTGAAGCCCAGAAATATCGTGAAAAACCTTTAGCAAGTGCTAACCAGTTTGCTCTTCTGTGTGCAGAGATTGAGGCGTAACCCATCTCTAAATTACCATTTGGATGAGCTTCTGCAGATATGCCTTTATGAATTAGTAGTTTGCTTACATCATTAACTTGTTTGGTATTTGCCGTAGGCACATATTCAGGAGTTTCATCGTTTCCAGTAGTCTGTATTAATCTTAAAAAGGCTGCTCCCATCTCTTTGTCAATTTCATGTTTTTGGTCGGGGGTTCCTGAAAGAGCCATCTTTGCATATTGAAAAGGAACAAGTTGGCCTCTACCATCAGGATGTCTGCCCGACATAGCCAATGGAAAATAATTTTGATTACAATAGAAGCGCATATTTAATAGTACTCTCTTGATGGTCGAATGTCCTTCTTCCGAAATAGCAAAAGGAGTAGCATGAAAAATATATATCATATCAGTAACACCATCAAGTCCTCCAACTGCATAAGCAGGGTAGTGATTAACGTGGTGAAATGCTCCTCCATCCACTTTAAAAGCACCATTAAGACCATTGGCTGGCTTGCATCCTGTATCTACCCATCTACTATAAGCCTTTATGTATTGGAACTTAAGCGGAGAATCTTCCATTATTAATATGCTACATATTTTAGCTTGTGCCAATGTGTTGAAAGCATCCATGTCTTGTCCATTTGCAGTAGGCTTAATAAAGACTTCGTTTACCTGTGCATACCATTGAAGAGTCTTGTATGCCATATCAAGTTTATTGTGCTTTATTAGCACCTCTTTCATTAAGAAGTATGATGTAAATAATCCTCTAAAGCTATATCCGTAGTGGCTAGCACTTCCTAATCCACTTCCAAAAATTACCCCTTGATCCGAAGCATAGTCATACATATCAATAAACATTGCCTCTAGTTGCTCCTTTAGCTTACTATCTGATGTGTGGATGTAGTTATTAGCAACTTTGTACATTAAATTAAAATAGTCTTTATATTCTTGTCCACGTTTAGCGTATAGAGTACGAGTCCAATTTGGTATTAGTTTTTCCAAAGGCTCAGAGTTGTACACATAGAATAGGGGAGTACCATCTATAAAACGCTCATTTCGTTTTATATTATACTTTGCTAGCTCTTTTTGAAGTTGGGTTACTTTTTTCTGATTAACCGTTGTCTCTTTTTCAATTACCTGGCGCAGTCTAGCTTCTAGTAATTTAGAAGTCTCTTTATCAGCCTCTGTTAGTCTATTTACTTGTAGAGATTCATCGGGCTGTATTTGATATGTTTCTAACATTAATTGCCAGTGATTTGTTACACCTTTATTTACAAAAGGCTGTTGAAAATCTTGTGTGTGGTGTCTTTTGTCTGCTCTAGAGCTTGTAACAATCATATCTAAGAAAAGCTCTCCTTTTTGATTTGGAGAGATAATTTTGATTTGATTCATACCTTCTTTTGGCTTGCCTTGCATATCTCTTTTGTATGCGACATGAATTGCTCTCCAGCCTGTGAAGTTAAGGTTGAATTGGAACCATGAGCACTTTTCTTGATCTTTGTAAAATTCAAAGGTCATTGGTGTATCAGAAGGAATTACATTGTAAATCCATGCAGAGAATGTAGAGATATGTGAACTGCCTGATGGGGTATCTTCATAATGTAAGTCTTTATGGATATTAAGAGTAGCTTGCTCGTTAAAAGTCCATCTGAGCGCACTTTTCCCATCTTTATAGCGTAGGTTAGATACTTCAATTGCTTTATTGCTACTGGTTATGTAGCTTGGCAATTCTTCTTCGAAAGAGAGTAATCTCTCATGTTTAATCAACTCTTGTGCAGAAGTTGACGTAGCTCCTAATAAAAGGAGTAGGTATATTATGTGTTTTTTCATCATTTCAATTTATGGTAATTTGAGGTAGTATAAGCATAAAGAGAGGGTACATTTTTATATGTACACTCTCTTTATAAATAAACACTAAATCATTTAATCTGTCTTAGTTTAACATTCATACTACGTCCATCTTTACATTGGAACTCTAGTATAGTTTTATTTTTATCTGTATTGATTTTTATAAAATCGTCGTTTTGCTCTACCATCCATTTGCCACGAAGTATTACAGTTACAGGCAGTGTTTGGCTAGGGTTTGAAATCCAAGGTCTTGAATAGATACTCCTTTCAATTCGTTTACCATTAGAGTCATATACTTCGTCTGCTTCTCCTATATATAATGCTAAGTCTGGGTTAGCAACAGTTAAGTCTATCTCTTTCTTTGCTTCTGTTAACATGACTAGGCAACTAGAGTCTATACTCTCAATTATTTTTGATGGTAGTGTAGAAGGTGTTTCAAATAGAGCAAACGATGTAGTATTACTTATGTTATCTTTTACAATGTGTGCTTTACTATCTTTTTGCAGTACACTATAAGAGTTTTCAATCTTATGGATTGTATTTAAAGTGTAATCTGTTTTTGGCATAACTACATATTCGTATGTAGCACCTTTAGGATTTTTACCATGATCAATAACAAGGTTAGTCCAATTTCCTTCTGATGGTTTGCCTGTGTTTTGTAATCTTGATTGCTGCGGAAAATTCTTTTCGAATAGAAGGTTGTTTTCAGCTTTTTTAGGAATAAAATAACCTGTACCTAATTGATCTTTCCAGAATGTAGGGTTCTCTTTATAATTATTCCAATAATTTTTAAACTCATCGGTAGCACCTGTAGTTTGGAAAATAGTGGTTTCTGTATTGAATTCTATATTATCATTCTCTATATCTGATCCTAGACAAATAATTCTATCCGCAAAGAAATGGTATGACTTATTGGCACGCATACTACCATTGTATTTGTCGTGCTCATGAAGCTTCATTGCAAATAAACCATCTATTTTATTGTGCGAAAGTCCTCCTGCAAAAGCTTCGTCCGAATAAAGCATCTCTTCAAAACCAGAGAAAACATCTACATTGAGTACATTTGCTTTTAGCTGTTCTACGGGTAGATGAATAGCAGTAGTTCCAGGAATTCTTCCCCAATCAAATCCTGGTTGTAGCCATCCACTTGTTTCGGGGGTAACGTCTTCTCCTTCGTTAGCTGTAAATATTTGCATACTACCATGAGCAAGGTATCGACCATATAAATTAGCACCTAGGTAATGTTCTGCAGCCCAAAGGTATCTCGAATGCCCTCTAACTATGGCAGACCAGTTATCTCTTCTATGTGCTGATACACATCCGTAGCCAAGAGCAATGTTGCCCGAAGGGTCTTTTTCTGCTGTAATTCCATTTTTATGGAAAATATCCGAGAATAGTTTAACCTCTTTAGGTGAGCTTTTTGGCATATACTCTGGTTTTTCTTCGGTGCTATTAGTACTAACTAGTCTTAAATATGCTGCCGCCATATCTGCATCTATTTGGCTCTTTTTATCGGGTGTACCAGATAATGCCATTCTTGCATAGTGTAATGGAATTATTTCTCCTTTTCCATCAGGGTGTCTTCCAGACATAGATAATGGGAAGTGAGTTTTATTGCAGTAAAAGCGCATAGTGAGTAGTACATTTTTTAATGTCTCATGTCCAAGTTCAGATACAGCAAAAGAGGTATTATTTAAGAGGTACAGCATATTTGTAGCCCCATTCAATCCGCCGACTGCATAAGCAGGGTAATTGTTTCTATGGTGAAAAGCTCCACCGTCAGCTTTAAATGCGCCATCTAGTCCTGGAGATGGTTTGCAACCTGTATCAATCCATCTGCTAAAAGCTTTTAGGTATTGAATTTTTTCAGGAGAATTCTCCATAATCATAATACTGCATATACGACCCATTGATAATGTGTTGAATGAGTCCATATCTATTCCATCTTTCTCTGGTCTTAAAAAAGTCTCGTTAGTTTGTGCATACCACTGTAATGTTTTAGAAGCTTGTTCTAATACGTTGTTTTCAGCAAGAACATCTTTCATTAAGTAATATGATGTAAACATAGTTCTAAAACTATATCCATAATGGGTTGCATTACCTATGCCACTACCATATGCAATTCCTTGGTCTGTTGCATGGTAATACATGTCCATAAACATTTTTGCAAGATCTCTCTTTAATTTAGTATCTGTTGTATTATGGTAATTATTAGCTAGCTTAAACATCAAATTAAAATACTTCTGATACTCTTGTCCTGTAGTTACATATATATTTTTATGCCATCCTTCTTGTAATCTTTCAAAAGACTCTGCCCATCTGGCAAAGAAAAGTGATTTTCCAGTAATTTGTCCATTGAAATAGGCTATGTTATATGTATTGAACTCTTTACGTAAGCTCTCTATTTTTTTATCATTAACCGATGTTTTAGATGTAATTAACTCTCTTAATCTATTATCAACTGTTACTACCTCTTTATAATCACGGACCAATTGCTCGTTGGAAGTAGGGTATAGTGCAGGATCTGGTTTAATATGGCTATTAGCCAACATAATAAGCCAGTGATTAGTAATACCTTTATTAAGGAATGGAAGGTGAATATCAGGTGTGTGGTGTCTGTGGTCTACTTTTGCAGCTGTAATTATTAGGTCAATATAAACTTTACCTTCAACATCAGGAGCTTGAATTTTTATTTCGTTCATGCCTTCAAGTGGTTGTCCATTCATATCTCTTTCGTACGAGGCATAAATTGCTCTCCAGCCTGTAAAGTTCATATCCATAGGAAAGCTAGAGCATTTTTTACCATCTTTTAGGAAGTTAAATTCTAGACTTCCATCTATAGCTTTTGTGTTGTAAATCCACATAGTAAAGGTAGATAGGTAAGTATCTACACCAGATGGATCTTTTACTTCAAATTTCAGGTCTTTGTTAATAGTTAAAGATGTGTTTGGTTTAAAATTCCACATCAAACTTTGCTTACCATCTTTAAATTTATCTTGAGATAATTTGATGGCAGAGTTATTCGCTTTTATGTATGTAGGTATTTTATCTCCTTCGAAAGATATTAGTCGATCATGTTCTATTACTTGTGCTTGTGAAGCAGTAACACTAGCTAATGTAAGACAAGTAAATAGTATTTTTTTTAAGTCTATTTTCATCTGATTTGTTTAGTTGTAGTTAATGATATCTGATAATATTTTTTCTTCATACCATCTATCCTGAGTCTCTTTAAGTAGTTCGGCAAGCTCAGAACATAACTCTTTAAATAGAGTAGGATTTTTATGAACATCTAAGTTGTTAAGTTGGTAAGGATCATTTTTATCATCGAACATTAATATGTTTTCCAGCTCTTTGCTTTGTTTGTTAATATATAGAGCTAATGTATGGTTGTGTGTTTTGATTCCACGTGCTGATGGGAAGTAGTCGTGTACTAAACCATTTTCATCTTTTGGGCCGTTTAGATTTTGCATATAAATGGCCGACGATGGTCTTTCAATATTATTTGGTTCTTGTAGTAGAATTTTCGAGAAATCTCTGCCATCTAAGTTTGAAGGAATGCGTTTCTCTAAGCCACTTAATCCTAGTAAAGTGGGCATAATATCAGGAGAAGATAGTAATAAATCATCGACATGATGTTGTATTTTATTTGGGTATCTTACTATAAATGGAATGTTAATAGATTCTGCATAAGGAGAATTCTTAGGGTCTATAATTCCTTGGCTACACATGGTTTCTCCATGGTCAGAAGCAAAAACTACAATGGTGTTTTCACTTATCCCCTGTTGTTCTAAAGCTTCTAATATCCGTCCAAACTCTCTATCTACTCCCGTAATTGATGCAAAATAAAAAGGAGTTGAAACCTTGGCTTTCTTTAAAGTTTTATCAGCATTTGGCCTAATCAGTAAACTATCAAGAGGTTTGTCCTTGTATAGGTTGTAATCCTCTTCCATAACATCATCTAGTGAATGATATGGGCTATGAGGTGGGTTCATTGCTACCATTAAGAAGAAAGGCTTTTTACCATCTCTATCGTTACGTGCATTGGTAATGTATTCAATAGCTTTGTCGGCTTCGTGTTTTGGAGACCACTCTTTTATTTCATGTCTTTTACCTTCTGTATCCCAGTAGTGTGGAGCTTTGTGTACATCATAAGTACCATAACTGTACCAGTAGTTAAAGCCGTGTCTGTTTTCAGGTGCTGTATATGCATCCCACACAGGTCTTTGACTCTCTACATAATGCCCTGGGTTTTGTGGGTCGTTTTTTGTAGGGTGTTCTGCATGTAGTTTTCCAATATATCCACAATCATAGCCAGCATTAGCATATACATCACTAATTGTTTCTATATCTTGTCTGATAGAAGAGTTTGGTCTTTCGCTATTACAGTTTAATGTAACTCCACTTCGATCGGGGTACATTCCTGTTAGTAGCATACCTCTATGTGGGCTACTAAGTGGAAAGTTACTGATAGCAGATGTTAATACGACAGACTCTTTAGCAAACTTATTTAAAGTTGGAGTGTGTGTTGGATCAGGTCTAAAATTGACTTTGTCTTTAAAACCATCTTCTCCCCAAAAAGAAAGTCCGTGATTCCTTAATTGATCAGGAAATACATATATAACATTGGGTAGAGATTCTTTTTCTATTGGTTGAGATCCACAAGAAGCAATAGTTAATACACCAATTGTTCCTGTCACTATACTTTTAAAGTTTTTCATACGTAATACTAGATTAGATTTTATGCTAATATATGGAGCCTGTTTTTTTAGGCTGTATAATAAAATACACTATTTGTATAAATTGATACAAATAGTGTATTATGCTCATTAAAAAGCATATTCAGTTTAACTTTCTCTATACTCTGTAGGTGTCTGCTGATAAGTATCTTTAAAGCATTTGCTAAAGTAATGTGAAGTACTAAAGCCTGTTATTGAGGCAATATCAGAGATGTTTAGCTCAGGGTTATTCTTTAATAGATAAGCAGCCCTTTTTAGTCGCATGGTTGATATGAAGTTGTTGGGAGTTTGACCTGTTAGTGACTTAATTTTATTGAAAAGGTTCGTTCTTGACATTCCCATCTCTTGTGCAAAATCATTCATATTGAACTGGGTATTATCTATGTTTTCTTCAATAATTTCAGTTGCTTTATCAATCAGTTCTTTATCAATAGGGTTAGTAGCCAATTTTTGTGCTGTAACTTGTGGTTGTTTACTAAACACTTCGTGTAACAACCTTCTACTATTAATAAGATTATTACATCTTGAAACAAGGATTTCCACATTAAAAGGCTTTGAAATATAGTCGTCTGCTCCAATTCTTAACCCTTCAAGATTGTGTTCTAGTGAAGTCTTTGCAGTTAAAAGGACAACAGGTATATGACAAGTATTGATGTTCGATTTTACAGCTTTACACAGTTCTATTCCTGTCATGTTAGGCATAACTATATCACTTAGAATGATATCTGGTTTTTGGCTTTCAACTATCTTTAGAGCAATAGCCCCATCAGCAGCTTCGATAACATTGTAGTAAAAGCTAAATATCTCTACTAAGGTTCTTCTAAGGTCTTCGTTATCCTCAACAATAAGAATTTTAGTATCTTTTTGTAGGGTATTATTATCCGCAGTTTCTTGTTTTGCTTTGAACAAATCTAGCTCTTTTACAAGAGCTTCGTTAGAGAACTTATCTTCCTCAGCATTATCTATTATTTCTGTATTACTAAAGTGATCTTTGCCAAGAGGTAAAGATATTGTAAATGTAGTTCCTTGGTTAGGTTCGCTTTGGACATTAATGGTTCCATGGTGTAGTTCAATAATTCCTTTGGTTAAAGCTAAACCAATGCCACTTCCTCCATTCAATAAATTACTATCATCTACTTGATAAAAACGCTCAAATATGTGTTGTATACTAAGCTCATTAATACCCTCTCCTGTATCAGAAATTTGTATTATACATTGGTTCTCGTTTCTATAGACAACTATTTTTATATTATCGCCTTTTTCAGTATACTTAAAAGCATTAGATAATAGATTATTCATGACTTTTTGTAACTGTGCAGTATCGTACCAAAGGTTAAGCTGCTTAATTGCGGGCTCATATATAAAGTTTACTTGCTTAGTGTTAGCAAACTCTTTGAACATGATAAAATTTTCATTTAAGAACTGTATGACATCGTGTTGTGCTACACGTAGTTTAGTTTTTCCAGCTTCTTGTTTTTTGAAATCTAGTAGTTCATTTGTTAATTCGTTGAGTTGTAAACTGTTCTTGTATATGTTTAGCATCTTATTATAAACATCTGTCGTGAACTTATCATGTTTTAATAAGTAATCTAATTGACTGATAATAACAGTAAGAGGAGTTCTAAACTCGTGAGAAATATTCGTGAAGAAGTTTAGTTTAGACTGATTAAGTTTCTCGATATTTTTGTTGTGCTCTTTCTCATACTTTAAAGAAGTTACTAGATCTACACGTTTTCTATATGCATTTAAAAAGTATAATATAATAAGTAGCGAAGTGATTATATAAGCCATATATGCCCATGGAGTTAGGTACCACGGTGGTAAAATGGTTATTCTAAGAGTTGCTTGTGGTGTTTGGCTATATGTATTAGATTTTGCTCTAACAATTAGCTTGTATTTACCAGGATTTAAATTTGTGTATGTAATTCTCATACTAGATGTGGATAAAGGTATCCATCTTTTTGAAAACCCCTCTAACTTATATTCTAGTTGCGTTTTATTATAAGTAAAGTAATTATTGGTTGTTACATCTACTTCTATAGCGCTGTAATTATGTGGTAAAACAATTTTGTTTGTGTTTAGTAAACTAGTTTTTAAAATTCCAGTTTTATCGTTAGGCCTTACCTCTTTATTATTTATAAATAGTCGGTCAAGGTAGATATCAAAAGGCTTTTGTGGGAAGTTTAAGTCCGACAGTTTTAAGGATATTAATCCATTAAGTCCACCTATATATATGTTCTTATCTTTCGTTACATACAATGCATTATCGTTGATTGAAGTTAGTGAGAAACCATTGAAGCTAGTGAAGTTTGTAAAGGAGTTTTTCTTACTATTATAAACAGATACACCTAAGTTGGTGGTAATTATAAAGTTGTCTTTAGTTACTTCAATGATGTTGTATACACTATTGCTGATTAGACCGTCATTTACACTAAGATTTATTAGCTCATTATTTGATGTTACTACATCTATACCACTGCCAGAAGTACATAGGTAAATATTATTTGCACTATCTTCATACATGCTATTTATGTTATTATTAGATAGTTTATTGTTTTCGCTGGTATTAGAGTACCTAGCTATGAAAATTCTATCTTCTAAGCTGTATTTAAACAAACCATCTCCAACAACAGAGATCCATAAGTTATTATTCTTATCTACTAAAATAGCATATACATCGGTTATCTTTTCGCTATATTTATCAGACTTTATTTGTTCAAATTGCTCTGTGTTTATATCAAATAAAGCTACTCCTCGATCTGTAGCTATGATAAGATTGTCTTTATAAGGTACAATGTCACGTATTATATTCGATGGTATTGAGTGTATGTGTTTTTCATCATGTGTAAAATGTTTAAACTGTTGTGTTTTTAAATTTAACTTGCTCAGTCCTCCTAAATGACTACCAAACCACATGAAGTTTCTTTTCTTATCAAAATAGACAGCTTTCACATTCGCATTAGAGATACTATTTTTTCCATTAATGGGTAAATACCATTTAAATTTATCTGTATTTCTATTTAAGACATTTACGCCAGCTCCTTCTGTACATATCCATAAGTTATTGTCATTGTCTTCGGTCATCCTACTCACAATAGGTGAACTAAGTCCCTCTTGCTCCGTTTTACTCTGTACATACTCTTTGTGTGCTGTGTGTTCTGGGTTGAAATAGTTAATTCCTCCAAAATAGGTGCTTAACCAGATTGTTCCTTGATTATCTTTAATAATAGACCATACAGAAGAGTGGCTCAAAGAACCATTTTTGCTCGATGGTTTAAAGTGGGTGAATGATTTTGTTTTTTTATCGTATTTATCTAATCCAGAAAATGTTCCTATCCATAGGTTCCCAAAATTATCCTCACAACACTCTCTTACAAAATTGGCAGATATAGAGTTGTTAGTCTCTTTTGTATAGGTAAAGTGTTCAATGATTTTACTATCATTAATACATAACAGTCCTCTATCCCAGGTTGATACCCATATACATTTATTGGAATCTAAGTAGAGGTAAGATATTTCACACTTCTCATGAATTAGTTTATTTATACTATTATCTAGCGTGTTATATGTATATAGGCTATTGGTGGTACCTATATAAATTATATTATCTACTTTTAATAAAGCTGTGATTTTAACTTGGTCTGGAAGTGTTAGTTTAGAAATAAACTGTTCAGATTTAGTATCAAAAAGATACACCATATTACGTCTGCTTACATAGAGATCTTCAGAGTAATGGATTGTTGCTAAATCAGAGTCATACCAAAGAGTGTCGAATCTATCTGCATCTGTATTATATCTAGCTAGTCCATCAATAGATAGTATAAAAATATTTCCTTTTTTATCTCCTATAACTCTTTTAATGTTATTAGATAATAAGTAGCCATTACTATCTTTATTAAAGTTACAATGATCAACTCTAGTTCCATTATATCGATTTAGTCCCTCTTTTGTACCAATCCAAATAAAGCCACACTCGTCTTCATAAAGACTTAAAACAGACGTATGAGATAGGTCGTTTTCAGTGTTTAAATATCTGAAGTGGATACCATTATTGTCATTTGCAAATACTGCTGGAATACTAAGTAATATTACTATTACAATTGATAATAATCTTTTCAAAATGTTGTGTTTTTACTATTAGATGTTTACAAATATAAGAAGTATTTGCTTAATTTTAAATCATAAAAGTTAATTATACACGTATAGAGGCTATATTTACTTCTTATATTGATTTTAAATTTTAAAAAAGAATAAACTGTTAAAAAAAGCCTGTTTGTATTATTTTGTATATAAAAAGTTCTATTCTATACATTAAAGAATCTTCAATATTCTATGTTTACACAAAATGAAAAAAGGTAATTTATTCCTTAAGAAACATTTTTATAAAATACTATGACAACACCGTTTTACCCCTTTTTTATTATGTATATACTATCACACAATATACATGCTCTAAGATTGAAGTTTAATGCGTGTTTAAATAGCTTTCTCTATTTAAATATAATAGTAGAATAAACTATGGCTGTACAATTACTTTATACATATATAAATCGATAGACTATACAAATTTGAAAATTATGAGATTATTGTTAACTGTTCTAATATGCATGTTTGGAGTTTTTACAAATGCTCAAAATCTAGTTAAAAATGGAAGCTTTGAGAATCAAAAGCTTTATGAAAACAATCAATTGGCTCGTATAGGAGGTTTTGGAGATTTAGGGGAGACAACCCAAACTTCTAATCCTAAATTAGAAAAAGCAGACAAAGTAAAAGAAGGCATATGGTATAAAAAAGCTAGCAACTCGGGCTATATACGTGCTGTCGTAACAGACTCTGATAGCACTGATGGTGATCATAGTTTATTACTATCTATAAATAGAAATTCTCCACAGGCCAATTTAGATAAATGGGAAACTACAGCTGTACTTCAATACTTACCTATCGAAAAAGAAGATACCTATATTCTAACATTTTATGCAAAGAACAACATAGACTGTAACCATCTTTTTGCAGGTTTAATAACAGGAAATGGGTCTGTAATTAAAGGTTCTAAGTGGGTAGATATAGATAACACTTGGAGAAAGTACTCAATAGAAATAGAGCCAAGTAGCCATGAAACATCTGGTGGATATACAAAGAAAATGCTAAGTAGAGGAGCTGTTGTTATAGGAATTGGTTGCGAGTATGACGAAAACGGAAGAAGTAAACAAGCTTCTGTACTTATTGATAAGATAGAAATTACCAAAAAATAAATAAATACTTAATCTATATTTTATGAAAACACATCATTTTATGAAATTATTCTTGATGCTTGTTTTGACCTCATTGTCCACTATGATAATGGGACAGAACATAGCAAGGGGTGTTGTATCTTCCGATACTGGTGAACCTCTAATAGGAGTAACTGTAAAGCTGCAAAGTGATCCAACTAAAGGAGTTATAACAGACCTAGATGGAAACTTTGCTATTCAGGTTGTAAAAAATAAGGACCTTCTAGAGTTCTCTTATGTTGGATATGAGACTATAATAGTTTCTGCGGATACTAAGAAACCTATGTCTGTTGTTTTAAAAGAGGCTTCAGAGTTGATTGATGAAGTTGTGGTTATTGGTTATCAGACAGTAAGGAAAAAAGATTTAACAGGATCTGTAGGACAGGTAAATATAGCTGAAATGACCAAAACTCCTGTAGGAAGTTTTGACCAAGCTTTGGCAGGGCGTGTAGCAGGGGTGCAAGTCTCTTCTGGCTCAGGTTCACCAGGTGGTGGTATGAACATTGTTATTAGAGGTAAATCTACTCTTACAGGTAGTACATCGCCTTTGTTTGTTGTAGATGGATTTATAACAGATGCAGCGGTGGGTAAATCGATAAATCCGAATGATATTGCATCTATTGATATTTTGAAAGATGCTTCTGCTGCTTCTATCTATGGAAAGCGTGGTGCAAACGGTGTAATTATTATTACGACTAAACAAGGTAAAATGGGTAAGCTACAAGTAGTTTACGACTTTGATGCAGGTGTGCATTGGGTACCTAATAAGATAGACTTGATGAATGCATATCAGTTTGTTGAATTACAATCTGAAATTTTATCAGCTGCTGACATGAACTCAAGTTACTTCAAAGAACACGATGGTCATAAGTATACACTAGACGATTATAGAAATATACCTCAATACAATTGGCAAAATGAAATTTTTGAATCGGCTTGGCAGCAAAATCATAACCTAAGGCTGACGGGTGGTTCAAGAGAGGCGAGATATAATGCTTCATTTAGATATTTTGACCAAGATGGTGTAGTTATAAACTCTAATTTTAATAGAGTACAAGGTAACCTAGGACTTAATATTCGCCAAGGTAAATTGAGAGGAAATATTAGTACTAGTTTTGATAGAAGTGTAAAAATGGGTGTTGACCCTTCTCAGAGTTCATCAAGTGGTATGAATAACCTATTCTTTAGCGTATGGGGGTATAGACCAGTTACAGAACCTAATGTACCTCTTGAAAGTTTAATGAATAATATTAGAGATGAGTCTGTTAATGCTACTAATGACTACAGATTCAACCCTATCATGTCTTTAAACAACGAATACAGAAAATTTGCAACTACGATTGTACGTTACAATGGTTATATGGAGTATGAGTTAGCTAAAAACCTTTTCATTAAAACTAGTGGAAATTACGTAAGTAATAAAACAAGAAATGAATCTTTTAATAACTCAAAAACTCGTTATGGATATCCTGGTGCTGTTAACGGAATAAATGGACAGCTATACACTAGAGAAATTAGTACATGGTTAAATGAAAATACATTACGTTACAATAAAACATTTAATAAGAAGCATAACTTAAATGGTGTTGCAGGTATCACATTTGACGGAAGAATGACCAAACTAAATACTACACAGGCTACTCAAATCGATGCTGCTTATGAAGGTTTAGGAATGGGAGCTTTACAAAATGGTAAATCGGATACATATACTGTTGATTCTAATATATCTAAGACTAGATCAATGTCTTTCTTAGGACGTATTAATTATGACTATGATGGTAAGTATTACTTAACAGCTTCATTTAGAGCCGATGGTTCTTCAAACTTCTCGAAAAATAATCGTTGGGGATATTTCCCATCATTCTCTGCTGCATGGAATTTTACAGAAGAAAAATTTGCGAAAAACTGGAAGTCAATATTATCTTCTGGTAAATTAAGAGGTGGTTGGGGACAACTTGGTAATGATGGTGTATCTCTTAATGCTGTTTATGATGTGTTTGCACAGAAAAAAGGTATGTGGGGATATACTAGCTCTGGACAATATGGTCATGCTGTTTATCCAGTAGATAATCGTTTAATTGTAGGTGTTGTACCTGTTAGCTTTGGAAACGAATCTTTAAAATGGGAAACTACAGACCAGTCTAATATTGGTCTAGATCTATCGTTCTTTAACGATCGCCTTACTATTACTACAGATTTATATTATCGTACAACAAAAGATTTATTAGACTTTACAAACCTACCAATGATAACAGGACATGGAGGTGCTTGGGTGAATGTAGGTAAAGTAACTAATAAAGGAGTAGAACTAAGTGTATCTACTGTAAATATTGAGAAGAAAGATTTTTCATGGACAACTAACTTTAATATTGCTTTCAATAAAAATAAGCTAGTGAGCTTAAATCATGGTCAATCTGCTAAAATGGCTTATGCTCAATTCGATCAAAATTATAATTCACAACCAAGTTATATAGCCAAAGTAGGTATGCCAATGGGTACTATGTATGGTTATCAATATGAAGGAACATATAAGTTTGAAGACTTCGACGAATCGGGTGGTGTTTATTCACTGAAACCAACTGTACCTGCGTTTTCAGGAGTATCAGATACTCAGCCAGGATACCCAAAATACAAAGATGTAAATGGAGATGGTGTTATAGATTCAAATGATAGAACCATCATAGGCCGTGGTGATCCAATTCATACCGGAGGTTTCACAAATAATTTTACTTATAAAGGTTTTGACTTAAGCATCTTTATGCAGTGGAGTTATGGTAATGATATTTTGAATGCCAATAAACTGATGTTCGAGTCGGGTAATAACTCTCAAAAGAACTTAAATCAATTTGCTAGCTATGCTGATAGATGGACTTTCGATAATCCAACAAGTAACATACCAAGGGTAAGTAGAGCTGCATCAAATCAGGTTTTCTCAAGCCGTATTGTTGAAGATGGTTCATACTTAAGAGTTAAGAATATTACATTAGGCTATACATTACCACGTAAGTATATTAAAAAATTAAATGTGGAGCGTTTTAGACTTTATGTTTCTGCAAATAACCTAATAACGTTTACCAGCTATAGCGGATATGACCCAGAGGTTTCTATTAGAGAAAGTGCTTTAACACCAGGGTTAGACTTTTCAGCTTATCCAAGATCGGCATCTTTTCATTTTGGAGCGAATATAGAGTTTTAATTTAAGCAAATTCAACCATGAAACGAATATATACAAATATACTGAGCCTGTTACTTATATTATTAATAACGTCATGTAACAGTTTCTTAAATGTTACTCCTAATGAGTTAACTGAAAAAACATTTTACAAGAGTGAAGGAGAATTAAAATCTGCATTAATTGGTGTGTATGCTCCTTTAAATTTTGAAACTTTTTACGGAGGTGCATATCCTCTATATTTGTCGGGCGGCGATGATTTATCATTTTATCAAAGAGCTAATCCAGGTAATCCGCCAACGAGTATTTTATTAGCTAATGCTAATACTAGTACTGCCGAGATTGCTACTTTTTGGAAAACCTTATATGAGGGGATAAACCGTGCCAATTCACTGCTAGAAAACGTTGATAGAAATACTTCTATTGCTCAAAGTTTTAGAGATGAAATTCGTGCAGAAGCCCTATTTATGAGAAGCTTTTTTTACTATAATCTAGTACAAGCATGGGGAGATGTTCCATTGGTTTTAACACCATTTAAAAAGATTGATGCAAGTATTTTTAAAAAACGCGACAATAAACATTTGGTGTATGACCAATTGATAGCTGATATTGAAACTGCTATACCAAACCTACCTGATCATGGTGGAGGAAGCTCTACTGTAGGTACAATTACTAAAACTGCTGCTATGGGTATGCTATCTCGTATATATCTATTCAGAGCTGGAGAGCATTTTAGAGATAGAACATCTGCTAGTGCTAACACTAAAAAATATTATGAAGAGGCTAAAAAATGGGCTTTAGAAGTAAAAAATAGTGGTAAACATGGTCTTGCAAAAGACTATTCTCAAATTTTTATAGATTTATCGGCAGATCAATATAATACACAAGGTATTGTTGAAAGTATGTGGGAAGCTGAGTTTTCTGGAAATCGCGAAGGAGAAATTCAGGCTGCTGGTCGTGCTGGTAATACTTTTGGTTTTGGTAGTAGAATAGACTACTCTCAAGTTGATGGCATTAAAGAGTTGACTGGAATGAAAAACCCAGGCTATAGTTACCGCTTTATTTACGGGTCGTTGAAACTTGTAAATATGTATGAATCAGAAGATGATGTAGTAAGAGGTAATTGGAATATTGTACCGTTTGAATACACTTATGCTGAAGATGCTAAAGGCAATAAAAATGGGCTTGTAATAGGGCGTACTTATTACCCAGGTAAAAAACCAGCAGATTTAAATGAAGTAGAAGGAATGCCATGTGAAGAGTTAGCTAGTTTTGATGAAAAAGGGTATCCCGATTTAAAAGGTAAAACTAGATGCTCTGCAAAATTCCGTAGAGAGTATGAAAAAGTCCTTCCAAAGTCTAAAAACTTTACACCAATCAACTTCCCAATACTTCGTTATAGCGATGTGTTACTTATGTTGGCAGAAGCTGAAAACTACTTAAATGGACCAACAGAGTTAGCTTATGAATGTATAAATGCCGTTCGTAAACGTGCTCAAATAGCAGAACTAAAAGGTCTTGATAAAGACTCCTTTTTTGAAGCAGTAAAAAAAGAGAGGGCTATGGAGTTGTCTTTTGAAGCTCTTAGACGATGGGATTTAATACGCTGGGGAGATTTCTTATCCTATATGGCAGATATGAAGAATTATGTTAAAAGCTCTGATTGGAATGATAACCACAAGTATGCTGAAAGTTATTATAATGTAACATCTGCATATAACTATTTCCCTATACCAGATTTAGAAAATGGTGCAAATCCTATGAAACAGAATCCTGGTTGGTAATTTAAAAAAAGAATCATTATGAAATATATATATAATTATATTGCAGTATTCTGCCTATTTACAACACTAATAGCATGCTCTAATCCTTTAAAAGACAAGGTGAGTTTTGATGTAAATGTGGATAAAAACCATCTATCGGATGGTGAAATTGTAGTAAAAACTGGAGAAACTCTTCAATTTAACTTTGATGGTAATCCTGATTTTATCACTTTTTACAGTGGGGAGCCAGGAGCTGAATACGCTAAAAGAGAACAGACAGAATCATCAAAAGAAGATATAACATCAAGTCTAGAGTTTGATCTACATGCTTTATATGGTAACTGTGAAGGGACTCTTTCAATTCTGCTATCAACAAGTTTTACAGGATTAGTAAAAGATTTCGATATTGATAAAAAGAATGTACAGGAGCACCAGTGGTTAGATATCTCTGATAAATGTGATATTCCTGTTAAAGTAGGAGATAAGAATAAAGTCTCTGTAAAAGTTCCTTTGGACGATTACTTAGATAAAGAACTAACAATAGCCCTACATTATCATCCAACATATACAGGTAATCTTGCTCAGTCTAAATGGATATTCAAGGATTTTAAAATTGTAAATACTGATAAAAAAACAAAAGTAAAATCAGATTTTGGAGTGTCTAATATGGGTTTCCTTCCATTATATTTAAATCTGCCTAATGGTGTTACAGACCATTATGAGTTTAACACTACAGGAAAAGATAGAGAAGGTATGTGGAATTTCTCACAACAAGTAAGTTCGAAAACTTTCGATGTTCACTCAACAGGTAAAAGTGTTAATATTGAACAAGAAAGCTGGTTGATTTCTCAATCTTTGAAAACAAATGCTCGTGAACCTGATAAAGGTTTATCAATAAAAAATATTCAAGTTTACTTAGATAACTATACACACACTTACTCTACAGCTGGTGAGTATGATGTAACTTTTATAGCTACCAATAGTAACTATGATCATAGTTCTCGTATAGTTAAGACTTTGAAAGTTATTGTTAAAGACGAATTATAACAGATTAATTATATAACTAAGTATGAAAAAAGTATTATTTACACTAGCGCTCCCGTTATTAATGTTCTCTTGTTCTCAAGAGAATCAAAAGAGCACAAGTGCAGATTTTTGTAAGCAAATTGATCAAACTGTTGAGGTAGCTAAGCAACAAATGGGCTATCAAGTTGAGTTGATCGAAAAAGCTGGAAAATTTATTAATCCACGAACAACTAATGATAATAAAATCGTTTATGTACCTAAAGATGATTGGACTAGTGGATTTTTTCCAGGAAGTGTATGGTATATGTATGAACTTACTGGAGATAAAAAATGGAGAGATTTAGCGATTAAATATACAGAAGACTTAGATACAATCAAATATCTTAAGTGGCATCACGATGTAGGATTTATGATTGATTGTAGTTTTGGTAATGCATACAGACTAACAGAAAACCCTGCTTATAAAGAAGTTGTAATTGAAGCAGCTAAATCACTTTCAACTCGATTTAGACCAGCAGCTGGCGTTATTCAGTCTTGGGATGAAGATAGAGGATGGCAAGGTACAAGAGGATGGATGTGTCCTGTTATTATTGATAACATGATGAATCTAGAGCTACTTTTTAATGCTTCAACTTTCTCGGGTGATCCTAAATTCCGTGAAATAGCAATTAGCCATGCAGACTCTACAATGAAATACCAATTTAGAGATGATAATAGTTGTTATCATGTGGTAGATTATGATAAAGTAAAAGGTGGAGTTCGTGGTAAATGTACAGCACAAGGTTACGCTGATGAGTCTGCGTGGGCTAGAGGTCAAGCATGGGCTATATATGGCTATGCAGTATGTTATAGAGAAACTAAAGATCCTAAATACTTAGAGATGGCAAAGAAAATTTATAACTTCATTTTCTCTCATCCTAATTTACCTGAAGATTTAGTTCCATATTGGGACCTTGATGTTCCAGAAATTCCACATACTCCAAGAGATGCTTCTGCTGCTGCATGTACAGCTTCTGCACTATATGAATTATCGGAGTTTGTTCCTGAATATAAAGCTACAGCTGATAAAATAATGGAATCATTAATGAGCCCTGCTTACTTAGCAATCGTAGGAACTAATGGTAACTTCTTACTAATGCATTCTGTAGGTAGTATTCCTCATGATACGGAAATTGATGTTCCACTAAATTATGCTGATTATTATTTCTTAGAAGCACTAGTGCGTAAAAGAAATTTAGATTGTATTAATAAATAATATTTTAACAGTATTGTTTACTATTTAATAAAAATTAGTTATCAAGTTCTGAATTAGTTGGTATATAATATATATGTTTACGATGTTAAACTATATCTAAACAAATTATAAACTAATTAATTCAGAGCTTAATAGCTGCTGATGGAAGTAATATTATGAAAAAAGTCATCACATTTGGTGAGATAATGCTGCGTTTAGCCACACCTGGCTACAATCGCTTCA
>JASLCG010000077.1 GCA_030151885.1 Bacteroides sp.
ATAACATGCCTATTGGGCAGCAGTCTTTTAGCCTTTGGGCAGCAGACTACGGATGATAAAGTTGCTAATTTGGTGAAGCAGATGACCTTGGAAGAGAAAATTGGTCAGATGAATCAAAATAGCTACTTCGGATTAGACACCAAACAGATAGCAAATTTGGCTGATAAACAACTGGATGAGTGGTTGCAAAAGTTAGGGCATACCACTGTCAAGATTCAGAAGATGAGCCATGCTAAAAAGGTTAAACTTGTGGCTTCTGCCAACGATGTGGAATTTGATAAAGCAGTACTTGCTCCGATACGTCGTGGTGAAGTAGGTAGTCTGCTCAACGTGGTCGATCCAGTTTTGGTTAACCGGATTCAGCGTGCAGCAGTAAAGGATAGCCGTTTGGGCATCCCTTTAATCATAGCACGTGATGTGATTCATGGATATAAAACAATTTTTCCAATACCGTTGGGTCAAGCAGCTTCCTTTAATCCAGACCTTGTAGAAGAGGGTGGGCAGGTTGCTGCAAAAGAGGCACGTTCGGTAGGTGTGCAATGGACTTTTGCCCCGATGCTAGATATTTCTAGAGATGCACGATGGGGTAGAATAGCCGAATCTTTTGGTGAGGATCCTTACTTAACCTCTGTTATGGGTGTTGCTATGGTCGATGGTTTTCAGGGGAAGGGAAATCTATCTTCCGATGCTGCAATGGCTGCTTGTGTAAAACACTTTGTGGGTTATGGAGCATCCGAGGGTGGTCGAGACTATAATAGCACAAATATTCCAGCTGCTTTGATGCATAATGTTTACCTCTCTCCTTTTGAGGCGACTATAAAGAGTGGTGCAGCAACGTTAATGACCTCTTTTAACGATAATGATGGCATTCCTTCTTCAGGAAATAGCTACTTGTTGGATGAAGTGCTTCGTGGTAAATGGGGGTTTAAAGGTGTAGTTGTATCAGACTGGGCTTCTATTGCTGAGATGATAGCTCATGGTTTTGCTAAAGATGGCAAACAAGCTGCAGAACTATCTGCAAACGCCCTTTTAGACATTGATATGGTCTCTCAGGTTTACCTAAATCACCTTGCCGAGTTGGTAAAAGAGGGTAAAGTTAAAGAGTCTGATATTGATAGTATGGTTGCGAATATTTTACGACTAAAGTTTGACTTAGGTCTTTTTGATAATCCTTATGTAGATACCAAAAAAGCATCGGTAATGTATGCCGATAGTCATTTAGATGCTGCAAAAAGAGCAGCAATAGAATCGGCTATACTTTTGAAAAATCAGGGTAATACGCTTCCTTTAGCAAAGGGTACTAAGGTTGCAATTATCGGACCAATGGCTGATGCTCCGCACGATCAAATGGGTACATGGGTATTTGATGGTGAAAAAGAGCGTACGGTTACTCCTTTAAAAGCTCTTCAGACTACGCACTCATCTATTAATTACGTTTATGAAGCTGGGTTAAAATACTCCCGAGATGAGGATACAAGTCAGTTTGAAGCCGCAAAATCAGCTGTCCGAGAATCGGATGTTGCCGTTGTTTTTGTTGGTGAAGAGTCGATTTTATCGGGCGAGGCACACTCACTTTCTAACATCAACCTTATTGGTAAACAATCAGAGCTTTTAGCCGCTGTCAAGAGTGTTGGAAAACCTGTTGTAATGGTGGTAATGGCGGGTCGCCCACTTACCATTGAGCGGGATTTAGCTCATGCTGATGCGGTGTTGTATAACTTCCATCCAGGGACAATGGGTGGTCCTGCAATTTTAGATTTATTGTTTGGTAAGGAGAATCCAAGTGGAAAACTCCCTACAACTTTTGTTCGTGAGGTGGGACAAATTCCGATGTATTACAACCATAATAATACAGGTCGTCCAGCTCCTAGCCAGGTAATGACATTAAAAGACATTGCACTTGAGGCAGGACAAACTTCACTAGGAAACACCTCTTTCTATTTAGATTCTGGTCGTGATCCGTTATTTCCATTTGGCTATGGTCTCTCTTATACTACTTTCAGTTACTCCGACTTAAATGTCTACCCGAAACAGTTGGCTAAAGATGAGGTATTAAACATCTCTGTAACTTTAACCAATAGTGGTAGTCGATCAGGAAAAGAGGTGGTACAGGTCTATGTAAGAGATCTAGTAGGTAGTGTGGTTCGTCCAGTAAAGGAGTTGAAACGCTTTGAAAAAGTGGCATTAAAGGCTGGCGAGAGTCGTAAAATAACCTTCACCATTCCTGCAGAAGAGCTTGGATTTTACAATGGTAAAGGCGAAAAAATAATTGAATCGGGCGATTTTAAAATATGGGTTGGTACAGATAGCCGTGCTACTCTAGAAAGTGAATTTGAGATTAAGTAATAGATATAAATAGAATTATATATGAAAAAGACACTGTTGTTAGTGCTGAGTTTTCTTGCAGTCAATGCAATTGCTCAGTCACTACATAAGTTTCCCGATGGTTGGGATAAGGATATGGAGGCCAAAATAGAGCGTGTGTTAGAGCAGCTTACTTTGGAAGAGAAGGTGGCTCTTTGCCATGCTCAGAGTAAGTTTAGTTCTGCAGGTGTTCCACGTTTAGGCATTCCAGAAAATTGGATGACCGATGGTCCTCATGGTATTCGTCCAGAAGTTTTGTGGGACGAATGGGATCAGGCAAACTGGACCAATGATTCTTGCATTGCTTTTCCAGCACTAACATGTTTGGCAGCTACTTGGAACGAACATATGAGCGAGCTTTATGGTAAAGCCATTGGTGAGGAGGCTCGATACCGCAATAAAAATGTTCTTTTGGGGCCAGGTGTAAACATTTATCGTACCCCTCTTAATGGTCGTAATTTTGAATATATGGGCGAAGATCCTTTCTTGGCTTCTCGCATGGTAGTTCCCTATATTAAGGGTGTGCAGTCTAATGGTGTAGCTGCTTGTGTAAAACACTTTGCGCTTAATAATCAAGAAATAAATCGGCATGGAGTAAACGTTATAGTAGACGACCGTACTTTATACGAAATTTACCTTCCAGCCTTTAAAGCCTCTGTACAAGATGGTGGTGCTTGGGCTATAATGGGTGCATACAATAAATATCGCAACCAATATTGTTGTCATAATGAATACCTTCTAAATGACATTCTTCGAAAAGAGTGGGGTTTTGATGGTGTTGTAGTCTCAGATTGGGGTGGTGTTATGGATACCCGAGAAGCCGCTCTAAATGGGCTAGATATGGAGTTTGGAACATGGACGGATGGATTGACCGAGGGGCTTAGTAATGCGTATGATAGTTACTATTTAGCTCAACCCTTTTTGAAGCTTTTGCAATCAGGCGAGTTAAGTGAATCGGTTGTAAATGAAAAAGCACGTAATATTTTACGTCTTATTTACCGTACTAATTTAAATCCCCACCGTCCTTTGGGTAGTTTTGGAACAGAAGAGCATGCCCTTGTTGGTCGTCAAATAGCCGAAGAAGGTATTGTACTACTTAAAAATGATAAGAAGACATTGCCATTAAACACGAATAAGAGTCGCCGTATTTTAGTAGTGGGCGAGAATGCTATTAAACCGATGACAGTTGGTGGTGGTAGCTCATCGTTGAAGGCAAAATATGAGGTTTCTCCACTAGATGGAATAAAATCTCGAGTAGGAGATCATGCTGAGGTAATCTTTGCTAGGGGTTATGTAGGTGATGTTTTAACTGTTCAAGATGGTTTAAAAAGTAGTACCGACTTGTCGGATAATCGTTCTAAAGATGAGCTAATATCTGAAGCAGTATCTGCAGCTAAAGCATCGGATGTAGTAATCTTTGTGGGTGGTTTAAATAAGAGCAGTGGTCAGGATAGCGAAAGCAATGACAGGTCCAGTTTGGAGTTGCCTTATGGTCAAAACGAACTGATAGAGGCTCTTGTTCAAGCAAATTCTAATTTGGTGGTGGTAAACATCTCAGGTAATGCAGTCTCTATGCCTTGGGTAAAATCAGTACCAGCTATTTTACAAGGTTGGTTTTTGGGTACTGAGGCAGGTAATGCATTGGCTTCAGTTCTATTTGGAGATGCTAACCCTAGTGGCAAGTTACCATTTTCTTTTTATGCTAAATTGGAAGATAATGGAGCACACGCATTGGATGCCTACCCTGGAGGTGAAGATGTAGTCTATAAAGAGGGCCTTTTTGTTGGTTACAGATGGTTGGATAAGTACAATATTAAACCTCTTTTTAGCTTTGGTCATGGCTTAAGTTACACCTCTTTTAGTTTTGGTAAGGCTACTGCTAACAAGAAAACTATGAAGAGCGACGAAACCATTGAGTTTAAGGTAACTGTAAAAAACACAGGTAGTGTTGCTGGATCTGAAGTGGTTCAACTCTATGTTCAAGACGTTAAGTCTTCTCTTCCACGACCAGTAAAAGAGTTAAAGAGTTTCCGTAAAGTTTGGTTAGAACCAGGTGAAGAGCAGGTTATTACTATGACTTTAAGTAGAGAAGATCTCTCATTCTTTGACGATGTTAAGCATGAATGGGTTGCAGAGCCAGGCGATTTTATCGCACATATTGGCAACTCTTCTACAAGTATAAAGAGTAAAGTTAAGTTCGCGTTAAAGTAAAATAATATTTTGTAATCAAAGACTCATCTTGTAGACTTACATA
>JASLCG010000111.1 GCA_030151885.1 Bacteroides sp.
TAAAGTAATAAAACTGATCATTTACTTGACCATTTACCGCATAATAGTAATTGTTCAAATCTATCATTGAAGCTCTGTATTTTCCAGCGTCAGCATTTACCCTTCCTCTTTCAAATAGATAAATAGCACTATTAATATCATAAGGCTCGCTAAGCATATTTACACAGCTGTCTAATGTTGCCAACACCACTTCTGTCTGCTTTCCAGATTGTTCTAAGATTCTTGCTGTAACTAAAAGAGATTGAGGTGATCTTAAGTCCGATTTATTCACAACACTATAAGCTTCCAGTGCCTTGTCCCATTCAAGAGCCGATGCCAAAATATCCCCCTTTATTTGGAAGTATATAGGTAATGGGTTCTCTGCAATAGCTTTATCAATTAAGAAAGTAGCTTCGGATAAGCTCCAGTCTTTTTGACCTTTGGCTACAGGCAAAAAGTGTCCTTGTGCTATTAATTTGGAAGCAGAATAATAAGCTTCACTTATATTTATGTCTTTCAATTTCAGAGCACCTTGAATTTCATTGTACGCTAATTTTAACGTCTGCTCTGACACATTTTCCTGTTCTAAATAATATTTAGCAATATTAAAATAACTCTCAGCTGAATTAGGGAACTGTTTTTTAAAGTCTAACAATAATTCAAAATACTCTTTTGAACTTATACTTTCTCTCAAAATTAGCAAATAGGCCAACGCTTGATCTTCTTCAAGGGGTAACCCTTTCTTTATTTTAATGCCATTAAGAGCTGAATTATCAAATGACAAGGCCGTGATATTTAAACTACTTGCAAAATTTGCATCTACAGCATGACACATAATATCCGATTTACTACTACCATACGACTGTTCCATTAAGCCAATAACCTTGCCAGAGTTGGTCATTACAGGACAGCTAATCAACATATCTGTTAACCTCATATCAATTGTAAAGTACTTATATCCACCTCGAATATCTTCTACTGTACGAACCACACCTGGCCGACAAGCTCTATCCTTCTCTACTGAATAAGGAAGTACTAACACTTCATCTCCATTAGATACAGCTTCAGAGTTTAACTCCAAAGCTGCAACTTTTTTACCTTTTGTATCTACGCGAAATTTTACAATATCATACGTATCATCTGCACCAAGAATTGAGTGTACATGCATCTCTTTTCCATCACTATCGATGACTATCGCTTTATATGCATTTTTAAACAATTTATAATCCGATACAGCAATACCATCATCTCCTATAAAAAAACCATTCCCTTTATTTAGAATTTGATTATCATGATTAAAGGTTATGACAGAGAATACTGCTTTTTTTGCTTTAGTAACCCACTTTGGCCCCTGAGCTAATGCAGTAGTTATAGTGAATATAAAGCAACAAAATAGGATAAGTGTTTTTTTCATTTTCGCGTATTATATAAAGTATTATTTTAAAAGAATAAAGGTTTTATTCTTCAATGCGTTGTTTTACAGCCTCATAAACTAGTACACCAGCTGCTACAGACACATTTAAAGATTGAATATTTCCAAGGATAGGTATTCTTAACCAATCATCGCATAGTGCTAAGTTTTCTTTTGATACACCTGTATCCTCTGCACCCATAACAATACAAATAGGCCCTTTAAAATCAGCCTGAGTATAATTAGCTTCTGCTTTTTCTGTAGCGGCAAGTATTCTAAAGCCACAGTTTTTTAAGAACTTAATAGTTCCTGTTAAACCTTGTTCTCTACAAACTGGTAGTGTATGCAATGCACCTGCAGAAGTTTTAACAGCATCTGCATTAACACTTACACTTCCCTTCATAGGAATAACAATAGCATCTACACCAGCACATTCACAAGTACGTGCTATAGCCCCAAAGTTTCTAACATCTGTTACACCATCTAACATAACGAAGAAAGGATTCTTTCCTTGTTCATATAAAAATGGAACTAAATTCTCTACAGTTTGATAAGTAACCGAAGCAATATAAGCAATTACTCCTTGGTGATTTTTACCTGTAATTCTATTAAGTTTTTCAACAGGCACTCTTTGTACAGGAACCATTTTCCCTTGAAGAGCATCGAATAACTCTTTAGAAAGCTCACTTTGAATGTCTTTTTTAATTAGAATCTTATCTATCTCTTTACCAGCTTCTACTGCTTCAATAACAGCACGAATACCAAATATTAACTCGCTTTTATTTACCATATAATTTATTTTTAAAAGCCCAACAAAGCTTTTGCATTACTTAAAGCTGCATCTGTTATTGTCGCACCACTTAACATATGCGCTATCTCTTCTACTCTCTCTTCTTTATTTAATTTTTTAATATTACTAATTGTTTCGTGCTCATTATCCTGCTTATAGACTTTAAAGTGTGACGAACCTCTGGCTGCAATCTGAGGCAAATGGGTAATACTAATAACTTGTCTATTATGACCTCCCATTGCTTTCATCATATCTGCCATTCTATCTGCAATTTCTCCTGATACACCAGTATCAATCTCATCAAAAATAATTGTAGGTAACTTAACAGCTCCTGCTATCATCGCTTTGATGGATAACATAACCCTTGCAATTTCTCCCCCAGAAGCTACTGAGGTTATATTTTGAAGTGCACCATTCTTATTTGCCGAGAATAAAAATGACACACAATCTTCTCCAGTATTACTTAATGATTCACGTTTTTCGATTTTAACTTGAAAACGTACATTTGGCATTCCTAAAGGTAACAACCTTTTACTTAAATCTTGCTCTACTTGTTCGGCCGATTTTAACCGTTTAACTGTTAACTCCTCTGCCTTTTTCTTAGCTGATTCAAAGGCTTTATTGCATGACTTTTCAAGCTCAGCAATTCTATCATCATAAGAGGTTATTGCCTCTAATCTTTCTATAAATTCCTGCTCGATAGTTAATAATTCTTCAACTGTCTGAACTCTATGTTTTTGCTCAAGTGTATAAATAACATTTAAACGATCACTCGCTTCTTGCAACCTTTGAGGGTCGTATATAACCTGCTCACCTAAAGAAGAAGCTTCATTTGCGATGTCCTTTAATTCAATCACAACACTATTCATTCGCTGAGATAACTCTTCTGATGGAGTATATATATTGGAAAGATCAACCAATTCACTAGCCCCTTCACGAATCAATGAAAGTAACCCAACTTCATCTGCTTCAAAAAGCTGAGCAAGTTTGTAGAATAAAGACTTAATCTCCTCAGAATTTTCCAACATTTCCACCTCTTGTTCCAATAGCTCTTTTTCTCCTATTTTTAAAGATGCTTCAGAAAACTGGTCTAGCTGAAAACGTATATAATCTTCATCCGCTTTACTCTGTTCGGCTAACTCTTTTAAATCCTTCAATTGCTTTACAAGTTGTTTCCAATTCGTAAAGGCTTTGTCATACTGCTCCAACAAAGGTCCATTACCCGCCAATAAGTCCAGTACATTTAACTGAAAGCCCTCTTTATTGAGTAAAAGATTCTGATGTTGTGAATGAATATCAATTAACTGTTCTCCCAACTCTTTTATTACAGAAAGTGATATAGGAGAGTCGTTTATAAAAGCTCTACTTTTACCTGATGAATTTATTTCTCGTCGTAAGATGCATTCTGGATCATAATCAATTTCATTTGCTTTAAAAAAAGACTCCATAGCATAATTGCCAATATTAAAAACCGCCTCTAAGACACATTTATCCGCACCTTGTCGAATCGTTTTAACATCAGCCCTTTGACCTAATAGTAGATTAATAGCTCCTAAAATAATAGACTTTCCAGCTCCTGTTTCTCCTGTTATAACAGAAAATCCAGCTTCAAAATCTATTCTTAGCTCATCAATTAAAGCATAATTTTTTATGTAGAGTGATTTCAGCATAACAACTTAACATTAAAGTTCCCAAACTTATAATATAGCATTCAAACAGTTAACTATATCACTTGCCACCTCTTTTTTTGTTTTCAAGGGATATTCAGTCTTGCCTTCTTTATTTACAATCGTAACCTTATTTGTATCTACCTGGAATCCTGCACCTTTATCTTGTAAGGAATTTAGAACTATAAAGTCAAAATTCTTTTTAGATAGTTTCTTTTGAGCATTCTCCAATTCATCACACGTCTCTAAAGCAAAACCTATTAAACGTTGATTTTCTTTTTTAAGTTTACCCAATTCTGCAGCAATATCCTTATTAGGATATAATGTTATAGCAAGCTCTTCATCTGGATTTCTTTTAATCTTTTGTTTTGCTACCGTTGCTGCTCTATAATCGGCAACTGCTGCAGATAAGATAGCTGCATCTACAGTAGGGAAATGCTTTATAGACTCAGCAAACATCTCTTCTGCAGACATAACATCAATGCGCTTAACATTAGGATGTTCCACCTTTAAAGATACAGGACCTGATATTAATATAACCTCAGCCCCTCTTTTAGCACACTCTTCTGCAATAGCATATCCCATTTTACCAGAAGAAAAATTACCAATAAAGCGAACAGGATCTATTTTTTCATAAGTCGGACCAGCAGTAATTAAAACCTTTTTGCCCAACAAGTCCTCTTTTTCTTTAAAGTAATTACGAAGTACCTCAATAATATTCTCAGGTTCTTCCATCCTACCCTTACCTACTAAATGGCTAGCAAGCTCACCAGAGGTAGGCTCTATTATAATATTACCATAAGAGCGTAAAATATCTAGATTACGATGTGTAGAAGGATGAGCAAACATATCTAAATCCATAGCAGGTGCTACAAAGACCTGTTTCTTAGCAGACAAGTAAGTTGTAATTAACATATTATCTGCCACACCATTTGCCATTTTTCCAATAGTAGAAGCTGTAGCCGGAGCTATAACCATAGCATCTGCCCAAAGCCCCAAATCAACGTGACTATTCCAAGTTCCATCTCTTTGAGAAAAGAACTCACTTATTACAGGTTTGCTTGTCAATGCAGATAAAGTAATTGGTGTGATAAATTCTTTTCCTGCAGGAGTAATGACTACCTGTACCTCTGCACCTTCTTTAATTAGTCCACGAATTAGAAGACACGCTTTATAGGCAGCAATACTACCAGATATACCAACAACTATATTCTTGCCTTTTAACATAAGATTTTATCTATTTGTTAACTCCCTTAATTTTATTTTTGTAAGCTCGGCTTTTGTATTGCGAGTAAAATCACTGTTAAGTATCCAACTAAAGTAACCCGCATCTTTTTTAAGCACTTCTGCTACAGATACACCTTTGTATTTACCAAAATTAAAAACTTCAACTCCGTTTTCATCATAAATCATTCTGCCTGCTAAGTCTACATTATTATTGTAGCTAGAGAAGTCTGATAAGAAAGCCACATCATTCTCCAATTCAGGATATCTATCTAGCTGTCCTTTTAACACTTCATACGTAGCTCTTGTATCAGCTTCAGCAGAGTGAGCATCTTCCAGGCTCTTATTGCAGTAAAACTTATAAGCTGCAGAAAGTGTTCTTTGCTCCATTTTGTGGAATATAACCTGAACATCAACAAACTTTCTCTTACTTAAATCAAGATCTACACCCGCAGCAAGAAACTCTTCTGCTAATAATGGTATATCAAATCGGTTAGAATTAAATCCTGCAATATCAGCTCCTTCAAAATCTTTTGCTATATTTTTAGCAACTTCTTTAAAAGTTGGACAATCTTCTACGTCCTTATCGTAAATACCATGAATTTCAGAAGACTCTTCTGGAATATGGCATTCAGGATTAATACGCATGGTTTTACTCTCTTCATTGCCGTTTGGATAAACCTTTAAGTAGCTTATTTCAACAATTTTATCCGAGTTTATATTTGTACCCGTTGTCTCCAAGTCAAAGAAGACAATCGGGTTCTTTAAATTAAGTTTCATATTTTTTTATTTTGCTATGAAAAGAACGAATTAATCGTTCAGCATCATAGGCATTAGTAGAGTTAATAGGTCTTCACTGTCTGCTTGCTCTACTGGAACTAGAACTCCAGCACGAGAAGGGTCCGCCAACTCCATAATAATTTCATCAGAAGGTATATTTGATAGAATATCAATTAAGAATGTTGATTTAAAACCGATATTCATATCAGAACCACTATACTGACATACCAAATTTTCTTCTGCTGATGTAGAAAAGTCAATATCTTGTGCAGAAATATTAATTGAGTTTGCACTTAATCTTAACTTCACTAAACTACTTGCTTGAGAAGAGAATATAGCCACTCGTCTTAAAGCACCAATGAACGAAGACCTATCGATAGTTACCTTAAATGGATTATCTTTTGGTATTACAGAGTTGTAATTAGGATAGCGTCCTTCAATTAGACGACAAATCATATGATAATTACCTAATTTAAACACAGCATTACGCTCATCAAAAGAGATAGCAACTTCTCCTTGTTCTTTTGGAAGTATGTTTTTAAGTAAATTCGCTGGCTTCTTTGGTAAAATAAATGCAGCTCTCTCCTTACCAGAGATGTTTTTAAGCTGATAACGAACCAATTTATGACCATCAGAAGCTACCATCGTAATATCTTCGGTTGTAATATCGAAGTAAATTCCATTCATTACAGGTCTTAACTCATCATCTGCAGTAGCAAATACAGTACGAGTAATACCATCTAGCATTGTCTCACAGTTCATAGCGAATGCAACCTCATTACCGCTTAATTCAGTACTTTTCGGATACTCGTCTGCATTTTGTCCTATCAAGCTATATTGACCATTTTGGTAAGTAACTGTTACTTCTAATGATTCTTTATCGACCGAAAAAGATAACGGTTGTTCTGGTATCTCTTTCAACGCATCCAATAAAGTTTTTGCCGTAATAGCTATTTTACCTGCAGTAGATCCTGCTTGAACATCAATAGAAGTCTTCATGGTAGTTTCGCTATCAGAAACAGTTAATGATAAGACATCATTTTCCAATTCAAATAAGAAACAATCTAAAATTGGTAAAGCGTTTTTACTATTGATTACTCTACTAATTGCTTGCAAGTGGCTGTATAGAGCAGCACTAGAAACTGTAAAATTCATATATATTTAGTGTTAATTATTAGCAAATAATATATTAAAATTAATGATATTATCACCTACAAAGTTACAAAAAAAGATTGGGGTGTTACAACTTAAAAGGGTGAAAAAAGCCTTTCACTGGTTGGCTTCTAAAAGTTATTATTATACCTTTGTAGTAAAATATTAAAAGAATATAGAAGAATGGATTTTATAGGAAAAGTTATAGCAGTATTACCAACTAAAAGTGGAGTATCTAAATCAACTGGAAACCCATGGATGGTACAAGAGTATGTTGTAGAAAGCAACGAAATGTATCCTAAAAAAATGTGTTTCAGCGTTTTTGGTGAAGATAAAATTAAACAATTCGATATTAAAATGGGAGAAGAACTAACTGTATCTTTCGACATTGATGCTAATGAGTGGCAAGGTCGTTGGTTTAACTCAATCAGAGCTTGGAAAGTTGAAAGATCTAGCATGGATCAAGGTGCACCAGTTCCACCTCCAACAGAAGAGATGATGGCCGATTTTAATGCGTCAAGTGATACTACAGACGATCTTCCATTCTAATAAACATTCATCTTCCGATGATATAAAAAAGGCATAGAATAGTACTATTCTATGCCTTTTTTATATACTTAATTATTTATTTTATCTATTATTTGATGTAATAAGTGGGTAGCATTCATATTACGAGCTACTCCCTCGGATATTTTATAAGTATAGTCTATATTATCAGACAACTCTATTTCAAAACATAAATTTTTAAATATCGCCTCCTTATTACTCAACTCGGATAAAGCTAAATCGTGTGTAGCTATAATACCCGTTACTGCTAACTTAGATATTTCAGATAAAAACAGCCTAGAACCATTTAACTTATCTGCAGAGTTTGTTCCTTTCAATATTTCATCCAGTATAATAAGCGTATGCTTATTCTCTTTACAATAAGATATTAAGGTACCCAGTCTTGTCAACTCAGCATTAAAATAAGACATATTTTTAACCAAATTATCACTAGTTCTCATACTTGAAAACAACTTAATCGTGCTAACCGTTAAAGACTCAGCACAAACAGGAAGACCATTTAAAGCCATTATTAAATTTATACCTACAGACCTTAAAAAGGTACTTTTACCAGCCATATTGGCCCCTGTAACAATTGCAAAATCACCCTTTATTAAATCAAAATCATTGGCTACAGCTACTTCTCGTTTTAAGAAAGGATGATAACACCCCTTAGCCTTAAATACAACCGAATCATCAGAAACTATTGTTGCAAAATTTCGATCAGAATTATTATAAGCATTTGTAGACAAGCTAACTATAGCATCAATGTCTGTCAAAACTCTCACCCAGTTTGCTAAATGAAACTTACTAACCTCTCTCCACTGGTAATATGATCTAATTAACCATAAATCTCGCAAGTAAAAACCATTAGTCAAAATAAATATAATCAAATTCCCTCTTTGATCCATGTTATCTAATAGACGAGCCAAGTTTTTAAAAGAGCTCAACACATTAAGCTCTTTACTTATAAATAGCTGTTTCTGAAGCATTTTCAACTCTTCTGATTTAAAGTCTTCTTCTAATATCATTTTAAAAATATTACGATAAGATTTAAAACCTTTAAACAGCCCCCCAATCTCCATAGAGATATGGTTCAATACTTTAGAGAACAAAATACATATAAGAATTTGAACAGCAAATAAGAACCCAGCCACAGAACCAGGCAACACATCAAATATAGAGAGGATTAAGCTACCAATTGTTAAAGCAGGAAAAATGACCATAAAAATCTTCGCCCCAACACTTAGCATTCTTGCTTTAGATGTAGCTTCACCTTGAACATTTAACAATCGTTTTAAATCAAAAGCTGCATCTTGGCCATAAGTAAGAAAATCCAATCTCCACTCTTCTAAATCTCGCAGTTCTTTTATTGATTCCTGGCGTCTATATATTTCATCTTTACTCAAGTCTAGATTACCAAGATAATAGGCCAGTTTTTCTTTACCTAGACTTGATACGGTCCTATTAATTCTATGAAAGTAAGAATGATTACCAAATACATCTAAATCAAAACTATAAGGGTGCTCACTATCTACAAATTCAGACCCATCATCAAAACTTGAAAAATCGCCCATTAAATAAGCTAATTCAGAGTCAAGCACCTTCTTTCTATTCTGAATAAATAAGATTCGTTTTTGCAACCTAGAATCAATAAACATAACAAAAACATAGGCACTAAAAGATAAGGCACAGCCTATAGTATAAAGAGGTGTCGAATTAGGCATTAATACATTCCAGCCTAAATACAGAAAAGAACTAAAAGTCAGCAACTTGAGTAATAAATAAGTTCTACTTTTAGATTTAAGCTTCGTTAGCTGCTTTTCAACGGCCTCTACTTTAACTCTATATTGGTCTTTTTTCATTGATATTCTATTTGATTAATTATCAAATATACATAAACCATTAATTTAGAGCTTAGATAATAATCTTATTTTACAATAATTATTGATTTAGCTTGTAGTTGAAAGATATCTCCTTACTAGATAATACTACATTAGCTAGTAACTTACACCCAAAAGGAGCTAATTCTTTTTCATTATTAATGATGAAGCTAGGAAGTAGATTTTTATTAACACCAATATATTCATTTATCCCTAGCAGTGGAGAATAGATTGAAGCGTACAAAAGTCTATTTTTTTCAGAGAAAAATAGACTTGGACTTTTAGCTTGTTCCAAATTTTGAATATACTGCTGCAATATAAAATAATTAAAGGAACAGATAAAACGATTATCTATTATCTTATAATAAAGGACTCTATTATCTCTACTTGCAGTAAGTAAGCGTTGTAAACACATTGGTGTAGGAATTGTTTCAGCATTCCAATACCCTTCAATAGTCTCTTCTTTTAATAGCTCTTTATTTTCCGAGCTGTTTTCTGCTAATAAAGCATAAAAATCATCTCTAAAAGGGGTTATATTTGAAATATTAAAGGTTAATATTTTTTCAGCTACAGTAATAGAATCTGGAAACACCTCTATTAACGCACCTTGATCAACGTAATCTATTAATAGCCGACAAACTTGCTGATTCCAGTACAATTCATATCTATTTTTTCCCTCATATACTTCAGACTCAAGTGTACTTTGCATCTTTTCGGGCGATAAATACGAATATGCACAAGCCTTGTCAGAATAAGTTAAACCTTCCATAAGCTGACGATTAGCTTCTACACTTCGCAAATCCGTCAAAACTAGACTTGTAGATAGCTCTATTAAAGTACTATCCATACTTAACGTAAAAGCTGCCCATTCCAAATCTGTCCACTCTTCTAAAGAAGATTCTCCTGTACCACCAAGAGGAATAAAATTCGTTTTATAATACACCACATTATTACTTGTAGTATCAATATCTGGAAGTAAGTTAAACCTTGAATCCGAGTCTTTAAACTCATAAGCCCTTACAGACTCTTTTACGAGAGATAAGCTAGGACTAAATACTATTATATCATCAGATTTATAAAGTGTAAACACATCTCCACGATAAGTTGTAACCAATTCCAAATCAAAATCCTCATCATTTATAGATACACTTGGAATATGAGGTGGAAATAGTAGATTTAAACTACTAGCCCACTTCCCTCGCATAATATACAAAGGAGATAAAGCACTGTTTTCAATCTGTAAGGCACATATAGAAAATATACTGTCCCCTAAATTATTTTTAAGCTGACTAACATCATTTAAATAGGGTACTTTTAAACGAAGACTTTGAAAAAGAGGATGATTATTACCTAAGCCTATTGCGCTATTAAAACAGATTTGTGTGTCAGTAGGAATAGCATATACCATCTTTTTATTAGATTGTACAACCTGTTTTTTTTTAGATGATATTGCACTATAAGAGAGTACCCCAACACTAATTAGCACCAATGTCAAGGCAAATACAACTATGTAATTACTCCTTCTGCTCATATTTTTAAACTATCTATTCTAAAGAGCCATAGTTTTATAACTACAACTCTACTTCTAAACCATCATAAGCAAAATACAAATTTTCTGGCAATTTATCTGCTATTTCTGCATACAAACCAATATCATGGCTCATATGTATGAAATAGGTCTGTTTAGCACCCACTTTTTGAGCAAATTCAATAGCTTCTTCTAAAGACTGATGCGTTCTGTGTCTCTTTATTCTCAAGGCATTAACCACAAGTACTTCTAGGTTATTTAACTTATCAAACTCCTCCTCAGGTATAGTTAACATATCTGTTATATATGCAAACTCTTTACCCACTCTATAACCTAATATTGGCAGTTTTCCATGAATTACTCTAATAGGCAATATTTCTATGCCTTGTATACAAAAAGGAGTTAAAGAGGTAATGTCATTTAAGTATATTTGAGGAACACCAGGATAAGACTTATCTATAAAGCAATATGGCATACGCTCTCTTAAATGATCAGCTGTGTATTTCTCTGCATATATAGGCATTTCACCGAAAGCAGAATAGGCTCTTAAATCATCTAAGCCAGATACATGGTCATAATGTTCGTGAGATATTAAAACAGCAGCCAATGATTTAAAAGGTAAGTCAAGAACTTGTTGCCTAAAGTCTGGTCCACAGTCTAGCAGTATTTGGGTATCACCATTAGTGTACAATACAGAAGTTCTCAGCCGTCTGTCTCTCGAATCTTTAGACTTACACACTTCACAATTACAGCCAATGGTAGGAACTCCCGTAGAAGTCCCTGTACCTAAGAATCTTATTTTTTTCATTAACCTATAAAGTTTACTTCAGGATAGATATCAATATCAAATTTCGACTTTACATCTTGTTGAATCGCTTCTGATATTTTTTTAACATCATTCCCCGTAGCACCACCTTTATTGATCAGTACCAAAGCTTGTTTATCATGTACACCTGCACTTCCTAAAGACTTGCCCTTCCATCCACACATATCAATCATCCATCCTGCTGGAATTTTAACCTCTTTATCATTCAATACATAATGAGGCATAGAAGGGTATAAAGTCTGTAGCTCTTTAAATTTTTCAGAAGATACTACTGGGTTCATAAAGAAACTACCAGCATTACCAATTTGTTTAGGGTCAGGCAGCTTTTCTTCACGAACAGCAATAATCGCTTCGCGTACATGCTTTAAGTCAATAGGCTTAACTCCAGCTAAAACTCTCTTTAAACTACCATATTCCAAGTTGAATTGAGGTATTTTACTTAACTTATAATACACATAAGTAACTATAAGATGCTTATTGCTTGGCTCTTTAAATATACTGTACCTATACTTATAATTACAATCGGCATTACTGAAAGAGTGTTTTTCGCCATGCACATCAACTACATCTACCTGAGTAATTAAATCTTTTACCTCAACACCATAAGCTCCTATGTTTTGCACAGCACTAGCTCCTACCTCTCCAGGTATTAGTGATAAGTTTTCTAAACCATACCATTCCCTGTTTACAGCATAAGCTACAAATTGATCCCAGTCATACCCAGAACCTACTTTTACAATAAGACTTTCTTCATCTTCCTCTACAACTTCAATATTGTCTATTTTAGAGTGTAAAATAGTTCCTTCATAATCTTTCAGAAACAACAAATTACTACCCGATCCAATATGAAGAAAAGGAGGTTTTAACCCCTCCTTTGTCAAATACGCTACTAAATCATCTTCAGTAGTATATTCTATAAACTTCTTTGCTTTCACATCAATACAAAAAGTATTATGTAAAAGCAAAGAGTAATTTTCTTTTATACTAATCATCTATTATAGTTTAATCAAATGCCTACGTCATCAAATTTAAACAGCTCCCATTTTTCTTTTTCATTCATTCGGAAAAAGAAAACATTAGAGAAACCCGTACCAATACCTTTAACAGCCATTATTTTCATATCAGATGCAGGGTCATTTATTTGTCCATAATTAATGTTCATCAATTTGCCTTCTGGCATAATTGGACGCATATTTTCCCAGTCTGTATGAGATATTGAAGTTTCAAGAATTTCGAAATCATCATTAGGATCACTAGTTATATACTCCAAAGGATCAGCTAGTCGTGACGACTGGAATAACGTGTCCGTTGCAAACTTCTGATAAAACTGTACAAACTCCTCATTATGATACTCTTTCAAATGATCGTATGTAATATCTCTCAACATCCATATTTCATTTTCTTTAGTAAAATGATAGACCTTCGTTAGCTTATCAGCTAAGTAAATCCACTCTACTTCTGCTTTCGTTAAGTTGGGTTGGCTTACAATTTCCATATCTTCTTCTTTGTCGTAAAGAATAGTATAGAAATTTTTATTAGTAAATAAACTATCTGGTTGCCACTCATCTCTACTTAGCCAAACTGAATCATTCTTTTCATTATCTAAAATTAAAAGAGGAAAATCTGTTCTTTGTGCTTGAAAGCTTTTATTGGCAGCATAGGCAAAAACAAAATCATCAAAAGAACCATCTAATCCCATCGGATAAGGGTCGCCTGAAAAATCAGTACCAACCGTATCTTCTAGAATAAAATCTTCACTGTAAAGATTGTCATTTTCATAAACGTTTACAGGTTCATTATTCTGTTTTTTACCTTGACATGCACAAAACAAAAAAATTAAACCACCCAAAACAACTAATGAATGAACTTTTGATAACCTAAACATATATACTTATTTATTTAATCTTATAGACAATTTATCCAACATATCTGTAGTCATAGACGCCAAATCAAATTGAGGCTTCCATCCCCACTCTTCACGAGCACAAGTATCATCTAAACAATCAGGCCAACTATCAGCAATAGATTGTTTCAAAGGATCTACCTGATATTCCATTTCAAAAGAAGGCTTATGCTTTTTAATCTCATTAAATATTGCTTCTGGGTCAAAACTCATAGATGCAATATTAAATGCATTTCGATGTATTAATTTAGATGGATCGGCCTCCATTAATTGAATAGCAGCAGACAATGCATCTGGCATATACATCATATCCATTAAAGTACCCTTTTTAATCGGACAAATAAACTTTTCTTCTTTTACTGCCGAGTAATAGATATCAACTGCGTAATCTGTTGTACCACCACCTGGAGGTGTTACATTAGATATAATACCAGGAAAACGTACAGCTCTAGTATCTACACCATATTTTAAATGGTAGTAATCGCTTAACATCTCTGTGGTTACCTTAGAGATACCATACATTGTACGAGGACGTTGAATAGTATCTTGCGGAGTTTTATACGCAGGAGTTCCTGCTCCAAAAGAGCCGATAGAACTTGGAGTAAACACTGCACAGTTGTTCTCACGTGCCAACTCTAATACATTCCAAAGACCATCAATACCTATCTTCCAAGCTAAACGTGGTTTAGACTCAGCTACAACAGATAATAGTGCAGCCAAGTTATAGACAGCATCAATGTTATACTTCTTTATAACAGCTGCTAACTGGTCTGGATTAGTGACATCAGCTAGCTCAGCCGGGCCAGACTCTTTCAATTCTCCTTTTGGTTCTGCACCTTGAATGTAACCAGCCACTACATGCTCGTTACCATATTGCTTACGCAACTCCATAGTGAGTTCTGAGCCTATCTGTCCCGTCGCTCCAATAACGAAAATATTTTTCATTCAAACTCTTATTATGAGATTAATTAAAACAAATTGTTAGACAAAGTAAGTATTTTTTTCTCATATTTAATATTAAACCTTATTGTTTATTAGCTGAAAAATGATGTCCTTTGTATAAAGGCAAAATTTAAGTAAACAAAAATTAAAGTCTATGTACGGAAAATTGAAACAACATCTCACTGAAACATTGGCTGAGATTAAAGAGGCTGGTCTTTATAAAGACGAAAGATTAATTTCAAGTCCTCAACAAGCTGCAATACAAGTTAAAGGTAAAGAAGTACTTAACTTCTGCGCAAACAATTACTTAGGCTTATCAAACAATGCTAAAGTAGTAGAAGCAGCTAAAAAAACTCTTTCGGAAAGAGGCTTTGGAATGTCATCTGTACGTTTTATATGTGGTACACAAGATATTCACAAAGAGCTAGAAAATTTAATCTCTGAATACTTCAAAACAGAAGACACCATTCTTTACTCCTCTTGCTTCGACGCAAATGGTGGTCTGTTCGAACCTTTGTTCACAGCAGAAGATGCAATTATTTCTGACAGTCTAAATCACGCTTCAATTATTGATGGTGTGCGTCTTTGCAAGGCGAAACGCTACAGATATGCAAACGCTGATATGGGCGATCTTGAGAAATGTCTTCAAGAAGCACAAGAGCAAAGATTCAGAATCATCGTAACTGATGGCGTATTCTCTATGGATGGCAATGTGGCACCAATGGACAAAATATGCGATCTTGCAGAGAAATATGATGCTCTAGTAATGGTCGACGAGTCTCACTCTGCTGGCGTAGTAGGTAAAACAGGACATGGCGTAAGCGAACTATTTGATACATACGAAAGAGTAGATATCTACACTGGTACACTAGGTAAAGCTTTTGGTGGTGCTATGGGTGGTTTTACTACTGGTAAAAAAGAGATTATTGATATGCTTCGTCAACGTAGCCGTCCATACCTATTTTCAAACTCTTTAGCTCCTTCTATTATCGGTGCAAGTATAGCTGTATTCAATATGCTTAAAGCAGATAACACTTTCCACGATAAGCTTGCAGAAAATGTAACTTATTTCAGAGATAGAATGCTAGCTGCTGGATTCGACATTAAACCAACACAAAGTGCTATTTGTGCTGTTATGTTGTATGATGCTAAACTGTCTCAAGATTTTGCAGCAAAAATGTTGGACGAAGGCATTTATGTAACAGGATTCTATTACCCTGTAGTTCCTAAAAATGAAGCACGTATACGTGTTCAGCTTTCTGCTGGCCATAATCAAGAACAACTAGACAAATGTATTAATGCATTCATTAAAGTTGGAAAAGAACTAGGCACTATTAAATAATATCCTTCTTCTGTTGAAATAAATAAAAAATTAAAGAGCATTTATTCATCTGAGTAAATGCTCTTTTTTATGCACTAAATAAGAGAACAAAAAGGGTTCGTATAAATTTATACGAACCCTTTTTTATATCTTTAAAAGCTATTTTGCTTAACCTCTTGGCGTACGAAGTAGGTGTTTGTCAAGGTATAATAAACCATGAACACCAGCTTGTTTAATACGTTGTACAAGATCCTCAGAAGTAGCTTCTTCTTCAACTTGTTCACGAACAAATGTCATCATAAAGTCTTGAGTAGCATAATCTTTTTCCTCAACTGCTTGAGTCATCATCTTATTAACCATCTCAGAAACATGACATTCGTGCTCGTACACATGTTCAAACACCTCTAATACAGATCCCCAACCTTGAGGTACAACATTGATCTGATCTATTTTAGCTGTTCCACCACGAGTTACAAGGTAGTCTGCAAAAGACTCAGCATGCTCTTTTTCTTCATTAGATTGGTCTTTTAACCATTTAGCAAAACCTGGGAAACCCTCTTTTGCCATATAAAAAGACATTGATAAATATAGGTTCGAAGACCATAATTCTGCTGTTATTTGTTCGTTTATAACAGCTTCCATTGTTTTTGAAATTTTCATAACTTGTAAGTATTAAAATGAGTTCATTATTTTCTAATGTACTCTATTAACAATTCTGAGTAATTATTGTTTTAAATAAATTCTTCTGATACGTAAGAATTAGGTAAAATTCGACAATTATATTGAGAAGCCATCACCTCTCCATATGCTCCTGCCGAACGAATACCTATTAAATCTCCACGACTTACTTTGTTTAAATCCACCGCTTTACCAAATACATCAGAAGACTCGCAAACTGGTCCTACCACATCATAAGCCTCAACGTTTCCTTCAGATGTTAAATTTTCTATTTTATGATATGCTTGATACAGTGCTGGCCTAATTAGCTCGGTCATACCTGCATCTAATATAGCAAATTTTTTATTTACACCTTGTTTTACATACAACACACGAGAGACCAATGTACCACACTGTCCAACAATCGACCTTCCCAATTCAAAATGTAATGTTTGATATGGACGAAGCCTTAAGTTTAATTCGTAAACATCGAAATAACTTGCAAAGTCGGGGATTGGCTGACGGTTTGGGTGTTCATAATCAATACCTAGACCTCCACCAACATTAATATGAGGAAGCTTTATGCCTCTACTCTCAAGATTATCCATAATTGCATTTACACGATTACATAGGGCTCTAAAATCTGATAAATCCAGTAGTTGAGAACCAATATGAAAATGTAAACCAATAAATTCTATGGCTTGAAACTGATCAAGCTGTTCAATCACTTTATCTAACTCCTCTATACTAATTCCAAACTTGTTTTCTGCATGACCTGTGGCAATATTTGCATGGGTATGAGCTCTTAAGTTAGGATTTACCCTTAAACACACTCGTGCTTTAGTATGTTTTTCATATGCAAGCTGATTAATAACTTCTAGCTCGGCAATAGACTCAACATTAAAGCAGAATATATTTAATTCTAGTCCTAAGTTTATTTCCCAATCAGCTTTTCCCACACCTGCATAGACTATTTTATTGGGAGCAAAACCTGCCCTAACAGCAGCTTTAATCTCCCCACCACTTACACAGTCAGCTCCAAAACCATTACTTTGAATTAACTTTAATACTTCTGGATTAACATTTGCCTTCATGGCATAGTGTACGTGGTATTGGTCTCTATCGCTCAACTCTTTCTTTATAACATCTAGAGTATCCTGCAACACTGTAGTATCGTAATAGTAAAAAGGTGTTTCTAAGTTTTTAAATTGTTCTATAGGAAATTGTCCCTTCATAAGAATCTAAATATTGACTAAAAAAGCGTTTCTAACATCCTATTACATAGAGGCTAAAAACGCTTTTTGTGCTGATTAATTATTTTATTTATAATTATTTACCGTTAAACAAACTATCACTTAGCTGCTGTAACGCCCTGTTTTTATCCTCATTTCTAATAAGGAATGAAATATTATAGTTACTACCTCCAAATGAAATCATACGAACAGGTATGTTTTTCATAGCATCTAAAGCTTTCGCTTCAAATCCTACGTTTTCCCATTTCAAGTCTCCTACAACACAGATAATACACATATTGTCATCAACAGTTACTGTTCCATATTTTTTCAAATCATTTAAGATTTCGTTCAGATGCTTCGTATTATCAATAGTGACAGAAACTCCCACTTCCGATGTACAAATCATATCTATTGAAGTTTGGTAACTTTCAAATATTTCAAAAACCTTACGTAAGAAACCATAAGCCAATAACATTCTACTAGATTTAATCTTAATTGCAGTAATGTTATCTTTTGCAGCAACAGCTTTAATGATTCCATCTTCAGATTCGTTACTCACTAAAGTACCAGGAGCATCTGGATCCATAGTATTAAGTAAACGAACAGGTATATTTGCATATTTTGCGGGTTGTATACAAGTAGGATGCAAAATCTTAGCTCCAAAATAAGCCAACTCTGCAGCCTCTTCAAATTGGAGGTGACGTACAGGCTGAGTTTTATCTACAATACGTGGATCATTATTATGCATACCATCAATATCAGTCCATATTTGGATTTCCGATGCATCTACAGCTGCTCCAATCAAAGATGCTGTATAATCACTACCACCACGTTGTAAATTATCAATTTCACCATACGCATTTCTACAGATGTACCCTTGAGTTATAAATAGCTCGGCTTCATCATGTAACTCCAAATGATTCTTTAGCTTTTCTTTTATATAAACAGGATCAGGATCACTGTTTTTATCAGTACGCATAAATTCAAGTGCTGGAAGCAAAACAGATTTAACTCCACATTCTTGAAGATAGTAGTTTACCATCGCTGTAGAGATTAATTCTCCTTGTGCCAAGACCACCTTCTCTTCAAATAGCGTGAACAAGTCTTTTGTAAAAGATCGGATATAGTCAAAGTGAGATTTTATTAACTCTGCACCTTTTTTCTTAAACTCTACAGTAGAGTAAAGCTCATCAATATGTTTTCGGTATTTAGCCTCCAAATTATTGATAATTTCATTAGCACCCTCAGGATTTTTCTTATACAAATAATCTGAAATTTCGACCAAAGTATTAGTTGTACCAGACATTGCTGATAGTACAATAATATTTTTTTCTCCTTTCGAAATTAATTTGGCTACCTCTTTTATGCGTTCTGCACTACCTACAGAAGTTCCTCCAAACTTTAAAACTTTCATTATTAATACGCTATTTTAAATGGTTAAGTATTACTTTTTTACACTGGTTTTCTGATAGAATCTTTCTGTTACATCTCTCATTTCACCATCATTAAGTAGATAGACTGTACCAGGATATTCTCTTGCTAACTGTAAGTTATGAGTAGCCATTACGACTAAACAATTCTCTTTTTTAGCATAATCTCTTAAGATATTCATTAATCCCTTGATAGATTCTACATCTAAATTACCTGTTGGTTCGTCAACTAAAATTATTTTGGGATCATTTATTATTGCACGTGCTATGGCAAGTCGTTGCTTCTGACCCTCGGATAACTCTTTAGGAGCTTTATATTCGGCTCCTTTTAACTCTACCAACTCCAATACATCTTGAATCTTACTTGCTATCATTTTCTTATCTACACAGCCTACAATATTCAAAGTAAACTCCAAATTCTCATAGACAGAACGATCTTCTAGTAAATGATACCCCTGAAAAACCAGTCCTAAATTACGTCTTAAATAAGGAACTTCTTTCGTTTTCAGTTGGTGTAAAAGATATCCAAGAACTTCTCCTGAACCTGTAGACAACTCAATGCCATAATACATGGATTTAAGTAAAGAAGTCTTACCCTCCCCTACTCTCCCTACAATGTATATCAAGCTATTAGGATACCAAGCAAAGTTTAAGTTCCTTAATACAACTTGGTTACTATATCTAATAGCTACATCTTTATATTCTACTAGTGGTTTTAGATCCATTGGTTTAGATTTACTTCAAGTTTTTAAGTAAATACTAAGTTAAATATTTAATGAACAAAGATACAATTATATATTCGATTTCTTAGTATAGGCCATCCTAGATTAATATCTACAAGTATCAATATTTTAATTAATTAAGATATTTGTAATCATTTAGTCACTTATTACACTAAATTACTAGCTAGTAACAACATCTTCAAGTGATACTTTTTGTATCTCTCCGATATATAGATTGTTAGTCGGCAACCAACCTCTATCTTATCGGCAATAAGCTTGAGGTATGTTGCCGACAAGAGAGGCCTATGTCGGCAACATACAAAGCTACACTTAAAACGCCTCTACAAAGCTTACAGAAAGGATACAAAAATTTAAAAGCTACTCAGCATCCAAATAAAAAGTCAATCTAATAAGAATATCATTTAGCTATTTTCATTAAAACAAAATCATATTAGTATCTTCGTATTAAGAATTATTTTAAATAACTATTTTTAAAAACTAATCAGCGTGAAAAAACTATCATTACTCGTTTTGTCTGGGTTAATATCATTGACTGGATATGCACAGAAAAAACCATTAGACCACTCCGTCTACGATGGCTGGCAACGAAACGCCAACATTAAAATCTCAGAAAAAGGGACCTTTAGTACCTATATCACAACACCACAAGAGGGAGATGCAGTACTAAATATTGTAAATTTGAAAAACTTCAAAAAACTTCAAATTGAGCGAGGGGTAAACTACTACATCACACCAAACGAGCAATTTATTGTAGGTAGAATTAAACCTACTTTTGAACAAACCAAAGCAGAGAAGAAAAAAAAGAATAAGAAAAAAGAGGAAGCTCCAAGCGATTCTTTATTCATTGCCTCTTTGAAAAATCTATCTTACGAAAATATTGGTGCAATAGCTGATTTTAAAATTGGTAAAGAGGGTAATCACTTTTTTGCATTTTCTCCTAAAGGTAAAGTGTACAATGCCGATAGTATTAAATTATATAAACCTCTTGTAATTCAAGAACTCGGAACTGAGTGGAAAGATACGATAGCTAACGTTGATAAGTACTTCTTTAACGAACCAGGTAATCAATTAGCAATATTAATACAGCCCGATAAAAAAGATACTATTAACACTGAAAAAGAACTTATTCTTTATGATTTGAGTAAAAAAAGTAAAAGAACTCTTTCTAAGGGATTCTTTAAATATAACACCCCTACTTTTAACAAAGAGGGGAACGCACTTGCTTACCTAGCAGCAAAAGATTCAATTCTACCTACAAATAGAAACTTCAACCTCTATTATTACCAACTAGGAAAAAATGAGGCAGAGGTATTAATAGATACTAACTACACAGCTGGGTTACCAGAAAACTGGCACTTTACAAATAATAGTAGAGTATATTTTAGTGAAAATGGAAGCAGAGTATTTACCTCTATTGCACCATTAACACAACCTCAAGATACTGTTACAAACGATGAAGAGCGGCTAAATTAGACATTTGGCACTACAAAGACCCAACAGTACAACCCAATCAGCTTGTGAATAGAGCACAAGACTTAACCAAAACATATACAGCTGTTGTTAATTTAAGTAATCCTAAAAAGTTAATCCCATTAACTAATAAGTTTTACGAATCTGTAGGAACAGTAAATAAAGGAGATGCTGATTTTGCCATCATAAATGATAAAACTCCTTATATGATTGCCACACAATGGAGCATATCTACTGGTACAGATATCTATAAAGTAGCATTAAAAGATGGGAAACGTGAACTACTATTTAAAAACTACAACGGTTTTGCAAGAGTGTCGCCAAAAGGTAAATACCTTATACTATATAATAAAGACGACCTTAATTGGTACACTTACGACCTAGAGCTTAAAAAACTAACAAACTTAACTGGAGGCTTAACAGTTAACTTTTGGGACGAAAAAAATGACAATCCTAGCGAACCATACCCTTATGGTATTGAAGGCTGGACTAAAGATGACAAAGAAGTTATTCTATACGATGCTTATGATATTTGGAAATTTAATGCAGCAACTGGTAATGCAACTTGCATAACAGCAAATAGCGGCCGAACCAATAATATAACATACAGAGTTATTAATACTGATAAAGAGAAACGCTTTTTCGAATCGAACGAACGTTTACTTCTAAGTCTATTTAATAATAAAACTAAAGATGAAGCATTAGCTTATACCAAGCTAAATGAAGTAAAAACTCCAAAAGCTCTGTTCAACGAAGTTCCATTTAAATTTGATGTAATAGCTAAAGCTAAAGAGGGTAATACAATTTTGTTTGAAAAATCAAACTTTGCTACAACTCCAGACCTTTGGGTTACTAAAAATGAGTGGAAAACTTCTAAGCAATTAAGCCATATAAACCCACAAATGGCCGACTATAATTGGGGAACTTCAGAGTTAGTTAACTGGACAGCATTTGATGGTCAACAAATGGAAGGATTGTTATATAAACCAGAAGATTTTGATCCTAACAAAAAGTATCCTATGATGATTTACTTCTATGAGACACATTCTGATGAATTAAATCAACACTATGCTCCATCTCCTAGTTGGTCTATTATAAATATTCCATTCTATGTAAGTCGTGGATACTTAGTATTTTGCCCAGATACCCATTATACTGCTGGTCTTCCTGGAGAGTCTGCTTACAATTGCATTGTATCAGGAGCACAAGCAATGGCTAAAAACAGCTGGGTAGATGCAGACAATATGGCTATTCAAGGTCAAAGTTGGGGTGGATACCAAGTAGCATACTTAGTAACAAGAACTAATATGTTTAAAGCTGCTGGATCGGGAGCGCCAGTATCAAACATGACAAGTGCCTATGGTGGCATAAGATGGTCAACGGGTTCAAGCAGACAATTACAATACGAGATGGGACAAAGTAGAATTGGTGGTACACTTTGGGATTGTCCGGAACTGTACATTGCAAACTCTCCTTTATTTAAAGCAGATAGAATTGAAACACCTCTACTTATTATGCATAACGATAATGATGGTGCTGTACCTTGGTACCAAGGTATTGAGCTTTTCATGGCAATGAGAAGACTACAAAAACCTGTATGGATGCTACAGTACAACCAAGAAGAGCATAATTTACGTAAACGCGTTAACAGAAAGGATTTAAGTATCAGACTACAACAATTCTTTGACCACTATTTAAAAGGAGATCCTATATCCGAATGGATGGAAAATGGATTACCTGCTGTAAGAAAAGGAAAAACTATGGGATATGACTTAATAAAATAACCTATGATATAAACCGAAATTAAGATTGGTACAAGGGCTAATATTGTTAAAATATTAGCCCTTGTTCTATTTTAAAAGTGCAGAAAACACAAATAATAGTCTATAAAGTACAAAATTCATAACAAATGAGGATTGAATTATAAGGTATAATACACTTACTTTGTAATAATATTTAAATCAAACCTACAAATTAAAGAATGCGTTTAATCAGTTTTTTAGCACTGCTCTTAGCTTTTAACTCTGCTGGGCTTTGCATAACACCGCCTTTATTAACAAATAACAATAAGAGTATTGTTACAGATAACCTTACAGAAGATTACCTAGACTCCATTTTTAGCAAATCGCCCTACTACAAGTTAGATGAGATTGTAATTATGGGATTTAAGCAAGATAAATCTTACCAACTTTCTCCACAATCGGCAATCTCCCTAAGTGAAGCATTTCTTGAATCTCAAAACATTACAAATATTAAAGATATAACAAGCGTTGTATCTAACCTATATATGCCTGACTATGGATCTAAACTAACCTCTCCCATCTACATTCGGGGTATAGGAAATAAAACGGGAACACCCTCTATCGGCTTATATATTGATGGAATTCCCTACTTCCAACAATCTACTTTCGATTTTGACATGCACCAAATAAAACAAATTGATGTTTTGAAAGGTCCACAAGGTACACTTTATGGAAGAAATACAATGGGAGGAGTGATTGATGTACACACTATATCTCCTCTAGAAAAGCAAGAGCGAAAGTTAACTTTCACAGGTGGAAATCACAACCATTATGTGATATCTACCAACTACTCTTTATTATTAAAGCCCAATATGGGACTATCTATTTCGGGATCATACACACATAATGGTGGTTATTTTAAGAATACTTTCCTAAATAAAAAAGCTGACAAAACAGATGCAGCTACAGGTAGGGTTAGATACGATTGGAAAATAAACCAAAACTGGCTATTGAAACTAATCAGTAGTATAGATTATACAAACCAAGGCGGCTACCCATATAGCCCATACAACTCGGAAAAGGGGAAGTTAGACCCTGTTGCATACGATGGAGCAGGCTCCTATAAAAGGCTTCTTACATCAAATGGAGTAAACTTACAATACCAAGGAGACGGTTTTAAAATTAATAGCCAGTCTTCTTTTCAATACTACAAAGACAAACAAAAAATAGACCAAGACTTTACCCCAAAAGCATTAAACTACACCATTCAAGATCAGACTCAATATATGGGTTCTGAAGAGGTTACTATAAAATCTGATAATAACTCTAAATACCAATGGCTGTTTGGGGCTTTTGGCTTCTACCAAGAAATAGATAATGAAATTAATGTAGATTTTATTCCAAGAGATTCTATTTCAAATAAATATTCAAACGTTTCAACATATGGAGTAGCTCTATATCACCAATCAACACTCAACGATATTTTTATTGAAGGCTTATCACTAAGTGCAGGGCTGCGATTTGACTATGAACATGCTCAAAACAGATACAATAATGGAAAAATCATATCAAGTGGTAATTTAATTCCTATGGATGGTTTTAACCATAAACTACACTTTAACCAAATAACCCCTAAATTTACCTTACAATACATCAGCCCAACAGAACAAAATATTTATGCTACCGTTGCCAAAGGATACAAAACAGGAGGTTTTAACACTTCTTTTATTAATCCTTCCGAAAGAACTTATAAACCAGAATATAGTTGGAATTATGAGATAGGAACCAAACTAAATTTCTTCCAAAACAAACTAAAAACAGATATTGCTCTATTTTATATCGATTGGAGAAATCAGCAAGTTAATCAACCTCTGCCCACAGGTGTAGGTCGTGTTATTAAAAATGCTGGAAAATCGGCAAGTAAAGGGGTTGAAGTTGGACTATCTGCACAATTTACCCAATCATTTGTTCTTAAAGCGAACTACGGATACACAAAAGCTTACTACAGAAAGTATGACTTCACAGACCCAAAAGGCAATACTGTAGATTATAAGAATAAAAGAATTCCAAGATTTCCTAGTCAAACAGTATCTGCTGAAGCAATGTACACATTTTTTGAGCCTTTTTCTGGAATAAACAAATTGGAGTTCTGTCTAAACTACATAGGTACAGGAAAAATTTACTGGGACGACATGAATAAGTTTGAACAACGTTTCTACAACATATTAAATGCAAGAGCTACCATCTATATGCGCAATTTATCTATTGCTGTATGGAGTAAAAACATAACAAACTCCGATTATTCTGCCTATTGCTTTTTTACCAATAAATTATTAGGGCAGTCAGGTAAACCATTTACAATAGGTGGTACCTTAACCTATAGTTTTTAATATTTGAACATTTATTTATGTCCAAACCAGTAGAACAACTCTTTGTAGAACAACATACAGGTGTTAAAAAATTAAATTTAATCACCTTCTTCTTTCTGTATATAGCACAATCTATTCCTAAAAGTTTCTTCTCTACTATTATACCTGTGATAATGCGTCAGGAGAACTTTGAATTATCTACAATAGGAATTATGCAGTTAGTGAAATTACCTTGGATTCTAAAATTCCTATGGTCGCCTTATGTAGATAGAAGGTGTCAAAGTCTTAAAGATTATAAACTATGGATATTAGGCTCTGAAATAGTTTATGCATGTTCCATATTTGTAATTGCATTCCTAGACTACAAAGTCAACTTCAATTCCATTATAATTTTAGTGGTTATCTCTTTTATAGCCTCAGCAACACAAGATATTGCTACTGATGCACTCGCCGTTTTATCCTTCAAAGACAAAGATAAAAGCCTTGTAAACAGCATGCAGTCTATGGGAAGTTTTGGAGGCGTCATGATTGGATCCGGGCTATTACTTCTATTATTTGAAAGATTAGGATGGAATAACCTTCTTCCTTATTTAGGTTTATTTGTATTATTAGCCATTGTCCCTTTACTATGTAATAGAAAACTTACCATACAAGAGCGAAGACCCGAGAATAGAGCTAGTGGGAAAGATATCATCTACTTCTTTACACAGAAAAGAGCTATCGGAAAGCAAATTGGCTTTCTTTTTCTTTACTACTCTGGAATTATCGGTACTCTTGCTATGTTAAAACCATACTTAGTCGATTTAAATTACTCTACGAGTAAAATTGGTTTTATATTTGGAATTATTGGTACTGCTATTGGCTTTATAGCCTCTTTTGCAGGAGGTTTCGTTGTACGAAGACTGAGTAAATATCGGTCTAGAATATTATTTGCTTTAATGATATTAATAGCGACTGTTTACTTTGCAATAGTTATTAGTCTTTCATTTAGCCCCCATCTTTTATACTTTGGAATCATTTTATTGTGGACTAGCTATGGAATGGCTACTATTGTGGTCTATACTACTGCCATGAGCTATGTTAGACCGGGGAAAGAGGGTACCGATTTTACAATACAAACTGTTATAACACACATTAGCTCCATGCTAGTAGCCATTATAGCAGGATTTATAGCGCAAGAGTATGGTTACCAAGCATTAGCCTATTTTGGAGTATTCTTGGCAGCGCTATCACTTATATATATAATAATTGTTTTTAACGAAGAAATATGATTACTAAATCCATTATAGAGAAGTACAATATCCCTGTACCAAGATACACCAGTTATCCACCAGCAAACTTTTTTGCAGAGGGGTTCACAGCTCAAAATTACCTTGCAGCCATCGAAGAGTCAAACAACTCTACCCCATCTCACCTCTCATTCTATATTCATGTACCATTTTGTAGGCACATGTGCCACTATTGTGGTTGCAATTCATTTCCTATGATGAAGCAAGAGAACATAGATAACTATGTTACCGCATTACTCAAAGAGATTGACATGGTTAAACCTCTTTTGAATAGAGATCGTAAAATTGCTCAAATACATTATGGAGGAGGAACCCCTACCGTATTACCAGTTGCTACACTAAAGAAAATTAATGAAAAACTACTTTGCGATTTTGAGACTATTGAAAATCCAGAAATTGCTATTGAGTGCCATCCTGGCTATCTAGATGAAAAATACTGGTTTGAACTCACTCAAGCCCATTTTAATAGATTTAGTTTAGGAATTCAAGATTTCGACACAACTGTACTTAAAGGGGTAAACCGTAAACCTGCATTACTACCTATAAAAGATATTTATAACATACTTCGTGATGCTGATGCTAAAATAAATATGGATTTCATTTACGGACTACCTTTGCAAACTGTAAAAGGTTTTTGTGAAACTATTGAAAAAGCTGTGGAGCTCAGCCCCGATAGGTTGGTTACTTTCTCTTATGCACACGTACCATGGGTAAGTAAAAGACAACTTATTTTAGAGAAACTTGGACTTCCAACAAGCCAAAATAAAAAAGCGATGTTTGAAGAGGCAAGTCAGATTTTACAAGCTGCAAATTATAAGACCATTGGTATGGATCACTTTGTAAAAGAGAATGACGAACTATATACTGCATTAAATTCAAATCAATTGCATAGAAACTTCCAAGGCTATTGTACTAGAAGAACAACCGGACAGGTTTACGCTTTTGGTGTTACAGGTATTGGACAACTAAACTCAGCTTATGTCCAAAACTATAAAACTATTGATGAATACGTTTCAACAATAGAATCGGGTACATTACCTGTATTTAAAGGCTATCAACTTAATAAACAAGAGCAAATAACACGTTTCGTTATTGAAATGCTGATGTGTAATTATGCCATACACTGGGAAGATGCTTGTTCTCATCTTAATATTACAAAAGAAGAACTATTGAGTGCCATTAACTATAATACAGAAACTTTAAAAGAGTTTGCTACAGATGGACTTATAAGTTTTAACGAAAAAGGCATAACAATGACTACAGATGGGAAACTATTTGTTAGAAATATAGCTGCTGCATTAGATCCACTGATGATTAACACAACTAAGAAATTTTCTAAACCTGTTTAAAGATGAATACACTAGATTATGACGTAGTAATTATTGGAGCTGGTCTAACAGGACTGACAACAGCATTCTATCTTAAAAAAAGTGGTAAAAAAGTAGCCATTATTGAAAAGAGCAGTCGCTATGGGGGGCAAATAGAGAGTTTTCATGAGGATGGTTTCACCTTTGAAAAAGGCCCTAATACAGGAGTTATATCCTACCCTGAAGTTGCGGAATTATTTCAAGATTTAGCACCACTTTGCACTTTAGAAACAGCTAAGGAAGAGGCTAAGAAAAGATTAATTTGGAAGGGAACTCATTTTAGAGAGATTCCTTCATCACTTCTTGGAGGAGTTACAACACCTCTATTCAAATTCTCTGATAAATTACGACTCTTAGGTGAGCCATTTAGAAAAAGAGGTACTAATCCTAACGAATCAGTAGCAGATTTAGTGCGTAGAAGAATGGGAAAAAGTTTCCTTAAATATGCTGTAGATCCATTTCTATCGGGAGTTTATGCAGGAGACCCAGAAACTTTAATTACTAGATATGCGTTACCAAAACTATATAACCTTGAGCAGAACTATGGAAGCTTTATAGGAGGTGCTATAAAAAAAGCAAAACTACCTAAAACAGATCGTGATAAGCTAGCTACAAAGCAAGTATTCTCTGCCGTTGGAGGTTTAGAGTCTATCGTAAAAGCGATGGTCACCAAAATAGGTAAGGATTATCTGTTTACTAATGCCCTACATACAACAGTAAACCCCTTAACAAAAGGGTGGTCAGTAACGTTTGAACAAAACAATCAGGAGATAACAATCCATAGTAAACAGGTTGTAACAGCAACAGGAAGCTACTCTCTTGCTGATATTTTACCTTTCATCTCAAAAGATGATATACACCAGTTAACTAATCTCACTTATGCCCCAGTTGTTCAAGTTAGCGTAGGAGTTAAAAATACAGATGGATTAACCTTTAATGCTTTCGGAGGCTTAGTTCCCTCTTGTGAAAAAAGAGATGTACTAGGTATTCTATATCCTTCTGCCTGTTTTAATAATAGAGCTCCAAAAGAGGGAGCATTATTCTCTTTTTTTATAGGAGGTGTAAAACGAAGAGAACTTACAGAGCTATCAGACCAAGAGCTAGAAAAACTTGTAATAAAGAACTTTCACGAAATGCTGCACTTTCCTACTACTAAACAACCCGACTTAATCCGTATTTTTCGACATAAACTAGCAATACCACAATATGAGATTAATAGTGGTGAAAGATTTAAGACTATAGAGCTACTAGAGAATACTTTTAAAGGATTGTATATATCTGGAAATATAAAAGGAGGAATAGGTATGGCAGATCGAATAAAACAAGGTGTAGAAACTGCTAAACGCATACTAGAATAGTAATATAAAAAGGAGGATATAAATATCCTCCTTTTTATTTATTTTGTAATAATGGATTTTAATTTTAAAGCATCCATCTCTGTAAAGTCATCAATTACATGATTTGTAATGCCCTCTATTTGCTCTCTTCCATTTGTGGTGGCAACACCTACAACAAAAGCTCCAGCATCGGTTCCAGATTTTATGCCATATATAGAATCTTCAAATACTACAGCCTGATTAGGCTTTACATTCAACTTTTGCATGGCTAGCTGATAACACTCTGGGTGAGGCTTAGAGTGCGTAAACTGATTTGCTGTAACTATATAGTCAAACAGTCCTGGTAAATCTGGATGTTGTTTATATACCAAATCCATTTTACGATCGTCCGAACTAGTAACTATAGCCATTCTTATACCATTCTTTTTCAAGTCTACAATAAGCTCTTTAGCTCCTGGTACATACTCATAAGTCATATTTAATTCCATATCATCGATCATTTCTGTCATTTCTGGAATTAACTTTTCAAACTCTCCAGTAAAGTATTTCCCATAAATAAGCTTTAAGCTTTGACCCTTTACAGTCATTCCAAAACCACTTTTATTCAAATACTTTTCACCAACACTATCCCAAAAATTAGTATAGTGTGTCTCCGTATCCATTATCACTCCATCGAAATCGAATAATACTACCATAGAACTATTTGTCATTTTAATAAAATATTTCAAAATCCCTGTAAAGATTACCATAAAAATAGAGAAGAACAAATTTATGCTAAGAGGTAGAATAACAATTTGAATTGTTTTCGCTATTTTAGTGCAGTTTAAAAACATTAAATAAAGTAACATAAATACAGATAACATAAATGATGGCAGAAGTTATAACAGCTGAAAATATACTTTTAATTGGCTCTATACTACTATTTGTTAGTATAGTCGTTAGTAAAACAGGATATAAGTTTGGTGTTCCTACCTTATTATTATTCCTTATTGTAGGTATGATATTTGGAAGTGATGGCATAGGTATTAAATTCAATAATACAGCTACTGCCCAATTCATTGGTATGGTTGCCCTTACTATTATACTTTTTTCAGGTGGTATGGATACCAAGTTTAAAGAGGTCAAACCTATAATTGCTCCTGGTATCGTACTCTCCACTCTTGGAGTTCTGTTTACTTGTCTTTTAACCGGTTCTTTTATATTTTTATTAGGTAAAATGGAGTGGGCAAATATCCATCTCCCATTAATGACCTCACTACTACTAGCAGCCACTATGTCGTCAACAGACTCGGCCTCTGTTTTTGCTATATTACGTTCGCAGAATATTAATCTTAAAGAAAACTTACGCCCCATGCTAGAGCTAGAGAGTGGTAGTAACGACCCTATGGCTTATATGCTTACTATAGTACTAATACAAGTTATCGGAACTGATGGTATGGGAATGGGCCAAATAGCCTTTTCATTTTTAACACAATTCATTGTAGGTGGCCTTGCTGGATATATTATGGGTAAAGCAACAACTTGGGCTGTTAATAAAATAAATATTGCAAACTCATCACTCTACCCTATTTTAGTTTTAGCTATTGCATTCTTTACCTTTGCGATTACTGATGCTTTAAAGGGAAATGGATACTTAGCTGTTTACATAGCAGGTATGATTATTGGTAATGCAAGACTGTTGTACAAGAAGGAAATTGCCTCTTTTATGGATGGTTTTAGCTGGCTATTCCAAATCATTATGTTCTTAACATTAGGTTTGCTGGTAAATCCTATCGATCTTATACAAATTGCTCCAATAGCTATTATCATAGGTATATTCATGATTGTACTAGGAAGACCTATCAGTGTATTCTTATGTTTACTTCCATTTAGAAAGATATCTCGTAATGCCAAGCATTTTATTTCATGGGTAGGGCTACGTGGTGCTGTTCCAATTATATTTGCAACATATCCTGTTATGCACAACATTCCTGGTGCACATGTTATCTTTAATATCGTATTCTTTATAACCATATTATCATTAGTTATACAAGGAACATCTATTTCTTATGTAGCTAAAATTTTACACCTATCGTCTCCAATGGAAGAGAAAACAAACTCTTTTGGAATAGAAATACCTGAAGAGTTAAATGCACATCTTTTTGATATTACTGTTAGTGATGCTATGCTTAAACTTGGAAATACGCTTAAAGAGATTAGTGTACCTGAAGGAACATTGGTTATGATTATTAAACGTGGAGATGATTTCTTAATTCCAAATGGATCTTTAATATTACATGAAGGTGATGTATTGCTGCTAATTTCTGAACAAGATAAAATCTCTACTGATATGGCTGCAATCAAAGCAAAGGAGGAAATGATTAAAGAATCTAGAGGTGAAGGAGAAAACTAAAAATAGTTTTTAACATAACCTACTGATTATAAATAATCTAAATTTTAGATCAAAAATTTTAATAAAATATTTCACATTATTATTTGCATAGTCAAAAAGTTCACCCTATATTTGCATCGCATTTGGGAGAAAATGCAACAGCAAAAAAGGAAGTTTGGGTGAGTGGCTTAAACCAACAGTTTGCTAAACTGTCGAGCGGGCAACCGCTCCGGGGGTTCGAATCCCCCAGCTTCCGCAAAGTAAAGCACTTCATTTTATGAAGTGCTTTTTTGTTCTTATACATTTAGGATAAAGTAGTCATTATATTCTTAAGGTTATGACCATTCATATACCTCCATCTAATTATTACGGATCAATCCCAAATGTTCTGTGTAATAAAAGAAAAACAATTTACTTTACGGCTATAAATAAAACGTTATGGAAAATTACATTGAGTTTGTAAAGTTGATTCTCCCTGAATTCTTAGTAAATCACTTTAATCTAGTAAAAACAGTAAAGCAAGGTGAAGTGATGCATCTTTACTTTGAAGAGCTAAATAATCCTC
>JASLCG010000114.1 GCA_030151885.1 Bacteroides sp.
ATTAGATACATATATTGGTATATAGGTTGCTTCTTCATTTTGAGAGCTACTTGTTTTTAATATAAATCGACCAAGATCTTCAGCTACAAAATCTATATTATCAATGACTTCAGTTTCATAATTATTAAATGGTAGGTTTTTAATAACTTTTTCTTTTGTAAACTTTGTATGTCTTAGAATAAACTGCTCATTTATAATACTATCTTGTAGATTAATAATGTTAGAATTAACTCGATATAAAGCTATTTTAAACTCGCTAGTATTTGTATATTTTATTGATTTTATAAATTTATAATCAGGATAGGCTTTTTGTTCAACTTTAAGTTCTAATGAAGGAGCTTTAATAGAAGCAATTGTGTTTTTAAGTAAAGCAATACGTTTATACTTAGGATATTTGTGCAAATACTCTTCGCATATTTGTTTAGCTTCTACCTTGCCGCCTACCTGCCTAATTAAATAATTACTTAGACTGTTAACGGCCTCTACAACAACAGGTAAGTGCGAGTATATCTTTATATACTCTCTCAACTTACTAATTCTATCTTCGTTAGAGAGCGCAGGATGTAAGTCTATGACATAAAAATCTATTACAGCAATTGCAAGTTCATTAGACTGATATACTTCCTTAGTTTTATCTATTAGTGTCTTCAGTTCATTAAACCTATTATCAAGATCTATGTAATATGGAGTAGATTGTAATCTGTTTACAACAGAGAAGAAGAGGACATGATATAAATCATTATTAAACACTTCTCCAAAATTAGACCCTTCGATTAAAGGTTGATACTCTTTAGACTTCGCCTTAAGTAGAGCTGCTTCATTTATAAATATATCCTGTAAGTGTTGAGATATTTTTCTTTTAAACTGATTCATAGACCAAAGCATTAAATCTGTCGAGACACTGTCTGCATCTGCTAGGTCTGTCCTATCACTAAAGATATACCTATTATAGTTTACAAAGTCAATATACTTACTCACTAATAAGAAGTTCAAGACAGCTAATTCTGCCTCATCAGAAGTATTGGTTAATAGAACTTCCATTTCTTTAATATCATCTTGTGCTTTGGAGAATCCTGTATTTTGAGCTATTTCATCGGATATTAGCTGTGCTTTAATATAATGTCCAAAACCTTTAGACTTATCCTTAGCAGCTTTGTTTTTTATATTATCCAATAAAGATAGAGTAGTTTTAGCCTCATTTTTAGCCATTGAGTCGTCTACTTTCTTCCATAGTCTTGGATAGGAGTCACTAAAAGACATTGTTATTAGTGCAAAGACTATTGCAACTATAATTGATACTCTTCTTTTCATAATGGTATATTTAACAGTCTAATTTCATTTTTCTTTACAACCCACATGGCAGGTGTTTTAATATATCTAACATACATAATAGAAAACCCAAAAAGGAATATATATTCCTTTTTGGGTTTTCTATTATATTTTATTAAGATTACTTAGTAGGAGCCAATTCAAGAGCATAAACTAGTAGCTCATAAAACTTCTCTACAGATGCAATATGCACTCTTTCATTAGGAGAGTGTGGAGACTCTAAAGTAGGTCCAAACGAAATCATATCTAGGCCTGGAATAATAGCACCTATGATACCACACTCTAAGCCTGCATGAATAACATTTACGTGAGGCTCTCTATTAAACAGTTTATGATACGCCTCTTTCATAGCATGTAGAATTGGTGAATCCACATTTGGTTCCCATCCAGAATAAGCTCCAGACATTTCTACTTTCATACCAGCCATTCCAAAACAAGATTCAATCTGAGTACTTAAATACTCTTTCATACTATCACTTGAACTTCGTACTAGGAATTGTACAGAAGCCTTATCATTGTCAATAGATATTATAGCCATATTAGAAGATGTTTCAACAATATCTAACATTGTTGGAATCATTCTTGAAACACCGTTATGACAAGCAAAAATTGCAGATACTAGGTTATCTTGTATATCTTCAGGAACAATACCTGATGGTAGAGCAACTTCTTTAATATACATTTTAATTGGAGTCTCTATAACACCAAACTCTTCATTAAATAGTTTTTCGCAATACTCTACTAAACCTTTTAACTCTTCTAGATTATCTTTTGGTAAAGTTAGTACCACTTTAGCCTCTCTTGGAATAGCATTTCGCATGTTTCCACCATGCCAAGAAGCTAATCTAGCTTCGTAAGAAGCAATCGCTTCTCTAACAAATCGAACAAGCAACTTATTAGCATTTGCTCTACCAGAGTTAATCTCCATTCCAGAGTGGCCACCTCTAAGTCCCTTTAGTTCAATCTCTACAGCTATATCTGAACTTTCTGGTTCAACTGCTTTATATTGCATAGATGCGGTCACATCTACACCTCCAGCGCAACCAATAAATAAGTCTCCTTCTGATTCTGAATCCAAATTCAATAGTATTTCACCTTTAAGAGAGTCTTGTTTTAAACCAAACGCTCCAAACATTCCTGTTTCTTCGTCATCAGTTATCAAGACTTCAAGAGGTCCATGCTTAATATTTTTATCTTGTAATACAGCCATTGCTGCAGCAACCCCCATACCATTATCAGCACCAAGAGTAGTTCCGTTTGCTCTAACCCACTCTCCATCTATTACAGTTTCAATAGGATCCTTTACGAAATCATGGACTTTATCATTGTTTTTTTGAGGAACCATATCCATGTGTCCTTGTAAAGTTACAGTTTTTCTATTTTCCATACCAGGAGTAGCTGGTTTACGAATTATAACATTACCTGCTTCATCTGAATATGACTCTAGTCCTAAATCTTTCCCGAACTTCACTAAAAATTCACGCACTTGTGTAGTGTGTCCTGATGGGCGTGGTATTTGCGTTAAAGCATAAAAGCTTTTCCAAACAGCTTCTGGTTGTAATGATAGTATTGTTTTCATCTTTCTTGGTTTTTATTGGATATTAGCAAAGCTAAAGATCCATAGATTCCTAACAAAATTACTAAAAACGATTGGATAGTATGCACAATTAATGCAAATATTCTAGCATTTGTCTCGTCAACTCCATATAATAATAACATTGTGATTATTGCAAAGTGCCATGGTCCTGCACCATTAGGTGTTGGAACAATTACAGCAATACTTCCAACAATAAATAGTACCATACCAGCAGTAAATCCTAACTCGGAAGTGAAAGAAAAACAATAAAAAGTAAGATAGAAGTGTAAGTAATAACAAGTCCACATTAAGACAGTATACAACACATATAGCCAACTTTTAGATTTCATTTCTCTTAACGCAGAAAAACCTAGCCACATATTATGACCAACATTCTTAACTTTGCTTAGTAAGGAGAAGCGCTTTACTATAAATCCTATTATAGTAAATAATAAAATTCCTCCTACAATTAAATAAAGAAAAGCCATAGAGTTTAAGGAGGGTATTCTATAACCAGTTTCGTAAAAAAAAGATTTAAACAGAGGTAGTTGCAAAGTAACAGTAAAACTAGTTAGTATTAAAATACAAAGGGTATCTATAAACCTTTCAGCAACAACACTTCCTAAAGATGTAGAAAAGGGTATCTGACTATATTTTTTTAAAACTCCACAACGAGACAACTCTCCAATTCGAGGAATTAACATGTTGGTAAAATAAGATATAAATATAGCGTTTACACAGTTATTTTTAGATGGTTTAACTCCTAGCGGGAGTAAAGCTAACTGCCACCTTAAACCTCTAATAATATGACTCAATACCCCAAAAATCAGTGAAATAAACATCCAACTCCACTTAGTTCCACTCGTCAGTAATGCCCAAACTTCTGAAAAATCAAAATCTCTATAAATCCAATAGATAATTGCAATGCCTAAAGTAAATGCTATAATAAACTGATATAATCGTTGTCGCCTTATTGTATCCTTTTCCATAACTAATATTATTACAGCAAAACTAGCTATTTTAGTCGTTATACTACACTTTATTACCGCTCTTTAAACATTTAATTTTAAGAAGCATGACAGAAAACTCTTTAAAAAGATAAAATTATTATAGAATAAGGTATGTTTCGTTAAGAATTGGGCTGAATTAGCCTATCTTTGCAAACGATATAAATTTAGAATTTAATTAATGAATTTAGTAAGGCCCAAAAAATTCTTAGGACAACATTTCCTAAAAGACTTAAAGATAGCAGAAGATATTGCTAACACTGTAGATACTATACCTAGTCTTCCTGTATTAGAGGTAGGCCCTGGGATGGGTGTACTTACTCAGTTTCTGCTTAAAAAGGATAGACCTATAAAAGTTATTGACCTTGATACTGAATCTATTGAATACCTCCATACAGAGTTTTCAGAACTAGAAGGAGATATTATTGAAGGAGACTTTTTAAAAATGGATTTAAACACCTTATTTGATGGTAAGCCTTTCGTTTTAACAGGTAACTATCCATATAATATTTCAAGTCAAATATTCTTCAAAATGCTAGATTACAAAGAACTCATACCTCTTTGTACTGGAATGATTCAAAAAGAAGTTGCTGAACGTATAGCATCTAAACCTGGAAAAAAGGCATACGGAATATTATCGGTCTTAATCCAGGCCTTCTATGATGTTGAATATCTATTTACCGTTAGCGAGAATGTTTTCAACCCACCTCCTAAGGTAAAGAGTGCTGTCATTAGGATGACAAGAAACAACACAAAGAACCTAGCTTGTGATGAAAAGCTTTTTAAAAGTGTAATCAAAACAACTTTTAATCAGCGCCGAAAAACTTTAAGAAATTCGATTAAACCTATTCTTGGAAAAGACTCAGAAGTAACAAAATTAGATATTTTTCAAAAAAGACCTGAACAGTTAAGTGTCGAGGAGTTTGTTTATATAACCAATCTCGTTGAAAAAGAGCTTTTTCAAAATAACCGTAAAGAATAAGTAGAAAATCTAAAATAGAAATAAGTCGTGAATATAAATCAAGATTTTACAGCCAGCATAAGAGCATTAATCAAAGGCAAAGAGCTACCTAAACTTAAAGAGGAACTTATAAAACTTCACCCTGCAGATATTGCAGAGTTAATGAAAGATTTATCACAATCTGAAGCAAAGGATATTTATAGACTGCTAGATAATGAACTAGCCGCAGATGTATTAGTGGAGATGGATGAAGATCTTAGAAAAGATTTTCTAGAACTTCTTCCAGCATCAACCATTGCAACCCGCTTTATTGACCATATGGATACAGATGACGCAGTAGACTTAATGCGTGATCTAGATATAAAAAAGCAAGATGAAGTACTTTCTTTACTCGATGATGTTGAACAAGCTGGAGATATTGTAGACTTATTGAAATATGATGAGCATACTGCTGGTGGATTGATGACAACCGAAATGGTTATTGTCAACGAAAACTTAAGTATGCCAGAATGCTTGAAAGAAATGAGACTTCAAGCTGAAGAGCTGGACGAAATTCACTATGTATATGTTATTGATAACGATGACAGATTACAAGGTGTATTTCCACTTAAGAAAGTTATTACATCACCCTCTGTTTCGAAAGTTAAACATGTAATGAAAAAAGACCCTATCTCTGTGAAGGTAGATACATCTACTGATGAGGTAGCCCAAATCATTGAAAAATATGACTTGGTTGCTCTTCCTGTTATTGATAGTATTGGTAGGCTTGTTGGGATTGTTACTGTGGATGACGTTATGGATAAAATACGTGAACAAGCAGAAAAAGATTATCAATTAGCCTCTGGTCTTTCACAAGATGTTGAAACTGATGATAATATTTTAAAACAAACTAAAGCCAGATTACCTTGGTTATTAATAGGGATGATAGGTGGAATGGGAAACTCCGTTCTTATTGAGGGTTTTGAATCTACACTTACTACAGAAATGTCTTACTATATCCCCCTAATTGGAGGAACAGGGGGTAACGTCGGAACCCAATCATCAGCCCTTGTTGTACAAGGATTAGCAAATAGCTCTTTAGATTCTAAAGAAACTGTTAAGCAAGTTGCTAAAGAATCTGTTGTGGCACTGGTTAATGCTACTATTATATCTCTTCTAGTATATATATTTAACTTGTTCCGCTTTGGACCAACAGCAGTTATCACTTACTCGGTATCATTGAGTTTGTTTTCTGTTGTTATGTTCGCCTCTATTTTTGGAACAATAGTACCTATGACTCTAGAAAAACTTAAAATAGACCCTGCGATTGCTACAGGACCATTTATTGCAATTACTAACGATATTGTTGGTATGATGTTCTATATGTTCTTAACAAAACTACTATCTTAGGAAGATTAATAAATTAATATTATAGCTAAAAACAAACATCACTTATTTCTAATATTAATAACGATGGATTTTCAAGAAATGGAAGAAGCTTTAAATACTACAAATTCTGAACAGACTAAAAAAGTCTTATCACCAGAAGGAAACTGCAAAGAGAGTGATACACTAACAACTAAACAAGATGTTATAGACAAACTAAACTCTCTATATGTAAATGCACAAGACACTAATAAACAAGAGTTAGATAGTTTACAACAACTTTATCATAAAATAGCATTTCAAGAGTTAGCTAATAAAAAAGCTGCTTTTCTTGAAGAGGGAGGGCTAGAAGAAGACTTTGTTCCTCCAATAGACGCATTAGATGAAGAGTTAAAAGCTATCGTTATTAAAATTAAAGATAAAAGAAAGAACATATTAGCTGAAGAAAACAAATTAAGAGCTGAGAATTTAAAAAAGAAAGAAGCTATAATAGAGCGTCTTAAAACACTTTTGGAAGCTCCAGATGAAGCAAACAACTCTTATGAAAAGTTCAAAGCCCTTCAAGAAGAATGGAATGAAATAAAACTGATTCCTCAGTCTGAAGCTAAAAGAGTTTGGAACACATACCACCTATACATTGAACAGTTTTACGATTTATTGAAGCTAAACAATGAATTTAGAGCTTATGATTTCAAAAAGAATCTTGAGCTAAAAAATGAACTTTGCACACTAGCTGAAGAGTTAGATAAAGAACCTAATATTATTTCTGCATTTCACCAACTTCAAATATTCCATGAACAGTGGAGAGAGATTGGCCCTGTGTCAAAAGAGCTTAGAGAAGAAGTGTGGAGTAGATTTAAAGAGGCTTCAACCGTTATTAATAAAAAGCATCAAGAGTATTTTGATAATTTAAAAGAACAGGAAAATATTAATCTAGAGAAAAAGACATCTATTTGTACCTCTATTGAAAACATAAACTTAGAACAGTTACAATCTTCTTCTGACTGGGAAGAGATAACTCAAAAAGTATTAAACCTACAAGAAGAGTGGAAAACCATTGGGTTTACACCTAAAAAAGTAAATGGATTAATTTTTGATAGATTTAGAACAGCTTGTGATAAGTTCTTTGATGCTAAATCAGAGTTTTACAAAGATAAAAAGGAAAAAGTAGAACAAAGCATTCTAGAAAAAGAAGAGCTATGTAAAATTGCTGAAGAGAACCAAGATAGCAAAGATTGGAAAAAGACAACAGATTTATTTATAGATCTACAAGATAAATGGAAAAAAACATATCCTATCTATAGAAAAAAATCTGATGAACTTTGGACTAGATTTAGTACTGCTTGTGACAAATTCTTTGAAGCTAGAAACAAAGAGCAAAAGAGCAAACATCAATTAGAATTAGACAATCTAAGTGCTAAGAATGAAGTTATTCAAAAAATTGAAAAACTTGTAAACTCTGAAGAACTAGCAAAAGATATTGATGCTGAAGTAAAAGAGCTTATTAAAGAGTGGAATACAATAGGTCATGTTCCTTATAAACAAAAAGACCTTGTGTATAAAAACTATAAGAGCTTAATCAATAAGCATTTTGACAATCTTAATAAAGGTATTGCTAAAAAGAAAATTAATGCATTTAAAGAGAGTGTTACAACAAAAGCTTCTGAAGGCAACAAACAAGACTTATCTAGAGAAAAGGAACGTCTAAATAGAAATATAAATAGACTTAAAAGTGACTTACAAACCTATGAGAATAATCTAGGTTTTTTAACCTTATCTTCTAAAAAAGGTAGTGCAGTTCTAAATGAGTTAAACAATAAGATGGGTCGTCTAAAAGACGAAATAAAATTATTAGAAAAGAAGGTTGAGATCTTAAATAAAGGGATTAAAAGCTAATAATCTCAGATTACCATAATAATAAAAGGGAAGTATATCATTGATATACTTCCCTTTTTGTTGGGCTACTAGGACTCGAACCTAGAATGTCAGGACCAGAATCTGGCGTGTTACCATTACACCATAGCCCATTTTTATGGTGCAAATATACAATTTTTTTTATAAAGAGATAACTCAAGTAATAAAAATAAACTTATCAGTAGCTATTTTGTTTATAACACAATGATTTGAGTAAAAATAACTAAAGTTGAATTGCTTTTAGGCAAATCATTGTATTGATAAGAGAAATCAGTGTATATTTGTATACTATACTGTTTTAATTAGAAACTTATCAGTAAAACTCGTTTAATCATTAAACTTATAAGATATTGAATACAAGTAGAAATACATTTATTAATAACATCGTAGAATCTATTCAAGATATTAAAGGGCGTAATATTGTCATTGCTGATCTTACAGAAATAGAAGATACTATTTGTAATTATTTAATTATTTGTCAAGGCACATCCAGCAGTCAAGTAGCTAGTATTGTTGAACATATAAAAGAGCAAACAAGGTTACAAATGGGTGAAAGCCCATTAGCTATAGACGGATTAAAAAATGCTGAATGGGTAGCTGTAGATTATGCAGATACTGTAGTACATGTCTTTTTACCTGAAACAAGAGATTTTTATAGACTAGAAACTCTTTGGGCAGATGCTAAGTTAAAAACAATTCCAGATTTAGATTAATATAAGCTATGAGTAATAAATTAAATAGATCAAGTAAACCAAATATGCCTAAGTTCAACCTGAACTGGCTATTTACCCTTATTTTTATTGTACTTGCAATCTTATTTGTAACTAATCCTGGTGGATCAGTTGATACGCAAGTTCCATATAGTAAATTCCAAACTTATGTTGAGAATAACTATATACAAAAGATCATTGGCTATGATGATGCTTCTGTTGAAGCTATAATTAAACAGGAAGCTGTGGCAGACGTCTTTCAAAAGGACTCAAATAGAGTAGGAAGAAATCCTATTGTTTATACAGAAGCACCTTCTAGAGATAGACTTAGTGAATTCGTACAAGCTCAAACTGAAAGCGGTAAGTATACAGGAGAAATTGTTTATGACAAGAAAAAAGATTACCTAACAGCTCTATTATGGAATATTTTACCTTTCATTATCTTTATTGGTATCTGGTTCTTTATATGGAAAAGAATGAGTTCTGGTGGAGGTTCTGGTTCTGGTGGTGTATTTAATGTTGGGAAGTCTAAAGCCAAACTTTTTGAAAAAGGGACATCAAACATAACATTTCAAGATGTTGCTGGACTTAGTGAAGCTAAACAAGAAATAGAAGAGATTGTTTCTTTTCTAAAAGCCCCTGAAAAATATACAAAGCTAGGTGGAAAAATACCTAAAGGAGCTCTACTTGTAGGACCTCCAGGAACTGGTAAAACTCTTCTAGCTAAAGCTGTAGCTGGAGAAGCACACGTACCTTTCTTTTCTTTAGCAGGTTCGGACTTTGTTGAAATGTTTGTAGGCGTTGGAGCCTCTAGAGTTCGTGATTTATTTGAGCAAGCTAAGAAAAAGTCTCCATGTATTATTTTTATTGATGAGATTGACGCTATTGGTCGTGCCCGTGGGAAAAACGCATCTATGGGAGGTAATGATGAGAGAGAAAACACACTAAACCAGCTGTTGACGGAAATGGACGGGTTTGGTTCAAATAGCGGTGTTATTATTCTTGCTGCAACTAATCGTGTTGATGTATTAGATAAAGCCTTATTAAGAGCTGGTCGTTTTGACAGACAAATATATGTAGATTTACCAGACTTAAATGAGCGTATAGAAGTATTCAAAGTACACTTACGTCCATTAAGAATTGATGAGAGTGTTGATATAGAACTTCTTGCCAGACAAACGCCCGGATTCTCTGGAGCAGATATAGCTAACGTTTGTAACGAGGCTGCGCTAATTGCTGCAAGACAGAATAAAGAATACGTAACAAAAGATGATTTTCTAAATGCTGTTGATAGAATCGTTGGAGGTTTAGAAAAGAAAACTAAAATAACTACAGAAGAGGAAAGAAGGTCAATTGCAATTCATGAAGCTGGACATGCAAGCATATCTTGGGTTCTAGAACATGCAAATCCTCTTGTAAAAGTAACTATAGTGCCTAGAGGAAGAGCTCTTGGAGCTGCTTGGTATTTGCCAGAAGAGAGACAAATTACGACTAAAGAACAAATGCTTGATGAGATGTGTGCACTACTAGGAGGACGCGCTGCTGAAGATGTATTCTTAGGAAGAATATCTACTGGTGCAATGAATGACCTAGAGCGTGTAACTAAACAAGCATATGCTATGATAGCTTACTTTGGTATGAGTGATAACCTATCTAACCTATGCTATTATAATAACAACGAATACTCTTTTAGTAAACCTTATAGTGAGAAAACAGCAGAACTTATTGATAAGGAAGCACATTCTCTAATAGATTCTCAGTATCAAAGAGCAAAAGACTTACTAACCGAGTATAAAGCTCAACATAATCAACTTGCTGATTTATTAATCGAAAAAGAGGTCATACTCGCAGAAGATGTTGAAGCCATTTTTGGTAAGAGAAAATGGAAATCACGTACAGAAGAGATTATAGAAATGCAGCAAGAAGAGGAAGAGAAAAAACGTAAAGAAGAGAGCATGCAAAATAATGATACTCAACAAGATAGTTTTGATAAAGATATACAGGAACTAAAAGATGTTTCTTCTGAAGAGAATAATAACCAACTTAACAACCAAGAAGAGAGTGAAATCAAATCTAATTAAAAGAGCTATAACTGGTGTTTTATTTGTTACAATACTAGTTGGTGCAATAATATATAGTCCAATAACATTTATTGGACTATTTGCAGTTATCACAGCCTACACTACTTATGAATTAGCAGGGCTATTAAATAACACAAAGAAAGTACAAGTTAACAAGCTCATTTCAAGTCTTGGCTCTTTATATTTATTCTTAGCTTTTGCTGGTTACTCATATGGTATAGCAAACTTTTCAATATTTATTCCATACTTGGCTATACTCTTATATCTATTTGTAAGTGAACTGTATTTAAAAAGAGCCAACCCTATTGGCAATCTAGCAGCCATATCACTGACTCAGATATATCCTGGAATCTTGTTGTCCTTAATGAGCTTATTAGCTTTTAAAACAAGTTCAAGTGTTATAGTTTATGAACCAATAAAAGTGTTGGCGCTATTTATTTTCATTTGGGCTAGTGATAGTGGAGCATATTGTGTTGGCTCACTTATCGGTAAAAATAAATTATTCCCTAGAATATCTCCAAACAAGAGTTGGGAAGGTAGTATAGGTGGTGCTGTAGTATCAATCATATCAGCACTTATCATAGCACACTACTACCCTATTTATAGCTATATAGAATGGGTTGGATTTGCTATTGTAGCTACAGTATTCGGCACATGGGGCGACTTAATAGAGTCATTGATTAAAAGACAGTTAAACATAAAAGACTCAGGTAATATACTTCCAGGACATGGCGGCTTTTTAGATAGATTTGACAGCACCATTATGGCTGTTCCTGCCGTTGTTCTATACTTATATTGCATAGCTTTGATATAAAAAGCTAATCTATATATATTACAGTAAAAAAAGGCTTTATTATAAATAAAGCCTTTTTTATATTCTATAATAAAATTACTTTCTCAACAGTTTATACATAATTTCTGCAGCATGTTTAGGTGCTCCTTCTTCACCTAATAGTTTTGCCATTTTGGTATAATTACTTTTCATTTCATTACGATACGTCTCATCTTTTAAAACCTTAAACAGCTCTACATTCAAACATTTCTCACACATTGTATCAGCTACTAACTCTTGAATAATTAAATCATCAACTATCAAGTTTACAAGTGATATATACTTCACTTTTAATAAGTGCTTTCTTAAAAAAGAGATTACTTTTCCGATAGGAGTCGCATAACAAACTATTTGAGGCACATTAAATAAAGCAGTCTCTAAAGTAGCTGTACCAGAAGTTACCAAAGCTGCATGAGCATGATAGAGTACAGGGTATGTCTCTTCAAAAATAAGCTTCACATTCGTATTCTGAAGATACTCTTGATAGTACTCCAAATCTATATTTGGAGCTCCAGCTAATACAATCTGATACTCTGGGTATTTAGAAGCTACTTTTAGCATTAAAGGTAAATTATCTTTTATTTCTTGCTTTCTACTCCCTGCCAGGATTGCTAGTATTGGCTTATCAATACTTAATTCTAAACGCTCTGCAAGCTCCTGAAAAGACTCTTTATAAGACCTTTTGAATAGATGAATTTCATCAACAGTAGGATTACCAACATAATGGATTGGATAATTATGCTTTCGATAAAAATCAACCTCAAAAGGAAGAATAGAAAACATTTCATCAATATCTCTCTTAATATTTTTTATTCTATACTCTTTCCATGCCCATATTTTAGGCGAGATATAATAATATACAGGTATTGAACTATTCTTTTTAAGATACTTGGCTATCTTTAGATTAAAGCCAGGGTAGTCAACTAAAATTACAACATCTGGATTCCATTTTAATATGTCCTCCTTGCAGTAACTCATATTTTTTAATATAGTAGGTAGGTTTAGCAGAACAGGAATAAATCCCATAAAAGCTAATTCCTTATAGTTTCTCACCATCTGACCACCAACTTTCTTCATGCAGTCACCACCAAAAAAACGAAACTCTGCTGAGTTATCTACTTTTTTAAGTTCAGACATTAAATGCGATGCATGAATATCTCCAGATGCCTCCCCTACTATTAAGTAATACTTCATGTTTAATCCTCTAAGAATGTGCTAGCAACAATGCTTTCTAATTTATCTATGTAATTATGTGCTGTTATATCTACATTTACTGGAGTAATAGCTGCATATCCCTCCTTCATAGCTTGGTAGTCAGAACCGTCTCCTTCTTGATTTTTATATTCACACTCACCAGACATCCAATAGTAATTTTTATCACTTCCTCTAGCACATTGTTCCCAATCATTTGACCAAGTAGCATTACCTTGTACACAAACTTTTACCCCTTTTAATTTACTTACGGCAGGAAAATTGACATTTAAACAAGTATTAACAGGCATCCCATTACGCAACACCATAGCAGTTATACTTCGTACGCACTTACCTATTGGATCAAATTCTGCATTCATTTTATGATCATCAAGAGAAAATCCTATTGAAGGTATTCCATTTAAACACCCTTCAATAACGGCTCCCATTGTGCCTGAGTAGTGAACATTTACTCCTGCATTATCACCATGGTTTATTCCACTTAATATCAGGTCTGGTTCCCTATCAAGGATAGCATGACGTGCTATTTTAATACAATCTACTGGATAGCCATTACAACGATAGACAGTTAAACCAACATCTTTACGTATTAATTCAAAATGTATCGGATTTAAAGTAGTAAGCGCACTACTACTGCCCGATCTTGGTCCGTCAGGAGCAACTACAACAAGTTCTCCTAAAGGTCTTACAAACTTAACGAGTTCACTAATACCTTTTGCAATGATACCATCATCATTGGTTATTAAAATAAGTGGTTTATTATTATTCATAATTTCATTTTTTTATTCAGATAATAAACAAATATAAAGCATTTATTAATAACAGCTATATGATTTGACATTTTTGCTGATACCATCAAATCAAAGGCCTAGCCTAAATCAATGTCTATAAAAATGAACATTGTATTGAAATATAATTAGTATATTTGCTGTTATAGTACATCAACAATGTATTTTTATTAGATAACCTAACCTTAAGTTATTAACATAATAACCAATTTATCAACAAAAAACAGAAAGTCTATTGTTTTTATGTGGTTATTATCTGTATTATAACTTATTTCGCTTTATTAATTGATTAACTTGATATGGGAAAAATTATAACTTTAGCTAACCAAAAAGGAGGCGTTGGTAAAACAACAACAACTATTAATTTAGCTGCGTCTTTAGCTACGCTTGAAAAGAAAGTCCTAGTTATAGATGCTGATCCACAAGCCAATGCTACTTCTGGATTAGGTGTTACTATGAAGCAATCGGCACCTAGTATTTATGAATGCATTGTTGAGCGCGATAAGTATAACATCGAAGATGCGATACTAGAAACAGAGATAGACACACTTCAGGTAATATCATCACACATTGACTTGGTAGGTGCAGAGATCGAGATGCTAAGTCTCCCAAATAGAGAACGTATATTAAAAGAGATTATATCTCCCTTGAAAAAGAAGTATGACTATATATTTATTGATTGCTCTCCTTCATTAGGCTTAATAACAGTAAATGCACTTACTGCAGCCGACTCCATAATTATTCCTGTACAAGCAGAGTATTTTGCCCTAGAAGGTATTAGTAAACTACTTAATACTATTAAAATAATAAAATCGCGTCTGAACCCTGATTTAGAAATAGAAGGATTTCTCCTAACTATGTACGACTCAAGGTTACGACAAGCTAAACAAATACTTGAAGAGGTCCAAAAGCACTTTCAAGAACTTGTCTTCAAAACCATTATTCAAAGGAATGTCAAATTAAGCGAAGCTCCTAGTTATGGGTTACCAACTATTTTATATGATGCAGACTCTACAGGTGCGAAAAATTATTTGGCATTAGCTAAAGAAATCATAAAGAAAAATAAATAAGGAACAACTGATATGGCACAAAAAAGAAATGCATTAGGTAGAGGATTAGACGCTTTACTCTCAATGGATGAGATTAAGACGGATGGATCATCATCTATCAATGAGATTGAAATATCAAAGATTTCGGTTAATCCTAATCAACCTAGACGAGAATTTAATCAAGAAGCACTAGAAGAGTTAGCTAGCTCAATTTCTGAAATCGGAATAATTCAACCTATAACCTTAAGAGAACTTTCAACAGATAAATATCAAATTATAGCTGGTGAAAGAAGATTTAGGGCATCTCAAATAGCAGGGCTTACATCTATTCCTGCATATATTCGTAAAGCTAGTGACGAGAATGTTTTAGAGATGGCTCTTATTGAAAACATTCAAAGAGAAGATCTTAACGCCTTAGAGGTTGCATTAGCTTATCAGCATTTAATAGAGGAGTATAATCTGACACAAGAAAAGCTTAGTGAACGTGTTGGTAAAAAAAGAGCAACTATTGCAAACTATGTAAGGCTTCTAAAATTACCAGCCCCTATACAAGTAGCTTTACAAAATAGAGAAATTGATATGGGCCATGCTAGAGCATTATTACCTCTAGAAAACCCTAAACTACAGATTAAATTACTTCAAGAGATAAAAAAGAATCATTACTCTGTTAGAAAAGTTGAGGAGCTTGTTAAAAGTTACCTCTCTGGAGAAGATTCTGATAAAAACAATAAAAAAACCACTCAGAAATTACCAGAAGAGTTTAATATACTTAAACAACACCTTTCTGGTTTCTTCAATACAAAAGTTCAATTAACTTGCAATCCTAAGGGAAAAGGTAAAATAAGTATACCTTTCACTAATGAAGAAGAACTAGAACGTATTATTGAAATTTTTGATTCTCTAAAGAAATAAATGGATAAAGCAAATAGCTTATACAAACATTTAAAGTGTAGCACATCCATACTCTTAATGCTACTCTGTTTGTGCACAAAATTAACTGCCCAAGAAGTTAAGTCAGTAGAAAATATTTCTCCTGACTCCATTGTTATTAGTAATAACATATCCATAAGCGATAGCATTGATTTAGCTAATCAAGCTAAACTTAAAGCTCTTAACGAACAAACCCAGGCAATGGCTCCTAAAGTTAATAAAAGAGTTAAGCTCAATGAGTGGAAGCCTAACCCTACTAAAGCTACTTGGTATGCTATTGTGTTCCCTGGTGGTGGGCAAATTTACAATCGAAAGTATTGGAAGCTTCCAATACTTTATGGTGGTTTTGCTGGATGTGCCTATGCATTAAACTGGAATAATACGATGTATAAAGATTATGCACAAGCATATAGAGACTTAAAAGACAACAACCCTAATACAAATAGCTATTTGGAGTTATTGCCTCCAAATGCAACGATAGATAAAGGTAGATTAGAATCCTTATTAAAAAATAGAAAAGACCGCTTTAGACGATATAGAGATTTAAGTATTATTGCCTTTATTGGCGTATACGCCTTATCAATTATTGATGCGTATGTAGATGCTGAATTATCTAATTTTGACATATCCCCTGACCTAAGCTTGAGAATAGAACCTACTATTATTAAATCAGACAATACTAATAGCTCTTACAAAAATAATAACGTAGGACTTCAGTGTAGGCTAACATTTTAAATTTTATGGAAAAGAAGAAGTTATCTAAAATAGCATTGCTATCCCTGTTCTTAATACATTTAAGTAATTATTCAGTTGCACAAGTAAATACCCAAACCGAAATTGACATTCCTGAAACAATGGTATGGTCTATAGATAGTCTACTTAATGACTGGAAAACGCAACAGTATATTAACATAACCAAAGAGTGTACTACTGCAGCAAACAACCCTTATTTCTCAGATTCTGTATATATAGAGAGACTTGCTAGAATACCATCAGTTTTAGAGTTGCCCTATAATAACATTATACGTAACTATATTAATGTTTATGCAGATAAACTACGTAACCAAGTATCTATTATGCTAACAACGGCAAATTTCTATATGCCTATTTTTGAAGAGGCTTTAGATGCATATGGGCTGCCAAATGAGCTAAAGTACTTACCAATTGTAGAGTCTGCTTTGAATCCATCCGTTACATCTAGAGCTGGTGCTTCTGGCTTATGGCAATTTATGCTTAAAACAGGCAAAGAGTATGGCTTAGAAAGCAATAGCTTAGTAGATGAAAGAAGAGACCCAATAAAGTCTAGTTGGGCTGCTGCTAGATTTTTTAGCGACTTATATAATATATACAACGACTGGAATCTAGTTCTTGCAGCATATAACTGTGGCCCAGGTAATGTTAATAAAGCAATTAGAAGAGCTGGAGGAGCTAAAGATTATTGGGAAATTTATAACCATCTACCAAAAGAGACTAGAGGATATATACCTGCTTTTGTTGCTGTTAATTATATTATGAATTACTACTGCGAACACTCAATATGTCCGGTTGATGGCACTCTTCCTGTTATAAGTGATACAATTCAAGTTTCTAAAGACATTCATTTTGATCAAATTAGCCAATACTGTAACATTAGTATGGAAGAACTTCGAAGTCTAAATCCTCAGTATAAGCACGATATAATACCAGGTAATACCAAATTATATACGCTTAGGCTACCACACACTGCTATTGGAGACTATATTGATTATCAAGATTCGATATACAACTATAAGCGAGATGAGTTATTCTCTAAACGTAAAGTCGTTGCAATAAAACAAGCTACATACCCCTCAAAAGGAACCATTTACTATAAAATTAAAAATGGTGATACCTTATCACAAATAGCAAGTAAGTTTAAAGTTAGTGTCCAAAACTTACGTCAATGGAATAACATTAAAGGAAATAATATTAGAGCTGGTAAAACATTGAAAATAATAAAATAATATTTAATTGTTATCCATATAAGATTTTCTACATTTGTGTAATTTAAAAGCATAATTAGATGAGTATGTTGACAGAAAAAGAAAAAGCAGAAGAGGTAATGATTCAAGCAGCTTTCCAAGAGCTACTTAATGACTATTTAGCGACCAAACACAGAAAGAAAATTGAAATCATTACTAAAGCATTTAATTTTGCAAAAGAAGCACATAGAGGTATTAGAAGAAGATCTGGAGAACCATATATTCTACACCCTATATCTGTAGCCAAGATTGTTTGTAATGAGATTGGATTAGGCTCTACATCAATATGCTCTGCATTACTACATGATGTAGTTGAAGATACTGACTATACAGTAGAAGATATTGAAAATATTTTCGGTCCTAAAATTGCTCAAATTGTAGATGGCCTAACTAAAATTTCTGGTGGTATCTTTGGAGATAGAGCATCTGCACAAGCAGAAAACTTCAAAAAGCTACTCCTTACAATGTCTGATGACATTAGAGTCATACTAATAAAGATAGCAGACAGACTACATAACATGAGGACTCTTGGCTCAATGTTACCTAGTAAACAGTATAAAATTGCAGGTGAAACTTTATATCTATATGCTCCATTAGCTAATAGATTAGGACTCAATAAAATTAAAACAGAGTTAGAAAATCTCAGTTTTAAATATGAACATCCTGAAGAGTACAAAGCCATTGAAGAAAAGTTAGATGCAACAGCTGCTCAGCGAGATAAAGTATTTAATGACTTCACTAACCCAATTAAAGAGAGATTAGATCAAGCTGGAATTAAATATCGTCTTATTGCTAGAATTAAGTCAATCTACTCCATTTGGAATAAAATGCAAACGAAACATATTCCATTTGAAGAGATATACGATATTTTAGCTGTTAGAATAATATTTGAACCCAAAAGCAGAGAGGAAGAGTTGAATGACTGTTTTGATATTTATGTAGGCATTTCTAAAATATACAAACCACACCCTGATAGATTAAGAGACTGGGTGAGTCACCCTAAAGCTAATGGATATCAAGCACTACACGTTACGTTAATGGCTAATAATGGCCAATGGATTGAAGTCCAGATTCGTAGTGAGCGCATGAATGACATTGCAGAACAAGGTTTTGCAGCACACTGGAAATATAAAGAAGGCGGAGGAAGTGAGGATGAGGGTGAACTAGAAAAATGGCTTAAAACCATTAAAGAAATTCTAGATGACCCACAACCTGATGCAATGGATTTTCTTGATACAATTAAGCTCAATCTATTCTCCTCTGAGATTATGGTTTTTACTCCTAAAGGAGATATTAAAACCATGCCACAAAATAGTACTGCATTAGATTTCGCTTTTGCTTTACATACAGAACTTGGACTAAAGTGCATCGGCGCTAAAGTTAATCATAAACTAGTTCCATTAAGCCATAAACTCGAAAGTGGTGACCAAGTAGAAATACTATCTGCAAAACAAGATAGAGTTGAACCATATTGGGAAAAGATTGCTACAACAGCAAAAGCTAAAACAGAAATTCTATCTTACTTTAAAAAGCAGCAACGAAGTTTTCAAAATGAAGGAGAAGAAAAACTTATTGCTTTCTTTGAAGAGTTAGGGCTTAAATACGATCAAACTAGTCTAAATAATATATTAAAGCTATCAAGCTACGACACTAAAGAGAAACTAACGTATGCTATTGGTTCTCAAGAAATAAACCTACAGAACATAGACAAAGATAAACTTCTAGGTAAACCTATTCCAACTTGGAAAAAGTATTTTGGATTTGGGAAAAACACTAAACAAACTAATGAACCACAGATTGTTCCAATAAAAGAAGAGGTAAATAAAAAAGACACCTACATTATAAAGCCGGAAGAGCTTAATAAAAAATATAAACTAGCTTCATGCTGTAATCCTATCCCGGGCGACTCTGTACTAGGCTACTTTGATGAAAAAGGAATTCTGTCAATTCATAAAAGACAGTGTCCTGTCGCTACACGATTAAAAAGCTCTTTTGGAGAACGTATCATAGCTACGGATTGGGATAGAAATGATGTGCATGACTTTCTTGTTCCTATATTTGTAAAAGGAATTGATAGAATAGGACTGTTAAACGAAGTTACAGATACTGTATTTAAAGAGCTAAGATTAAGTATTAGAGCTATCAGTTTTTCTACAACAGATGGTATTTTTGAAGGGAAAATTGACTTTACAGTTAAAGATGTAAAAGAGATTAATAATATCTGTTCCAAAATAAAAAAGATTCCTGGAGTAAAACAAGTAAGCAGAATAGAAGACTAACTCTTTTTTGTTAGCTGTGTATGCATTGCATCTAGCTCATTATAAACAGCCTTTAACCTACTTATAATTTCTGCTTTTGTGATTTGCTGAGCTTTATCCGCTTTTAAAGCTGATTGAGCTCCAGCAATAGTCATACCTTTAATTTTAATCAGATTATACACAACTTGTATGCTCTTTATATCATCCAATTCATAGTACCTAATATTTGAACTATTCTTCTTAGGCCTTATTATTGAGAACTCTTTCTCCCAATAGCGCAATAGAGATGTTGCAACATTAAATAAGTTAGCTACTTCACTTATTGAATAGCGTTTATCTTCCAATTCATCCCAGATAATTCTCATTTTCATTTTTTTTAAGTACCTAAATTAAAATATTAGTAAATATATACCTACTTTAGTTAGTTAGAGTAAAATATAACACATTTATACCCAATCAGTAGTATTTATATACAGCATTCAGTATAAATTTATATTCTTAATTATAAAACAAAAATAATAAAATCAAACTATCTTTGCATATCCTTTCTAAATAGATTATAAACCTCAAGGATAGAGTTATTAAAATAATATGATGACGGCAAAAGAAATTAGAGAATCTTTCAAAAAATTCTTTGAGTCTAAAGGACATCAAATAGTTCCTTCAGCTCCAATGGTAATAAAAGATGACCCTACATTAATGTTTACTAATGCAGGGATGAATCAGTTTAAAGATATTATTCTAGGCAATAAACCTGCCAAATACAAACGAGTTGCCGATTCTCAAAAATGTTTACGTGTTAGTGGTAAACACAATGACCTAGAAGAAGTAGGTCATGATACATACCATCACACCATGTTTGAGATGCTAGGTAATTGGTCATTTGGTGATTACTTCAAAGAAGAAGCCATCGCTTGGGCCTGGGAATACTTAGTAGATGTATTAAAATTAGACTCAAATAAACTTTACGCCACTATCTTTGAAGGAAGTCCCGCAGAAGGACTTGCCCGTGATGAAGAGGCTTTCTCTTTTTGGGAAAAATACCTTCCTGCAGAAAGAATTATCAATGGTAACAAACATGATAACTTCTGGGAGATGGGTGAGACTGGTCCTTGTGGCCCTTGTTCTGAGATACATATTGACTTAAGATCTGAAGAAGAAAGAAAGGCTATATCAGGAAGAGATTTAGTTAATCAAGATCATCCACAAGTGATTGAAATCTGGAATCTAGTATTCATGCAATACAATCGTAAAGCAGATGGCAGCCTAGTTGACTTACCTCACCACGTTATAGATACTGGTATGGGATTTGAACGTTTATGTATGTCACTTCAAGGAAAAATTTCCAACTACGATACAGATGTATTCCAACCATTAATCAAAAAAATAGCAGAACTAGCAAATACCACGTATGGAAAAGACAATCAGCAAGATATAGCTATGCGCGTTATTGCTGACCACATCCGTACTATTGCATTTTCTATTACTGATGGACAACTTCCATCAAATGCCAAAGCTGGATACGTTATTAGACGTATATTAAGAAGAGCTGTGCGCTATGGATATACTTTCCTAAATCAAAGAACTTCATTTATGTACAAACTTTTACCTGTATTAAATGAAAGCATGGGAGATGCATATCCTGAACTTATAGCACAAAAAGAGCTTATCGAAAAAGTTATCAAAGAAGAGGAAGAGTCTTTCTTGCATACGCTTGAAACAGGTATTCAACTTCTTGATAAGACTATGCAAGAGGCTAAAAGTAAAGGAGAAACACAAATATCAGGAAAAGAGACATTTACTCTATACGACACTTATGGCTTCCCTCTTGATTTAACAGAGCTAATTTTAAGAGAGCATAACATGTCTGCTGATATAGAAGGTTTTAATGCAGAGATGCAGAAACAGAAAGACAGAGCACGTAATGCAGCAGCTATAGAAGCATCTGATTGGATTGAAGTAAAACCAGGAACTTCTGAATTTGTAGGATATGATTTCACAGAATATGAAACTTCTATACTAAGATATAGAGAGGTTAAACAAAAGAAAAAATCATATTTCCAAATAGTTCTTGAAAACACACCATTCTATGCAGAAAGTGGTGGACAAGTAGGTGATGTCGGAGTATTAGTTAACGAAGATGAAACCATTGATATACTCGATACGAAGAAAGAAAATAATTTGAGTATTCATATTACAACTAAACTTCCAAAAGAAATTACAGCTTCATTTATGGCTTGTGTAGATGTTGATAAGCGCAATGCTTGTGCTTCAAATCACTCTGCAACACACTTACTAGACCAAGCTTTACGAGAAGTACTTGGTACACACGTAGAACAAAAAGGGTCTTTAGTAACACCCGAGCTTCTTCGTTTTGACTTTTCACACTTTCAAAAAATGACTGATGAAGAGATCAGAGAAGTTGAAAGAATAATCAATGATAGAATAAGACAAAACATTTCACTTACAGAGTATAGAAATATACCTATACAAGAAGCTAAAGATCTTGGTGCAATAGCTTTATTTGGAGAAAAATATGGTGAGGAAGTGCGTGTTATCCAGTTTGAGGATTCAATAGAGTTCTGTGGAGGTACACACGTAGAAGCGACAGGAACAATTGGAATGTTTAAGATAGTTTCTGAAAGCTCTATTGCATCTGGCATTAGACGTATTGAAGCTATAACAGGTGCTAAAGTTGAAGAAGTCATGTATAAGATTGAAGATACTCTTAACAGACTTAAAGGATTATTCAATAACACCCCCGATTTACTTTCTACAATTGGAAAATTTATTGAGGAGAATACCGATCTTAAAAAACAAATTGAAGGTTACGTAAAAGAAAAAGAAGCCTCACTTAAACAACGACTAATTAAAAATATTGAACATGTTAATGGTATCAATATTATTAGATATGTTAGTGATATAGAAATTCCTTCAAATATTATAAAGAATATAGCATTCCAACTAAATGGAGAAATTACCGAGAACTTATTCTTTGTTGCTGGTAATGTCGATATTGAAAGTGGAAAACCTATGTTAACGGTTATGTTAAGTAAAGACCTAGTAGAGTCTGGACTTAAAGCTGGTAACTTGGTTAGAGAAGCTGCAAAACTTATCCAAGGCGGAGGTGGTGGACAACCTCACTTTGCAACTGCTGGGGGTAAGAATCCTGAAGGATTAACAGAAGCTGTTGAAAAGGTTATTGAATTAGCCGGACTAAAGAAGTAATTAAACTTTATTATACAAAATAAGGGGTAGCAAAAGCTACCCCTTATTTTATATACAGAAAATCAATCTAAATCCAACTGCTCTTTCGGATAGTTTACTAAATACAATTTTTCCGATGCCCTTGTCAAAGCTGTATATAGCCATCTAAAATAATCGGCATTGACAAAATCATCAGAAATATATCCTTGGTCTAAATAGACATGTTTCCACTGTCCTCCTTGTGCTTTATGCCCAGTTATAGCATAAGCAAACTTCACTTGAAGGGCATTAAAGTGTACATCTTCTTTTATTTTTTTTATACGATCTCTTTTAATAGGAATATCTGCATAATCTTCCATTACTGCATAAAATAGTTTTTCTTGATCAGCTCGATTTAATGAAGGACTTTCACTATATAAAGTATCTAAAATAACCTTTACATCCATTTCATAATAATTATAATCTGGGAAAGAAATTGTAACATCTGCAAACCTAAAACCATATAAACTATAAGTAGAAGATACTCTTTCCAACCTCACAATCTCGCCATTAGCTATGAAGTCCATCTCTTTATAATCTTTGGCCCAAAAATAATTATTTTTATTAATCATTAAAAAATCACCAGTACTTAACTCTTCTTCATAATAAAACACTGTATTTCTAACACCTTGATTGTATAAATTAGCCCTCTTGTTTGATCTACAAATTACAATAGTTTCCTCTTTCCCTACTCTGGAATATGAGTTTTCTAACTCTCCAATCAATTCATTACCTGGCAACCAAGAAATATCAACATAATTTTTAACCTCAAACTTAGGCAATGAAGTTATATCGTCATTATTCAACTTTTCTCTAAGTAACGTAGCATTATGTAGAATTCCTGATTCATTGTCTTGACGTACAACATCGGTTAATTCATAACTATACAAGTTGAGACCATAGCCCAGTAACTGATCTTTTGACAAAGCCGGGCTATGCTCCTCACCAACAGGAGGTAGCTGAGCCGTATCTCCTACTAATAATAATTTACAGTTATCACCAGAAAACACATAGTGGATTAAATCATCTAATAAACTTCCACTACCAAAAGACTCACCACCACTTCCATAATTTGAAATCATTGAAGCCTCATCAACAATAAATGTAGTGTCTTTATATAAGTTATTGTTAAGTTGATACTTAGCACTTTCTGCACCAAAGCTACTCAATCTAAATATTTTTTTATGAATAGTAAATGCAGGTTCTTCCGCATAATTAGAAAAGACTTTAGCAGCTCTACCCGTAGGTGCCAACAAAACTACTTTTTGCTTTAATTTCACAAGAGTTTTAACTAAAGCTCCTATTACAGAAGTTTTACCAGTACCAGCATATCCCTTCAACAGAAAAGTGGAGTCAGATTTTGATTCAAACACAAATTGAGCGAGTGCATGAATCAACTCCTTTTGTTGGCTTGTAGGGGTATGTATAAAGTTTTTAACAATATTTTGTTCTAAAAAAGTAGCAATCATATTTTTACTCTAAAAAGTTTTTTCTAATCTATGGTTTAATAGATTAATTTATTCTATTTTTGTAGATACGAATATAAACTAAAAATAATACATATCATGAAAAAAGTAACCAATGTCGTATTAGCTCTTTGTGCTCTTGGTCTAGTGTACATGTGCTATACGAGTATCATGGGCCCTATTCAATTCGAACAAGAAAAGAATAAAAGAGACAAAGCTGTTATAGCAAGACTTATCGAGATCAGAGACGCACAAGTAGAATATCGTAAGCAATTTGATCAATATACAAGTAGCTTTGACACACTAATCGATTTTATTAAAAATGGTTCTGTAAAAACCGTTTTTAAAGTTGGCGAACTTACAGACTTACAAAAAGAAGATGGTCTAACAGAGGCTAAAGCGATGCGTATTATTAATAAAGCTAAAAAAACAAATAACTGGAAAGAAGTAGAGAAACTTGGTTTACAAGACTTTAAACGTGATACAATCAGTTCTCCTGTATTAGGCTCTTTATTCCCAGCTAATTTTAAAGCAGACTCAATTCGCTTTATCCCTTTCAGCAACGGATCAAAAGTTTTTGAACTAGATGCTAAAATTGATACTCTACAATCAGGTCCTGCTAAATTCTTCGAAGCTAGAACTCTATTTACTAGTTACCTAGAAGGTCTTGACCAACAAGAGATAATCAACATTACAAATTTACGTAAAGAGTTAGATAAATATCCAGGTCTAAAAGTAGGATCATTAGAAGAACCACTTACTTCTGGTAACTGGGAGTCTCTATAATCTCTAGAGCTATTTTAAGATTCGATCATTTCAAATTGAAAGAGTCTATAACTATAATATAAGAAAATATGTTTCCAACTACAATTCAATCGATGGATTTTAGCAAATCGGAACAAAGTACACTATCCATCCGTATTAATACGGATGGATTTTATTTTTCTATCTACAACCCAGCTAAAGAGAATTCATCAAACTTTTTTAAGGCAGAGATAGATAAAAAAAAATCTATTGTTTCAAATTTAAAAGAACTGGTTGCTAACAATCCTTTCTTAAGTCAGCTATATAAGAGGATAAACATCATTGTTTCAAATACAAAAACAATGCTACATCCACTGAATCTATTTAATGACGATACTTACAAAGATTTATACTTTACGGGACAAAAACTAATCAGTACTACTACCGATGTATTAATCAATAAGCTTGAAGATAAAAATCTTGTAGTATTATTTGGAGTTAATAATGTTCTTTATAAGTTTCTATCCGAGCATTTTTATCAGCCAAACATATTTGCTCAAACAACCTGCTTACTAAAGCTATTTAGCAATGAAGCTTCAATTAGCAATTGCAAATCAATGTTTGTCTATTTCGAAGGCGATACTATGCAGATATTTGCTTACGATAAAGGAAAACTATTACTGAATAACAACTTTCAAGGTAAGGAGATAAATAATCAGATATATTATATCCTATACATTTGGAAACAATTAAAATTTTCTCAAGAAGTTGATGATCTTCATCTTATGGGAGAACTTAATAGCAGGGATCAATTAATTGAAACTATAAAAAAATATATAATATCTGTCAACATTAATTCTGATTCAGAATATATTGACTTAAAGAGTATTAACTTATGAGAGTAATTAGTGGAATATATAAACGTAGGATGTTTACAATACCTAAAACTTTTAAAGCAAGACCAACTACAGATTTTGCTAAAGAGAACCTTTTTAACGTACTTGTAAGCAACTATATTGACTTTGAAGATAATATCATTGCCCTTGATTTATTTGCTGGTACAGGGAGCATTAGCATCGAATTAATTTCTAGAGGTTGTAACTCTGTGGTAAGTGTAGAGAAAGATTTTGCACACCTATCATTTATCAAAAAAATAATGTCCGAAGTTAAAACAGATAAATCAATAACCGTTAAAGGTGATGCTTTCAAGTTTATTGATAAATGTAATCAGCAATTTGATTTTATTTTTGCAGACCCTCCTTATGCTCTAAAAGATATGGAACAGATTCCCGATTTAATCTTTAAAGCTAATATTTTAAAAGAGAATGGAATTTTAGTGTTCGAGCATGGTAAAGAGCATAACTACGAAGAACATCCAAACTTCATTGACCAACGTGTATATGGAAGTGTGAACTTCTCTTTTTTTAAACACAAATAGCCTTTAAAGAAGAGGTGAAAATAATCGCAAAATTGACTCAAACATTTTACGATATAATGGGCGCTCTTTCCATCTCTTATACAGTATCTCTTCCGAATCTTTCATATCTTCTAAGAATATCTCTTTCAAAGACAAAGAGGTTTTCTTAGAGTATATAAAAGCATTTATTTCAAAATTGTGTTCAAAGCTTCTAAAATCAATATTAGTTGTACCAACAGAACATATATAATCGTCCGAGACATATGTTTTAGCATGTAGAAAACCTCTGTTATAAAAATATATTTTAACTCCTGCATTTAACATGTCATCTAAATAAGAGCATGAACTAAGATAAGTAAGTTTACTATCTCCCTTTGCAGGTAACATTATTCTAACATCAACCCCCGATAAAGCGGCACTTTTAAGAGCTACTTGAATAGGCTCTGTAGGCAAGAAGTAAGGGGTCTGTATATAAATATATTCTTTAGCTAAAGATATTGCTACAGCAAGCCCCTGCATTATTGTTCTCCAAGGTCCAATAGGCTCACTGGTTACAATTTGACAAAGAGCATCGCCATGGTTTTTAATTTCAGGAAAATACTTTTCAGAAGCTAACAAGGTATGATCAACAAAATACCAATCGACCAAAAATGCTGTTTGTAAACCATGAACAGCTCTACCTTTAATCATAATATGTGTATCTCTCCATGTTCCCCACTCTTTGCTTTTGATGTATCGATTAGCAAAATTCATCCCCCCAACAAACCCTACTATACCATCAATTACAACAATCTTTCGGTGATTTCTATAATTAACTTTACTTGTAAAAAGAGGAAATAACACTTTTAAGTAAGGCTTTACTTCAATCCCTACATACCGCATCTCTTCAAAGAAGCTTTTAGGAACACTCCAACAACCTACATCATCATATATTACTCTGATAGAAACCCCCTCTTTAGCCTTATCAATAAGTACATCTCTTATTAATCTACCCAAAGCATCATCTTCAAAAATATAGTAATCAATATGTATATTATATTTTGCTTTATATAACTCCTTTATAAGTGCAGATACTTTTTCATACCCACTAGTATAGATAGTAATATCATTACCATCGTAGGGAAAAGATTGGTCAGTCCTTTTAAAGAAAGATATTAAACTACGATAACTACTTGGTAAATCTATCTCTTGTGCCTTATATTGCGCTTTAGGCTTTTGAAGTAGATTACTATAACTTTTTTTACTAATAACCCGCTCTCTCCTTTGGTCTTGTCCAAAAAAGAAATAAATAATTAATCCAGCTACAGGAAGAAAAGTTAATACTAAAATCCAAGCAATAGTTTTTAAAGGGTTACGATTATCTAATAAGATAATTGTAATCGTACCTATAACAATTATAAAGTAAAGCAGCTTGAAAATTGTTCCTGCCACATCAATAAAATAGTAGTTCCAAAACATTTTAGAATAGCTTAGTTAATGCTAAGATAAGAAAAAAGAGATAGAGCTAACCAATTGCTCTATCTCTTTTTAATATACTTTTAATATGTTCGAAGTGCTCTTCTAGCCCCATGTCCACCTCCTCTAGGACCTCTACCCTGCTCTGGACCTCTAGCAGATTTTCCACCGAAAGTGTTTAAATTATACACGAAGTGCACCATAAAGAAGTTTGAAATCTCATTATACTCTGTATCAGTTCTCATACTTGCTGTAATAGATCTATTTAAGCTACTCCTCTGTTTTAAGATATCAAAAATTTGAAAACTTATAGTTGCTTGTTTCTTTTTCAAGAAACTCTTTGCTATCTGAGCGTTCCAAATAACCTCATTACGATCTATACCCTGACTATACCCTTTTCGAATGGCATAAGCAATATCTGTTGAAAAGTTCAAATCCCATGGCAACTGAATATTAGAGTTTACACCAGCACTATAGTCATAAGTTTCTCTATTACTTTGTGGTTGCAGCGTATTTTTAACTTTAGAATATGAAAACGTACCTGTCAGTCCTGCTTCAAACCAGTCATTTCTATAGTTAAAAGACAAATTATCACCTGCCATTAAGTTTCTCGTTTTATTCTTCTTAGCTTCATCTACAGTATTCATAGCCATATAGCCCATAATATTATTATAGCTAAAGTTCACATAATTTGAAACTGTAAACTTTTTATTTTTTAATGGAGTGTTAAATCCTGTATATGTTCTAAAATTCCAATTTCCATTAATATTTTCTGGTCTAGTAACTCTACCTCCCGTTGTCGGATCATAAGTTACTTTAGAGCTAACACTGTTTACCATGTTCTGGAAAAATACGTGTGCCATAACGCTCCTTTGGGTTTTTGAAAAATATCCATTATAAAACAACATAAGCATATTAGTATATGAAGGTTTTAAACCTGGATTACCTTCTCTAATATTTAATGGATTTGTCTCATCTCGAATTGGCAAAAGGTTAGTCATGCTTGGCTGGCTAGTCCTTCCTCTATACATAATTCTTAATTGGCTTTGCTTATTAAAACGATAACGATAGTCAAATACTGGTGTAAAATTAACAACTGTTCTTACAGTATCTATATCGTGAACACCCTGTTCGTATTTCATTCTATTTTTTTGTGGTTGCACAGCAAAGCCAATATTATAAGAATACTTCTCTTTAATGGTATTTAATTGAAGATTAACCTCATGATTATCATAATAATTCTTAGCCATTTTACTTAGATCAGCATCAATGTAATCTTCAATAGAGTTTACCTCTCCATCATTTTTCCAGTCTAGAATATTATATGTTTTTCTATCTGTTTTATTATAACTTGTTTGATACCCATAAGTAAATTGTAAAAACCTATTTTTAGCAATTGGCTCAGAGTAGTTAACCCTTACTCGAATACTATTATTATTATTATCGTTTTCGGTCAATAGATCTCTTTCACTATTATTCTTTATTACACCAGATTCAGACTCTTTAAAGTATTCAATTAGAGAGTAACTACTTCCATTATCATCACTAGTACCTACATTATAATTCACATTGAAACCGATATTACGTCCTTTATTATTCAGTTTCCTATTAAACATCATATACCCTCCTGTAGAAAAATTATTCCCCTTAGAGTAAGAATTGTCTTCTTGCCTATTTATAGCTAAATTTTGACTTACTAGATCTTGCCAGTTATCAAAATCATCCGTATCTGCTGTCATAGAGTTTCCAAAAGAATGATTGTTTGTTTTACCCGCATTTATCCAAGGTAAGTACAAAATAGTTGTCATGCTATCTGGTCTCCATTCTAATCTAAAGTCTGAGTTAAATGATTTACTTCGATTTAATGAGCTTGAAAATCCTTTAGAGTACGAGGAGTTATTCTCTAAAAAAGTTTCCGAAGTTGTTTTAGCTTCTCTATCTGTTTCTTGATCAGTATAGTTGATACTACCACCTATAGTAAACTTTTTTCTTTCGAAGGCTAAATTAACACCCCCCGATTTATTCTCCTGCATACCATATTGTCGTGACCAGCGTCTTCCACCACCTACTGAAGCATCTCTTATATTGTTTAAATTAAACACTCCTGAAAGCTGATCACCATCTTGAAAGCGATTAATCATCCCTTTTACAACATATCTATCATGATTTCCTACTCCTGCATCAATATTTCCAAACCATCCTTGATTCATATTCTTTTTCACAGTTAAATCAAGAACCGTTTCTTCTTCTCCATCATCAATACCTGTTATGCGTGCCTGGTCACTTTTTTTATCGTATGCTTTTACACGATCAATGATATCTACTGGTAAGTTTTTCATCGCGATATTAGGATCCTTAGCAAAAAACTCTTTACCATCTATCATTATCTTTGTAATTTCTTTACCATTAATCGTTATCTTCCCCTCTTCATCTACTTGTGCACCTGGTAGTTTTTTAACCAACTCTTCAAGCATTGCATTTTGAGTAACTCTATAAGCCGAAGCATTAAAGATAACTGTATCTGAAGAGACTGTAACTTTTGGAGCCTCAGCAGTAACAATAGCTTCTTTAAGCAAAATAGCATCGGAGTACATATATACCCTTCCTAGATCTATCTTACCATCTTTCGCATCTTTAGGATCAATGTTTATAGAAAGAGGCTTATAGCCCACAAATCTTATTTTAAGATTATACTTCTTAGGTGTTATGCCTCCTCTCAGCAAGAAATTACCATCAAGATCAGAAGTTACTCCTTTCTCCATAACACTATCTGGAAGTGTTAATAATTGAACTGTTGCCTGGGCAATAGCTTCATTAAATTCTTTGTCAAATATTTGTCCTGAAATTTGTAAATTTCTTTGTTGAGCATACAGAGTAGGTGTACACGCTATACTTATAAGTACTATAAGCATGTACCAACGTTTTAGATTCATCATTATAATTACATGAAATGTTTAGTTAGTCTTTTTCTTACTATATAATGATGCAGCAAAGTATAAAAGGTTTAATCATGCTTATCATTTTGTTCTATTATATCCGTCTTTTATAACAAAATATTCTAAAGAGATATCAGTCAAGATTAAAAATATAAGAAAAGAAGAACTATCTGTATAAGCATTATTACCAATACTTAGATTATATACTAGACTAATTACTAGATAAATAAGAGTTAATACTAAACCTACAGAAACAGCTTTAGTTCTATATTTTTCAATATTTTCTCCTTCAAACCTTCTCATTGAAAAAAACAACAATAATGCACCAACAATACATAATACTTTTATACATGCTTTAATTAAAGAAAGGTTATTATCAGTAACCATACCTAAAAAAAATAAGATAAAAGGAACAAAAATAGATAGAGCTAAAATAACAAAACCTAGTGCTCTACAACCTTTAGGAAATAATGCTTTCATAATTATATTATATTTTGCAACAAATATACATTAAAAGCCAACAGTAATTTAACAATAAGTAAGTTATTCCATTGATTACTCTTCATTACAATATATTATATTAACCAGATAGTATATATTTGTACGGTTACAATAAACAGCTCGACTAATATGCAAGAACAAAACATTATTATTACTCATAATATACTTAAAACATTAGAGGAAGAAGTAAGCAAGTTAAATTGCGATAAAATATTTATTATTAGTGACTCAAATACAACTAAATATTGCTTACCAATGGTAGAGAATGCTCCTTTTTTAATGGAAGCAAATCATATTTCAATCCCATCGGGCGATAATTACAAAAATATAGATACACTGAGCTTTATATGGAAGAACTTAAGTACACTAGGTGCTTCTAGAAAATCACTACTAATTAATATTGGTGGAGGCATGGTCTCAGATATGGGAGCATTTGCAGCTTCAACCTTTAAAAGAGGAATGCAATGCATTAATATTCCAACAACTCTTTTAGCAATGATTGATGCTTCACTTGGTGGAAAAACAGGTATTAACTTCAACGGTTACAAAAATGAGATAGGGGCCTTTTACGAAGCAGATGCCGTAATAATAGATATGCAATTCTTAAAAACCCTTGATAGAGAAAACCTTTTATCTGGATATGCAGAGATGTTAAAACATGGATTAATTTCCCCAATAACTCATTATAGTGAACTCATTAACTTTGATTTTGAGAATCCAGATTGGCAGCTTTTAGCACAGCTAGTAGAAGAGTCCATAACAGTAAAAAAGGAAGTAGTTAATGCAGACCCCTTTGAAAAAGGACTTAGAAAGATATTGAATGTAGGACACACTATTGGACATGCTTTTGAAAGCTTTGCATTACATCATGACAAACCTATTCTCCATGGGTATGCTGTGGCATGGGGATTAATATGTGAGTTGTACATTGCACATAGATTATGTGATTTTCCTGTAGAAGAGCTTAGACCAATTATTGATATGATAAAAGAAGAGTATGGTGTTTTCGAAATCAACTGTAAAGAGTATGACGAACTTTTCAATTATATTCTTCACGATAAAAAAAACACTCAAGGCGATGGAGTTATATTAATGCCTTTATTAAAGCAACGTGGAGAGCTAGCCCTAGATATAAAAATTGAGAAAGACCTTATATATGAGAGCTTTGACTTTTACCAAGACTTTATGGGCATCTAATTCCATACTTAATATTTGAAATATTAGATAAAAGAGCTATTTTTGCACTCATTATTCGGGGTGTGGCTCAGTCCGGTTAGAGTACACGTCTGGGGGGCGTGGGGTCGCTGGTTCGAATCCAGTCACCCCGACTAACTTATAATCAAGCAGTTACATTTATTTGTAGCTGCTTTTTTATTAAATATAAGAAACACCTATCTTCCTTTAAACCACTTTTTGTACCTTTGTATTATAAACTTTTGTGTACATTTTGTGTACATATTATGTACATCAAAATAAAAAGAGGGCTAGAGTATGGCTAATATATCTATATTTTACGATAAGAGAAGAAAGCTTATTAGCGGAGCATATCCAGTAAGGATTAGAGTGTATCATAGAGGCACATTCTATATAAATACAGATGTAGAAGTTACAGAAGATCTATGGATTGGTAATCAAGTATCTTCTAAAGATCGTCTATATAAGACAAAGAATGCTCGTATAATGAACAAATATACTCAAATTAATAAAGAGATACTTAACTATGAGCTCGATGGCAAATTGCACAAGTTAAGTGATGAACAACTAAAGGCAATATTGAATGGAGATAAATTTGAACAGATTGTAAGTCTAATAGATTACTTTGCTGAATATATAGATACATTAAATAAAGATAGAACAAAAGAAATTTATTTTCAGACCCAAAAAAAGATAGAACTATTTGATAGACTCACCACGTTAAATGATGTTTCTATTAAATGGTTAGAAAACTTTGAAACCTTTCTAAAAAGACAAAAGCTTGCTACCAATACTATCTCTATACATTTACGCAATATAAGAGCTGTATTCAATTACTGCATCGACAATGAATATATTACTCAATATCCTTTTAGGAAGTTTAAAATCAAGCGAGAAAAGACCCCTAAGAGATCATTGAGTATAGAAGACTTGAGAATTCTTAAAGACTACCCAGTAGAGCCTCATCAAGAAAGATATCGC
>JASLCG010000119.1 GCA_030151885.1 Bacteroides sp.
TTATTTGATAGTCTGCCATTGTTCCCTCCATGCCTTTATCTAATTTTTTAATAGCATCTCTTAAGTTTGCAGCCTGTACTAGCATGTATGTAGAGGTTTTCTTTTCTGCTCCACTTTTTTCGTCTAGAGTAATAAATGCTACTTTACATTTAAACCATCTGTCAGCAGCATCTTCCTCACAGAAAAAAAGCTCACTATAATTAGCTCTTTTGATATCCGAAACAGTAAACTCTCCAGTTATATATGGTGTAATCTCTTCAATAATTCTAGACTCTGCTTCTGTAAAGCTCAGTGCATCAAAAAGATATGGTTCTGTTACTTTTTTGCTTACGCCATTTTCCATCATTTTTTCATAGCGTACTTTACATTCAAACCAATTATGCATCATAATTATTATTGTTTGTTATTATTGATATTTATAAAATATGAAAGTGTAGTTTATTTAGGGTATATTTTAAGATATGCCCAAATAAAAAGAAAAGTAATATTTTGATTTTAAGAAATAGGTTTTATTTCTCTTTTTCTTGTATAATAAATGTTGTAGCACCTATGGTTACAATTTCCCCAGGCCCTACAACTCTTTGTTCTTTAGGTTGTAGCTCTTCACTTCTAATAAAAGTGCCAGTCATACTATCGTTATCCCAAATTTTGAATGTAAGTTTTCCTTCGTCATCTCTATTTACTAAAATAGTGCAATGGGTTCTATCTACACTCATATCTCCTGTTTCGATAGGAGTGTTAATATTAGTGCCTTTAGATCGGCGACCTATTATATTTTCTCCTTCGATTAAAGGTATCAGTTGTTTGAATCCAAATACATTTTCTATAACTGTAATATAGCCAAATGGAGCTTCTATGGAATCATCTGTTAGATCTTCTTCTTTTCTAGTAGATTGGAGTTTACTTTGTCCAAGCCTAATGCGGAATTGCTTGTTACAATCTTGGCATTCGAAAACAAGCGATTGACCTGGTTTATATTTTGTTTCATCGAAATAGATAAAATTATCACACTTAGGGCAACGTACTCGTTTCATTGTTTATTTTATTTTAAAAATCCAGGCACTAGGGAATTCAGTACGAATATTAGTAGATAGTTCTTTTTGAGCATCTTCTGTTGTAGTAAAAGACGTTAAACTAACTCTTCGTTTTCCTTCATTATTGATAATCTGTGCAGATTTATACCCTTTGCTTTGTAAATCTTCAACTAATTGCACAGCTTTTCTCTGTGGTATTAGGCTAGCTACAATAATGTGGTATTTATTTTCAATAATAGCTTTTTCTTCTAGATCGGTAGTATCCTGTATTGTATTGGTAATATTAGCTTCTTGATTGCTAACGTTCTCTTTATTAGTTGTGTGTTGCTCAGTGTTGAGGTTTAAATCAATTTGTTGAGCATCATCAAAATTAGTTTCTGATTGAATATTCCATACTTTTAGAGGCAATATTTTTGCATAGTTTTCTTGTGAAACTTTGGCTGCTTCTTCTACAGGAGTTGAGAAAATAAAAAATGATGCTATTATTATAGATAATACTGCAACTCCTCCAATAAAATCTTGCAAACTATGTTTTGGAGCTGTTGTTGTTTGTTGCTTAGCTTTGTCTTTTTGCAACTCTTTCAGCTCTAACATCTCAAAAGATTTCATTCCAAAGAATAGAGGACACTCTAAAGTAGTCTCTTTCTCTTCTTCAAAAGAGTACTGGTTGTTCGAATCACAAAAAACAGTTCCAATACCTTTGAATTTAATATAGCCATTCTCTTCTAAAGTATTTTTAATAGATTGAATATCACTTTTCATAAGCATACTAGCCTCTTGAAAATCAATATTATTCTCCTTCATATATGATTGAATAAGGAGCCCGTCATTAAGCTTTAATTGTTCGTTAAAACCTATTGATCTTTTGGGTGGAATAAAAAGATTATTTTGAGTGTCTCTTATAGCAGGAATATAGTGTGCTAAGAAACCTCCAAAATGAGGAATGATGGCTATATCATTCTCAGAAAGCAGTTTTTTAATATGTGTGTTCAAATCAATCATGGTACAAAAATAGAGTTTTTATTCCATAATTGCATCATTTATGTTGAATATATTTTGATGAATAACGCTACTGATCTCCTCTTTTAATTTTTTTTTAATTCTACTAGTTTGTGTCAAATTGTATATGGTTTGTTGGATGTTCTATTATTGATTATTCTTAAAAAGATTACGATTCTATTTTAATTTATTACTTTTGCTTATCAATAAATAGGCCTACTTTAAAAATAACATTTACTTATATTTTAAGGTGAGTCATTTCAAGAAAAATTGTAGAGAGACTTTATGAAGATTGCTATTGTTGGAACTGGATATGTTGGATTAGTTACAGGTACATGTTTTGCAGAAATTGGAGTAGATGTAACTTGTGTAGATATAGACCAAAATAAAATAGATGCTCTAAAGAATGGTGTAATTCCTATCTATGAAAATGGACTCGAAGAACTTGTACTTAGGAATGTAGAAGCAAATAGGTTGCACTTTACAACATCTCTTGCTAAATGCTTAGATGATGTAGATGTTGTTTTTAGCGCTGTAGGAACTCCTCCTGATGAAGATGGAAGTGCTGATCTTACATATGTGTTGGAAGTAGCTCGTACAATAGGGCAATATATGAATAAGTACTTGTTAGTAGTTACTAAAAGTACAGTTCCTGTAGGTACTTCAGAAAAGGTAAGAAAAGTTATTCAAAACGAACTAGATAAGAGGGGGCTAAAAATTTCATTTGATGTAGCATCTAATCCCGAATTTTTAAAAGAAGGAAATGCTATTGCAGATTTTATGAGTCCAGATCGTGTGGTAGTAGGTATTGACTCCGATAAAGCTAAGAAAATAATGACTAAGCTTTATAAGCCTTTTTTATTGAAAGATTTTCGTGTTTTATTTATGGATATCTCTTCTGCTGAAATGACTAAATATGCAGCTAACTCTATGTTAGCAACTCGTATTAGCTTTATGAATGATATTGCTAATCTTTGCGAAAGAGTTGGTGCTGATGTTAATATGGTGCGTAGTGGAATAGGGTCTGATACTAGAATAGGTAGAAAGTTTCTTTATCCAGGGATTGGTTATGGAGGATCTTGTTTCCCAAAAGATATTAAAGCTTTAATAAAAACAGGAAAAGACTATGGGTATAAAATGAGAGTTTTAGAAGCCGTAGATGTTGTGAATGAAGAGCAGAAAAGTGTTCTGTTTAATAAGCTGAAAAGACACTTTGACGGAGAGTTAGAGGGGAAAACAATAGCTCTTTGGGGGTTGTCTTTTAAACCAGAAACAGATGATATGAGAGAGGCTCCCTCTTTGGTGATTATTGATTTGTTACTTAAAGCAGGGTGCTCTATTAGGGTATATGATCCTGCTGCGATGAATGAGTGTAAACGTCGTTTAGGAGCAGCGGTATACTATTCAAAAGATATGTATGATGCTGTAAAAGGGGCAGATGCTCTATTACTTTTGACAGAGTGGAAGGAGTTTAGACTGCCGTCGTGGAAGTTAATTGCTGACACAATGAAGCAGAAAAATATATTTGATGGGAGAAATATTTATGATCTTTCAGAATTAAAAGAGTTGCAGTTTACTTATTATTCAATAGGTTAGGGTTGACTTTTGTTGCTATTTTTAGCATCTTTAAAAATGTTGTAATACTAGTATAATTATATGAGATTTTTGTATATAACTATTGTTTGCACCACTATTTTAATAGTAGGATGTATGAACAATACTAAAAATAATGATTCAATTGCTCGAGAAGTGCAAAGTAATCCTATTGCCAAAGAGTTATTGCAGGGTATATGGTTCCTGTCCGACTCTGATACGCCTTTTTTAAAGGTAGCAGGAGATTCTCTTTGTTTTTATGAGCAACCAGGAACAGTTATGGCATTTAATATTGTGCAAGACAGCTTGTACACTTTTGGATCTGGTACTTATGGGTATAAAATAGATAAACAGTCTGAATATATGTTTTGGTTCCACTCAATTTCAAACCATGTAATCAAACTTTATAAATCTGAAAACTTAGAAGATACTATCTATTTTGAGCACAATGATACTGTAGAAGAGAATCCTGTAGTTGAAGATCAAGAAGTAGTGCAAAGAGATTCAATTGTTTATTTCGATAATACTCGATATCATGGATATGCATTTATTAACCCATCATCTTTTAAGGTGTATAAGCCAATGTATTCTGATGATGGTATTCGTATTGATCAGATTTACTATGACAATGTAATCTATATCTGTGTGTACCAGGGTACGGAAAAACTATTTGGTCAGAATATATATAAAGATCACTTTAAAGATATATTGGAGAGTAATTTTTTTAATGCTGTGATTTTAGCTGATATGGATTTTATAGGGGTAGATGAAACTAACTATTACTTCCAAGCTAAAGTGGAAATCCCCAATAGCTTGGTGTATGATCTAATTAAGATATCTGTAAATATTAATACACAAGAGTTGTTGTGTGAGTTATTAGATAAGTAGTATATAGGACTACTTATTTCTATATTTTTTATTTCTGTTAAAACCACCCTTCTTGCGATAGCTTTTTTTGCTATTCTCTTTAGGTGTGTATTTAGGTGCATCGCCACACTCTGTAGGTAATGGAATCTTATAGATATCTTTTTCTAGGAATTGCTCTATTTTGTAAAAGCCCTCTTGATCTTCTGGATTTACAAAAGTAATTGCTACACCTTCTTGGTTAGCTCTAGCAGTTCGTCCTATTCTGTGTACATAATCTTCGCTATCATTTGGTACATCATAGTTAATAACGAGTTTTATATCATCTATATCGATGCCTCTAGCTATAATATCAGTACCAACGAGTAGTGATATTTCTCCAGATTTAAATTTATATAGAACATTTTCTCTCTCAGACTGCTCGAGATCAGAGTGAATTTCTCCAACATTTAAGCCCATCTTAGCCAGCTTTTTACTAACCTCTTTAACTTTTATTTTTGAAGAAGCAAAAATCACAGATTTATCTGTTGCTTTATTTGCAAAGAGACTTTGGATGATATCTAGCTTTTGATTATCGTAACAGATATAGGCAGCTTGAAGTATTTTTTCGGCAGGCTTTGATACAGCAAGTTTTATTTCTTCAGGACTATTCATAATATTTTTAGCTAATTTCTGAATCTTTTCAGGCATTGTAGCAGAAAATAGAATGGTTTGTCTGTCTTCGGGTAATAACTTTGCAATTTGCATGATATCTTCACTAAATCCCATATCTAACATTCTATCAGCTTCGTCAAGAATGAAATGTTTAACTTTAGATAAGTCTACGTAGCCTAAGTTTATATGAGATATCAATCTTCCAGGAGTTGCAATAACCACTTCGGCTCCCATTGTAAGCCCTCTTTTTTGAGCTTCAAAAGTTACACCATCACTTCCGCCATATATAGGCACACTTGTTACAGGTAGAAAGTAGCCAAAGCCTTCCATCTGCTGATCTATCTGTTGTGCTAGCTCTCTGGTAGGTGACATAATAATGCAGTTTATAGCATCTGGAGCATGTTTCCCTTCAGATAATTTATTTAATATCGGTAGCAAAAAGGCTGCAGTCTTACCTGTCCCTGTCTGTGCCACGGCTATTAAATCTTTATTCTCTAGAATTATAGGAATCGCTTTCTCTTGTATTGGTGTACACTCCTCAAACCTCATTGAGTCTAGAGCTTCTAACACACTTTCATTTAAATTTAGTTCAGAAAATTTCATGCTTTAATCTGTAATAAAGGGATATTGAATATTCCTTGTTATTTCCTTAATTGGTTTAATTAAGGTGCAATATTATAATTTTACTCTCTATTTTTTAGATATTATTAATGCCTAGAAAATAGAGTATACCATCTAATCCAACATTGTTAATGTGGTGGGTAGATAATCGTTTAACTTTTGGTTTCGCATGGAAAGCTATGCCTAGTCCTGCTGCATTTATCATGGGCAGATCATTAGCGCCATCACCAACGGCAATTGTCTGCTTTATGTCTATCTGCTCTTTTTTAGCAATTTCTAAGAGTAGGTTTAACTTCCTATCTCCATCAACGACTTCTCCTACATATTTCCCAGTTAATTTACCATTTATAATTTCTAATTGGTTGGCAAATACATAATCTATATTATAACGATTTTGTAGGTACTTTGCAAAGTAAGTGAAACCGCCTGATAGAATTGCTATAACAAAGCCTTTCTTTTTGAGCGTATGCATTAATATATCTATACCTTCCATCATAGGGAGGTTTTGGGCTATATCAATCATCACATGCTCTGGTAGTCCCTTTAGTAGGGAAACTCGTTTAGTAAAGCTTTGTTTAAAGTCTATTTCTCCTCTCATAGCACTTTCAGTAATAGCTTTTACTTCATCTCCAACTCCAGCGCGTACTGCTAATTCATCAATAACTTCAGTTTTAATTAGAGTTGAATCCATATCAAAGCAAATCAAACGTTTGTTATGTGTATAGAAGTCATCTATTTGGATAGAAAAATCTATATGGTCTCCATAATTTCGGTTAAGAATAGCTTTTAGCTTTGTTTTTTTTTCGTTATTTCCTTTTATATAAAACTGATAACTATCGTATTCGGAATTATTCAACATCCTTTTTATCTTCGATAGCTGCCTTACGCTATCTATGTTGAAGCCAGACTGTTTTATATCGTTTAATAAACGACTAAACATAGAAGTAGAAATTTCTGTTCCAACTAATCGTAATATATAGGTGTATGTATCTTCTACTAAGTTAACATCATCAAGCTCTTCGATTGTAATTAAACAATCATTTTCATTAACTAATTTGCTTATTGAGAGTCGTAGAGAACTGGTTTTATTATCATCTATCTTAATAAGTATTGTAGTAAAAGAGTGGAGAAATGCAGTTTCTTGACTTATATCAAGGATTATGGCGCTATAATGAGCTAATACAGAGCATACTTTATCTAAATAAATGCTGTCTTTTAGGGTTAAAAAGCTCAGTTGTATCAACTTTGTATTTGAAAATGTCATAATCAATGTTAATTTTATAATTGCAAAAATAGGCAAAAAAGCTATTCTTTTGGGCTTCTAGAGCCTTTTTTTTATCATTCTACCAGTTTGTTGTAATTATTTACTAGTCTTAATTATTTGGATGTTAAAAAAAAAATAGCTTACCTTTGTAATGGTTTCAAATACTAAAAGCGTTGATTATCAGCTTTGTTGATGGTTTTTAGCTTTTAAAAAATATAGTTCAGGAGTGAAACCCTGCTTGAGGCAGTCCTGGATAGTAGTAACTAAATTCGAATTACATGAAATGTGTAAAATGGATTTTTGTTGTATTACTCGCAAGTTCCTTGACTTCTTTTGTGGAAAAAAATAAAACTTTTTCCGGTTTGAATGTGGGAGATGCAGCTCCTGAGATTGATATTAAAAATAACAATGACGAGTCTGCATCAAAAAGTTTAGAGCACCCACAGTTTAATTTATCTTCGTTGAAAGGTAAATATGTAGTGCTTAGTTTTTGGGCAAGCTATGACGCTAATTCAAGAATTCAAAATATTCAATTAAGTAATATGTTGAAATCTTTCCCAAATGACAAAATTGAGATGGTCTCTATCTCATATGATGATTTTGAATCAATATTTAAAGAGACAATACGTAAAGACCAAATAGTTACATCTAATCTATTTATAGATTTGGATGGGCATCAGTCCGAAATTTATAGAGACTATAAGTTGGATAGAGGCTTTAATAACTATTTGTTAGATGGAAACGGCATTATAGTAGCCAAAAACATCTCTGTTGCTGATTTACCCTTATTAACAACAATGAATTTTGATAATTAAAATTTAGGATATAATATATGTGCGTCAAATAGGTAATGACGTATTCATAGGGTAAAGTATATTTAGGGGTTATTAGAGTAAGTTATACTCAAGAGAATAACTTTTAAATTTTAGGTAAAAAAGAGGACAAAATACAACAAAATTTGATCCGTTAACTAGATGAGTTAATACTCTGATAGTTAACGGATTTTTTTATTTATTTATATTAAACTTCTAATATCGAATAGAAATCCTTCTCTTATTAAGACTTTATTTTAAAGCTTTGATATATAAATATTTTAGTAAAGAACTTTAAAACCCTGATATTTTTCTTACTTTTGTGTGTAATGCTCCGCGTCGCTTATCCTAACAGCAGACCAGAAGTATTCAATTATATTTATTAATTGTTCAACATAAATGTGCAATACGAGTAGATATTTTTTTATACCATCTTTTACACATCTCTGTGTATTAGCTCATATTGTACATATATATGCTTACCTACCACAATGGAAGAATTAAAACATGAGTGTGGCATTGCCATTATCCGCCTATTAAAGCCACTTGAGTATTATCAAGAAAAGTATGGAACCTGGATGTATGCTTTAAATAAGCTGTATCTGCTGATGGAAAAACAACACAATCGTGGCCAAGATGGTGCTGGGATTGCTTGCGTAAAGCTAGAGACAGATCCTGGAGAAGAGTACATGTTCCGTGAAAGAGCTCTAGGATCAAGAGCCATAACAGAGGTTTTTGCAGCTATTCAGAAAAACTTCAAAGATGTACCTCCTGAACAGTTAAATGACTTGGAGTGGGTGAAAAAACATCTACCTTTTGCTGGAGAAATATTCATGGGTCATCTAAGAGATAACTCTTCAGGCAAAGTAGGTATTGAATTTGTTCATCCTTTTTTGAGAAGAAACAATTGGCGTGCTAAAAATCTAGCTTTGTGTGGAAACTTTAGCATGACTAATCTAGATGAAATATTCTCTAGAATTACAGCTATAGGTCAACATCCTAGAAAATTTACAGATGCTTATATACTATTAGAGCAAATAGGGCATAGGCTTGATAGGGAGGTTGAACGTGTCTTTGATTTAGCTGAGGCAGAAGGGCATACAGGAATGGGTATAACAAATTATATTGAAGACAATATAGACTTGGCCAATGTCTTGAGATCAACTTCTAAAGATTGGGATGGTGGTTATGTAATGTGTGGAGTAACAGGAAGTGGAGAAGTCTTTGCTCAGCGTGATCCTTGGGGAATACGACCAGCATTTTATTATTCTGACGATGAAATTCTAGTAGTAACCTCCGAAAGACCTGTTATACAAACAACCCTAGATGTTGTAGCAGAGGACATAAAAGAATTAGAGCCAGGACAAGCCATTTTGGTGGATAAATATGGTAAGATTCGCCTAAAAAGGATTTTAAAGGAGCAACCAAAGAAAGCCTGTTCCTTTGAACGTATCTATCTATCACGTGGTAGCGATGTTGATATATATAAAGAGCGTAAAATGATGGGGGAAATGCTTATACCATCTATTTTGAAAGCTATTAATGATGATTTACAACATACCGTTTTTTCGTTTATTCCAAATACAGCAGAAGTTGCATTTTTTGGGTTGCTTGAGGGATTAGATATTTATTTGAATAAATACAAGGCAGAACAGATTGCAAAGTTAGGAAAACATCCTTCTGTAGAAGATATGGAGCAAATTTTGTCTCAGCGTATCAGAAGTGAAAAAGTGGCTATTAAAGATATAAAGCTTCGTACATTTATAGCCGAAAATAATAGTAGAAATGACTTAGCAGCCCATGTGTATGATATAACTTATGGAAGTTTACGTGCTAAAGAAGATAATTTAGTTATTATAGATGATAGTATTGTACGTGGGACAACTTTAAAACAAAGTATTTTAAGTATTTTAGATAGATTGCAGCCAAAACAGATTGTAATTGTATCTTCTTCTCCACAGGTACGTTATCCAGATTACTATGGTATAGATATGACTCGTATGGATGAGTTTATAGCATTTAGGGCTGCAATTGAGTTACTTAAAGATCAAGGCAAAGAAACTTTAATAGAGCAAGTGTATCTTAAATGTAAAGAGCAACAAAGTTTACCTAGGCAAGAAATGGTTAACTATGTAAAAGATATTTATGCATCATTCACAGATGAAGAAGTCTCTGCTAAAATGGCTGAAATGCTAAAACCAGAACACATTAATTCAGAGATTAAAATAGTTTACTTGCCCATCGAAGGATTACATAAAGCTTGTCCTAATCATAGTGGTGATTGGTATTTCTCAGGAGATTATCCAACCTCAGGAGGTGTTAAATTAGTGAATCAGGCATTTATAAATTACTATGAAGCTAAGTACAAATAGAAATAGTATTTAAAATTAAAAACGGGAGTGAAATATATTAATATTTTACTCCCGTTTTTAATTTATAAACATTGAAGATAAACATCTTTTTTAATAGAGGTTATTCTTTTATACAACGTATAGAAGCCATTCGTTTTGAATCATTTTCTGTATTAGGTTTATTTAATCTCCACTGATTATTATCTATAAAAGAGATATTAGCAGCATTGTTGTTTTCAAAAACTAACCATATAGCACTCATTGAAGAGTTATATTTATTTGAATAAATTCCTGTAACAGTCAAGCCCAAACCGCTTAAGTTAGACTTATCTTCTTTAGAGCTAACAGAGTTAATAATTAGAGTGCTATTATTATCTATATACTTTAGAAGATCTTGAGCAACTTCATAAGTCGGAATTTTCCATCCCTTGGGACATATGTCTTTATTGATTTCAACAATTCGATCATTATAAAGTTTTTGATTAGGATAATCTTCAAAAATAGCATATCCAGGTTGTACAACATATTCATTTTTAGAATAGGCTAATTTATCACCATTAGTAAAGTAAGATGTAGATAAGTTTTTAGCCATCCAAACTTGATTAGCTACTTTTACTTTGGGATATGATTTTATCTCTTCAGGTCTAATGTCTAAAACCTGATCTTCTTGAATCTTAATAACTTTTGGGTTTTCTGGTTCTTTAAATACGATATTATCGTCATGATCAACAAAAATGTATTTGATATATGGTATTTCGGAAGGTTCTATGGTAAAGCTGTTACCTTGCCATTTAATACTTCCTGCTATATATTGTGATGTGTTTTTAAGGTCTATATCTAAAATAACACCATTTATAAGTTCATTAATATTCTCTTTAAGTGGGTAAAGTACTATTGCAGAGGTTTCTATACTGTCGTTTTTAAGTAGTTCTTTACAGACTTTGGCACAAATTAAACCATCTTCAGTCTGTAGATTTAATATTTTAGAATTGTTAAAATTAAGAGAGTGAATTGGAATTAGTGTATCAACAATATTAGCAGATGTATCCCACTCGTCACCTTCATCCCAGTCGTTTATATCAGACTGTATCACTCCTACTTCAATTCCTATTGATGGTGTAAAGTTGATAATAAGCTTATTTATAGTACCACTTTTAAGTATAAAATCTGTAGGTAAATTGCACTCATAAACTAAGTTTTCGGCTTCGACCTGTATTGTTTGTTTTGAAAAATCAGCATCAGGCAGTAGTATTACTCTAGAACCTATTAAATTATTGCCTTTTACACTCCACTTCGTAAAAGGTGCGATAACAGTATGCCCACTATGGTTATAAGCTCTATTCTCTATGTAATTATATTGAGCTTGTATAGGCGAGTTTTTTATACGTATTGTAGGGTTAATCGTCTTAAGATCTTCGGCCGAATATGGAGCTGATATTTTTAGCTCTAAGTCTAAGCGTGCTAATCCATGATTATATCTAAGCTCTATTGCTTTATTACTACTTTTAACTTTTTCTTTGTAACTAATTAGAAAATCAGATAAAGAATAATCTAAGTGACTATTTTGATTTTTCTTAATACTGCAAGTTATAGAGTTATCATTTAGAATAGTTGCTTTATTATGTGGATAATAAGAGATTATTTTAGATTCACCTTTATTAGGATAATAGCTCTCTTGTAAGGGTAGGAATGTGCCTTTTGCAGAGTATTTAAAGACAGTGTTTTCAAAATGAACTTCATCATTTTCAACTAGCATATATAATCCAATACTATCATTTAGCTCGAAGTTATTATTTAGAACTCTAGTATATGGTTTGCTTATACTACCTTTTATTATTATAGGATTACTTACATTTTGGCTACTATCTTCTTCTACGAAATCTTGATAACATGCTATGTTTAATGTAATTAATAATACGAATAAAAGAGCTTTTTTAATTGTTTTCATAAATTTATCCATTAATAGTTTAGATTAAACTATATTATTTGAATACAATATTTAACAAAAAAAACTTAATAGCAAAAATATGAAACTATAATGCTTTTTTCTGATAAAGAATTACCCGAATGGGTAATAAAAAAATCTCATAATACAATTATATAATCATATTATGAGATTTTAATTATCTGTATATTAGTAAATTATAACTTTGTTATTTCACCAGCCAAGCTAGAACTCATTAACTCTCTAATAGTATCATAGTCATTACCTTGCCCCAGTAAGAACATAAGTTTAGTTACGGCACACTCTGTAGTACTATCATATCCACTCAGTACTCCAGCTTCAAGAAGATGCAATCCTGTTTCATAGCGTTGCATTTCAACAGTTCCTGCATCACATTGAGTAATATTAATAATTATAACTTTTCTAGCAGTAGCTTCTTTAATTAGCTCAATAAGCCAAGGTTTCTGAGGAGCATTTCCTGCGCCATAAGTTCTTAATACAATTGCTTTTACATCAGGATTTCTAAAAGAAGGTGTAACTATACTCTCTTGAATACCAGGGAAAAGAGTTATTATAGCTACATTAGGGTCAAACAAATAGTGTGTTCGGAACTTTTGTCCAGGTTCTATTTTTTTTATATAACTATATTCATACTTTATATGTATTCCTACTGTTGCAAGAGGGGGGTAGTTAAACGAGCTAAAAGCATTAAAGTTTTCAGCATTGTGTTTAACAGTTCTATTACCACGCATTAAATGATTCTCAAAGAATACACATACTTCTGGTACAATTGGCTGACCTAGGTCATTATAAGCAGCTGCAATTTCGATTGCTGTAAGTAAATTTTCCTTACCATCTGTTCTTAATTTACCAATAGGTAATTGAGATCCTGTTAAAATAACAGGCTTATTTACATCTTCCAACATAAAACTTAATGCAGATGCAGTAAAAGACATTGTATCAGTTCCGTGTAGTATGACAAAACCATCGTATTTATGATAATTTCTTTCTACAATTTTAGCCATGTCTACCCAAAAAGCGGGATCCATATCAGATGAATCAATTGGCGGATTAAACTGAAAAGAATCAATATTCATATTAAATCTTTTCAATTCGGGAACAAAGGTTTTTAGATGGTCAAAATCGAAGTTCTCTAAAGCTCCAGTTTCTGGATTTTCGATCATACCGATAGTTCCACCTGTGTAGATAAGTAATACTGATGGTCTTAGAGCGTTCATGTTATTTAAAATCTGACTTGAATTTTAATAATGACATTTTGGTATATAACCACCAAATATAGGTATTTATATTAACAAAGTGTCAATAAAAGTATATGATTTAGCTATTAATATTATTTTATTTTCTGTTTTTACGTAGTCTTAGATAGGTTTCAATGTCTTTATCTCCTCTACCAGATAATGTCACCACAACTATATCTGTTGTTTTAAATTTCTTTTTATTTAAAGCAGCTAAAGCATGCGCAGATTCTAAAGCAGGGAGTATACCTTCTTTTTCAGTCAACTCATATGCTGCATCTAGCGCCTCTTGGTCTGTAATAGCAACAACATTTGCACGTTTCTCAACAACAAGATGTGCAGGAAGAGGTCCAACACCAGGATAATCTAATCCAGCAGAAATAGAATATGGTTCAACTACTTTACCATCATTATCTAACATTACTAATGTTTTAAAACCATGGATAATGCTCTTTTCTCCGATAGTTAATGTGGCAGCTGTATCTCCACTATTAACTCCTCTACCAGCTGCTTCTGCAAAAATAATATCTGCTCTTAAGTCATCTACATAATGATAAACCGTACCACTAGCATTACTGCCACCACCTACGCAAGCGATTAAGTAATTAGGATAGTCTCGACCTTCTTTTTCTAATAATTGTTTTTTTATCTCTTCGCTAATGATTGACTGAAGTCTACTAACCATATCAGGGTATGGATGTGGCCCAACAGTTGATCCAATTAGGTAGAAAGTGTCTTCAGAATTATTTGCCCATACTTTAATTGCCTCATCAACAGCATCAGAAAGGGTCATACCTCCAGAAGTAACGGGGTGTACAGTTGCACCAAGCATTTCCATCTTTTCAACATTTGGTCGCTGACGTTCTACATCGATCTTCCCCATATATATATGGCACTCTAGTCCCATTAAAGCACATACGGTGGCTGTTGCTACACCATGCTGACCAGCACCTGTTTCTGCTATAATTTTCTTTTTACCTAGTTTTTTAGCAAGTAAAATTTGTCCTACTGTATTGTTGATTTTATGAGCTCCAGTATGATTAAGATCTTCACGTTTAAGATATACCTTACAGTTATTCTTTTTAGATAAATAGTTAGATAAGTATAAAGGAGATGGGCGTCCTACATAGTCACGTAGTAATTGGTCATACTCCAGTTTAAACTCTTCACTTTGTATTACTTTTAGATAGTTATCCTTTAATTCGTTAATACACCCTTGAAGAGCTTCTGGTATATATGCCCCTCCAAAATCTCCATAAAATCCGTTGTTGTCTGCTAGAAAAGTTTTCATAATTATTTAATATTTAAAATTATTGGACATAAAAAAAGAGCCTTGTCGCATTGGCGACAAGGCTCTTTTTAATATTGTTAAATTAATTCAATTGTTCAATTATACATATACGAGCAGTGTTCCCTTACGACTTTTGAAGTTGTAATAGGCGCCACCACCAGTTTGTATTTAACATTGAAAAATTCATCTGTTTTATATTTTGATTGACACAAAAATATGTTTAATAATCCTATTGTCCAAATTAAAGTAGTAAAAAAGATTTATTAACACAATCTGACTGTATTGATTGTAGAATGATTTTTAATAATCAATAGTTACTTTTTCATTTTTGTTATTACCTTTAAATGGATATTTAAAACTGTGTTGTTATAGAAAAACATAGAACGATTTTATTTGTTGTATAGATATAAATGTATCATGCTTTAAAACTTAATAATATGAATAATTTTATTTTTCAAAACCCTGTAAAACTGATTGTTGGTAAGGGAATGATTGCAGAGCTTAAAAAACAGATTCCTCAGAATAGTAAAGTATTACTGACTTTTGGAGGTGGTAGTGTTAAACGAAATGGTGTTTATGCCCAGGTTATTGAAGCGCTAAAAGGTTATGATATAATTGAGTTTTGGGGCATAGAACCTAATCCTAAAGTTGAAACATTAAGAGAGGCCGTTAAATTAGGAAAAGAAAAAAACGTGAGTTTTGTTTTGGCTGTCGGTGGTGGGTCGGTTATTGATGGTTCAAAGTTAATTTGCGCAGCTCTTAAATCAGATGTAGATGCGTGGGACTTAGTCTTAAAAGGAGAACGTGTTTTAGACTGTATTCCACTGGGTACTGTATTAACACTTTCAGCTACAGGCTCTGAAATGAATAATGGTGCAGTAATCTCTTCAAATAAGACTAGTGAGAAATACTCCTTTTATTCTACATTCCCGACATTCTCAATATTAGATCCTCAGGTGACATTTACTTTACCTTTGTACCAAATAGCATGTGGCCTATCTGATACTTTTGTTCATATTATGGAGCAATATATGACCTCTCCAAAACAATCAAGAGTAATGGATAGATGGGCGGAGGGGCTTTTAATGACGCTAATTGAAATAGCTCCTCAAATAAATCATAACCCGAAAGATTATGATTTGATGGCAGACTTTATGTTAACAGCAACTATGGCATTAAATGGTTTCATTGGGATGGGGGTAAATCAAGATTGGGCTACGCATATGATTGGCCATGAAATAACTGCACTTACTGGCTTAACACATGGACATTCTTTGGCTATCATTTTACCTGCTACGCTAACAGTATTGAAGGAGCAAAAATTTGATAAATTATTGCAATATGCCGAGCGTGTTTGGCATATAAATAAAGGTACTGCTGAAGAAAAAGTAGATAAAGCTATTGCTAATACGAGAGATTATTTCAAATCTTTAGGGTTAACAACATCTTTACAGGAAGAGAATATAGATGACGGAATTCTCTTAGAAATAAGAAATAGATTCAATGATCGTAAAGTTGCTTACGGTGAAAATCAAAATGTTAATGGAGATGTTGCATACGAAATTTTAAAAGCTTGTTTTTAATATGAAAGTAATGAATCCATCAGTATTAAGGGCTACAATAGCCTTGGTTATAGGCTTTGTTTTAGTTAAATGGCCAGATTTAGCTATTAATTATATTATAATTACAGCGGGGTTGTTATTCTTGATACCTGGTATAATTGGTTTAATATGTTATATCGTTGATAAAGGTAAAAGTGGTCAGAGTACAAAACTTCCATTAGAATCTGCAGGAAGTGTTTTGTTTGGTGCTTGCTTAATAATAGTACCCACATTTTTTGCAGATATTGTAACAATAGTTCTTGGCTTAATCTTAGCATTAGGAGGTGTACAGCAAACTATATCGTTAATAATAGCTAGAAAGTGGTCTGAAATAAGTTTTGGCTATTATTTAGTTCCTATAATGATTTTATTGTCAGGTGTTTATGTCTTGGTTAATCCTGGGGAAGCAAGAGCTACAACTTTAATGATAATTGGCATAGCTGCTTTGATTTATGGTGTTTTTGAACTGATTAAATGGTTCAAGTTTACAAGACATCGTCCTGTTGAAGATGAAATAGCAGACTACATTGAAGATAAAATGAATGATTAAGGTTTGAAATAAACATAATTTTAAAACACGACAAAAACATATAGTATATGTACCAAACACTATTAAAATATTTGCCTCAAATTATATATACACTTGTAACTATATTAACAGCAGTGTTATCAAGGCTTTTATTCTTCAAGTTAATTCGTAAATATGCAGCTTTAAGTGCAAATGTTAAGACTAGAATAGAGCCTATTTTACGGGCTACTTCTATAACTATAAATGCATTAGCCATTATTATAATTATAACAATATGGGGGGTAGAGAAGCAGAATATATGGGTTGCATTATCTTCTGTATTTGCTATCATTGGTGTGGCATTATTTGCTCAGTGGTCTATTTTGAGTAATATTACTGCAGGATTAATTATATTTTTTAATTCTCCTTTTACAATAGGTGATAAAATAAGAATTCTTGATAAAGATTTTCCTACAGAAGCAATTATAGTCAATATTAAGACTTTCTATACTCATTTAAGAACAGTTGATGGTGTTTTACACGTGTATCCCAATAATTTATTATTGCAAAAGGGAATATCATTGATAGAGGATGAATATAAAATGGATAGAACAGATTCTGAAGATTAGAATCTATGTTATATTTTCTGCTCTTATGAATTATCCTAAAAAAACAGAAGAAAGACTTGTAATGCATTTACAAGTCTTTCTTCTGTTTTAACTAGGTCAAGCCTCACTTATAAGGATAGTTCTCTTTATTGCCGACATACCTCATGTTTATCGGCAACTTACCTCTGTCTTCTCGGCAATATGCTCGAGGTACATCGGCAATGAAGAAACCTCTGGATATACCCCTTTAATAGTTAGGTTGTACTCACTTTTTATTCTTTTTTCTAAATATTCTAACAAGTCGCTTACGTTGTCCGTTTACAACAAAAAGAGCGGTGGTTAATGATATGCTTCCTATAAAAAAGCCAAGTGTGTTAAAGTCATCATGGATAATTCCTGCTAAGGATAATTGGACTAAGCAAAATTCAAAAATATATAAACATTGAATTACAATATGAAAAAATATGAGGTTCCATATTCGCTTAGATCGGCGTTTTAACTTGCTAGGCTTACGAAGGTATGCTAGTATAGAAAGATATATTGCTGTTATAGATCCTAAAGTAGCAGAGCTTACAATGTAAAAAGAATGAGGCGCACTAGTAAGAGTCCACATAGAGAGAGCTAGTAATAAAAAAGCTAATAAAAACTGCGTTAAACGTCTCATATTATATTCCTTTCGTTGATTCTTATACTATAAATATAATATATTTTTAATTTAAAAGTGATAGAAAAGTTTCTTTAATTACCATACTAGTATAACTTATTATTCTGTGTAGAAAGGTAAATAGTTGCTTTCAAACTAAAATAGTAGGTTATGATTGAATGCTCTTACTAAATGAGTTAGTAAAATATAAAGGCTACCTTATATCTCATAAGGTAGCCTTTTAACACAAATCAATATTTATTACCAGCCATCAGTTTGAACTAAGTTCTTATTTTTTTGAAGTTCAGTAATTGATAATGGCCATAAAGAATATTTTTCTGAAGGAAAGTTTCTCGTTACTATTACGTCAGGAGTAGCCACTCCATTTGAAACTCTATAAAATTCTTCTGTTGTTTTTCCTGTAATTTCCCATCCTTTTACATCTTGATCAAATTCTTGTTTCGCAATTTTCCATCTTCTTACGTCCCAAGACCTATGCCCTTCATAGGAGAGTTCAATTTGTCTTTCTTGTCTAATTATTGTTCTCATTTCCTCTTTAGAAAAAGTCGTCTTAGCATTTTTAGCTTTACTCCATGCTTCTTTTATACCTGGAACGCCAGATCGCAATCTTATCTTATCTAGATACTTGATTACTTCATCATGTTTGCTAGGACCTTCTGCTTCATTTAAGGCTTCTGCATAGTTTAGATATAGCTCAGCTAGTCGAATTAGAGGGAATGGATACTTAACTAATAAACCAGTTTGTCCACTTTGTTGAGCATCAGACGAAGGATGTATACCCTTTTTTACGAGATAACCTGTCGAAGAAGCATCTTGGCTCTGTTTGCCATATGGTTCTTGGTATTTTGCTTGAAATAAAATATTAGCTCCCCTTAACTCGTATATACTTCCATCAAAAGCAATACTAGCATAAAATCTAGGTTCTCTATTATAGTGTAATTGGATTGTTTTAGAGTAGCAAATATCATTATCAGGGTCTATTATTTTATATCTATTTTCATAGTCAAACTCAGGGTCTTGATCGATAGGTAAGCCATTTTTAGTATAGAAAGCTTCAACTATTTTCAATGTGGGTGATATACCATTAAATACGTATGGTCTTAACATTGAGTGCCTTTGCCAAGTTTGATTTCCTTCTATGTTAGTGAATCCCCAAATTAACTCACAATTCCAAGGATCTACCATTGAGTATCTATAATCATATTCTCTTTGTTTGTCTTCAGGCAGTTTGTTATAGTTAATAGTTCTTCTTACTGCGGGTATTACTCCTGTATTATCTTTAGCTTTCATTACACTGTCAGCAAATACTAATGAGGAGTTTGTTGTACAGTCATATAATTTAACACCTAATCCTTCAGCTTGGTCTATTGCTTGCTTAGATGCTTCTGCTGCATTTTTCCATTTCTCTATTTGGAACTCCTGGCTTATTAATGGCGTCGTAGCGTTTTGATTTATGAAGTTTGCATAATCTTTATTACCATTAAATATTGGACTAGCTTGATATAGTAAAACACGGCTTTTAAAGCTGCTGGCTATAAGCTTTGAAATTCTGCCCCATTCGGTACTTGGTAATTTTTCGGGCAACCCATTATTTATAGCATAATCAATTTTTTCAATAATGAATTTGAAGCATTCATCAACGCTCTCTCTAACAGGATATTTTCTCTGATCCTCATCGTTCATATCAACACTACTTCGCATTATAACGATAGGACCATATTGTCTTAGTAAGCAGAAATGGTAGTAGCCAATTAGAAAGTTTGTTTCAGCAATCCATCTAGACTTGGTTGAACTATCTACATCTGGTACTGTATGAATGTTTTCTAGAAAGATATATGCTTCACGTATTCCTTTATATAGGTTTTTTGAGCCACCACCACCTTCCCAAAGGTTGTAATATGGATTTGATGTGTCTAAAGTTCCTAGATTAATGTGATATGCTCTGAAGTTTGTTTTATCATTTCTCCATGCTATATCTAGTTCATCATTACTTAAAATAGCAGGGTTTTCTGCAATAGAGCTTTCTGTAGTAATATATCCATATACATTTCCCATAATGTAATTTTGAGCTGTCGCTTCATTTTTAAAAGCATCACTTAATTGGGGTACTTCGGTAGGTACTACATCTAAAAAATTACAAGAAGCCATTGTAAAGGCCGCAGCTGCTAATAATATATTTTTTATATTCATGGTTAGTTGAAGTTAAATTGAATACCAATATTAATGACACGTTGAGTTGGATATTGGTAATATCCATTGCCACCCATTTCAGGATCCCATAGTTTGAAGTTAGAGAAAGTTAATAGGTTATTTGCGTTAAGGTATAATCTAAAGTATTTAAAAGAATACCCCATTTCAACATTTTTTAATTTAATAAATGATCCATTTCTTAGCCAGAATGTAGAATTCTGATGGTTGTTTTCGCTTCCAAGTGCGGAAAGTCTAGGGTATCTAGCATTCGGATTTGGGTTAGACTCGCTCCAATAGTCGTCTGCTATCCATTGCGCAACGTTGGCATTCCATCTTCCAAAAGGAGCCATACTACCTGCTGATAAGATAAATGAAGTTCTTGCCACACCTTGGAAAAACATTCCGAAATCAAATTTTTTATAGCCAACTGTTCCTCCAAAACCATATGTAATTTCAGGGTTAGTAGGACGTCCTATTGCTTGAATATCGTTGTTTGATACCATATTTGCTCCATCAATGTGGTTGGTAATATCTTTGTATTTTATATCTCCAACTTTTGGACCACTTCCATATTGTTGTATAGGACTGTTTTTAATCTCCTCTTCAGACTGGAAAAGTCCAAGGGCTTCTAAACCATATATTGTATTTACAGGATTACCTATTCTACTTAAATTAGGATAAATCTGGTCTGGAAATTCATCTTTAACTATTTTGTTTTTGGCGTATACAAAATTACCCATGAGTGACAGGGTGAAATCTTTATTAATGGCTTTGTTGAATGTGAATGATGCATCAATTCCACTGTTTTTTACTTCGCCTAAATTATAATATGGAATTATACCTCCGAATCCCATAGTGCTAGGTAGTGTTTGTGGTTTTTTAAATATGCCTGTTCTTTTTTCTTGGAAATAGTCTATGGTTAAATTAAAGCAATTAAAAAGACCTAAATCGATACCAATATTCCCTTTATAACCAATCTCCCATTTAGCTTTTTCATTACCGATTCTACTAAAAGCTACACCACTATAATATGTATTCATATTTTCGCCGTAAACATATCTTGGACCACTTCCTAAGGCTATTTCGGTAAGGTATGGAAATCTAGCACCAGCGACCTTATCATTACCCACTAATCCGTAAGAACCACGAATTTTTAATGAATTCACTACTTTTTTAAGAGGGGCAAAGAATTTCTCGTTTGATATGCTATATCCTAATGCTATAGAAGGGAAAAAACCGAATTGCTTGTCTTTTATAAAGTTTTCAGTTCCATTATATCCAAAGTTAAACTCTGCAAAATATCTACTATCATACCCATATGTAAATCTACCTGCTAATCCTGAAGTTCTATACGGTACAGCATCAAATAAGCTCCCTGGGAATGCTGGGTTATACTCTCTGCGATTGTAAAGTAACATACCAGAAACGTCATGCTTATTATTAAAAGTTCTTTTGTAATCTAAAGCTGCTTCCCAATAAATAGTTCTATCCCCATTATTGCTTTTTGAAAAACCTAAGTAATCACTTCCTGAAGTTCCAATTTTTTCAAGTTGGAAATTTTGATCAGCATCATAGCTTGTCACTTGATAGAAAAATGGCGTAGTACTTCTATTAATGTGTGACATATTCCAATTCTTATAAGAGAATAATGCCCTTGCTGATAAACCCTTAGTAACCATCGAAAGATCTTGTTTTATGTCAGCAGTCGAGATTACAGTTGATGAAAAAGATGTCGCATATCCTTTTGCAATATCTGCGTAAGGATTGGTGAAGGTAGAGCCTCCGAAGTTCATATTACCATAAAGGATATTAGTTTCATCTCCTAAAGGACCTGATCCAGAGGGAAACATAATAGGAAAGTTTACAGGGTTTGTCCTTTGTATAATATTTGAGTATGTTGATGCAGCTCCTACAACAGGGGCATTTTTGTCATCAATAACTGTGCTTAGTTTTAACCTTACTTTGGTTGTTTTAGTAACATTCGCATTAACATTAGCTTGAAAATTATATCTCTTTAAGTCAATGTTATTATTAAAGCTTCCATTAGATATTTTTCTAAAAAGACCAGTATCTCTATATACACCTGCAGAAATGTAGTACTGTGCTATTCTACTACCACCATTTATATTAACGTTGGCTCTTTGATTCATCGTAGAACTTTTAAATATTTCTTTTTTCCAATTTACATTTGGATAAATATATTTATTAGCTCCTAATATTGTATTTTCTATTTTTTCAGCACTATACATTGGTGTTTGGGTAGGGTCATCATTATATAGAGCTTCGTTATACATTTTCATATATGTTGGACCATCAACCATGTCAAAGTTGTAAGATGGCATACTTAATGAGTTTTCTACCCTAGCATTTATTGATATCTTTTCATTGCTTTTACCTTCTTTAGTGGTCACAATCATGACACCATTTGCACCACGTACTCCATAAAGAGCTGTTGCACTAGCATCTTTTAAGATTGAAAAACTTTCAATATCATCTGGCTGTATATTATTAAGGTCTCCAGTTGATATTTCAACACCATCTAATAATATAAGAGGTCTAGAGTTAGCTCCATTTGTAGCTATTCCACGAATCCAAAAATCAGCACCATCACCACCTGGTTCTCCAGATCTTTGCACTGCAATAACACCAGATAGTCTACCAGCTAGAGAAGCTGATAAAGAGCTTGTAGGTAATTTGAAAGCTTCTGGTTTAACAGAGCTAATTGCACCTACTACACTTGCTTTTTTTTGTTTTCCAAACCCTACAACAACTACATCTTCTAGAGTTGTTGTTTTTTCAAGCATTCTAATATTTAGTGTGGTTTCATTTTTGCTTACTCTTTTTTCGACAGTTTCAAAACCGATAAAACTAAATATTAGAATTTCTCCTTCTTTAGTTTTTATTTGGTATTTACCATCAATATCACTGATAACACCATTAGTTGTTCCTTTGACTTGTATTGTCGCTCCTGCTATAGGATCTCCAAATTCATCTGTAAGCAAACCTGTTACAGTAATTTCTTTACTGTTCACTTGAGTTGAAGAAAAATGTGTACCAGCTTCTTTCGATTGACTTGCAATGACATTACTATGTGGTAATGCAAGAAAAGCCAATCCTAAAAGAAATGTTCTGGTTAAATTTCTTTGATTTAGATTCATAAAAATGTGTTTAAAATTCATAGCTGATTATATTTTATAATCGTTTAAATGCCAATAGATAATTATTAAATGTTAATCAAGAATTAAGGTTGTGTTTTTATTTATATATTTAATATTAGTGCAATATAGTAATTAATTTTATTAAATACAAAACATTTAGATGTTTTTATTTGTAAATTAAATAAGGGTTATTTGTTTTAATGATTAATATTATTTAAAAATATTGTCTTCTATGTTTGTGATTTAAATATATTTTAAAAAGTGTTTTTAGTTAGTAAATAAGCCAAAAAGTGTTGTTTGGGTTTAAATAGCAGTTAATTCAACTCATAAATAATTTTATGACTACATTTAG